>NZ_JBIVNJ010000003.1:82357-469420 GCF_044753585.1 Streptomyces sp. NPDC088354 | reverse complement strand
GGGGCAGATCTTCGTGAAGGGCGAGGTCATCAAGACCGTGCCGGAGTCGAAGATCGTGGAGACCCTCATCGAGGAGGCCATGAAGCTCGCCGAGCGGATGGAGGCCGACGGGGTCCCGTCAGGGGAGCCGCAGATCAGTGTGAGTTGAGCGAACCAACCCCGGAGGGGAGCGAGGTGGGAAAGTGTCGCTGCTCGAAAACATCCGCGGTCCGCGCGATCTGAAGGTCCTCCCGCAGGAGCGGCTGGACGAACTCGCCGTGGAGATCCGCGACTTCCTGGTGCAGGCGGTCGCCAGAACCGGTGGTCACCTGGGGCCCAATCTCGGCGTGGTCGAGCTGACGATCGCGCTGCACCGGGTCTTCGACTCGCCGGCCGACCGGATCCTGTGGGACACGGGTCACCAGTCCTATGTGCACAAGATCCTGACGGGACGTCAGGACTTCTCCAAGCTGCGCGGCAAGGGGGGGCTCTCCGGCTATCCGTCGCGCGCCGAGTCCGAGCACGACGTCATCGAGAACAGCCACGCCTCCACCGTGCTGGGCTGGGCGGACGGGCTCGCCAAGGCCAACCAGGTGCTGGGCCGCCAGGACCACGTCGTGGCCGTGATCGGTGACGGCGCGCTGACCGGCGGCATGGCCTGGGAGGCGCTGAACAACATCGCCGCCGCGAGGGACCGCCCGCTCATCGTCGTCGTCAACGACAACGAGCGCTCCTACGCGCCGACCATCGGAGGCCTCGCCAACCACCTGGCCACGCTGCGCACCACCGACGGCTACGAGCGCTTCCTCGCCTGGGGCAAGCAGGTGCTCAACCAGACCCCCGTCGTCGGCAGGCCGCTCTACGAGTCCCTGCACGGCGCGAAGAAGGGCTTCAAGGACGCCTTCGCGCCCCAGGGCATGTTCGAGGACCTGGGGCTGAAGTATGTCGGCCCCATCGACGGCCACGACGTCGCCGCGGTGGAGTCCGCGCTGCGCCGGGCCCGGCGCTTCAGCGGACCGGTCCTGGTGCACTGCCTCACCGAGAAGGGCCGCGGGTACGCCTTCGCCGAGCGCGACGAGGCCGACCGCTTCCACGCGGTGGGCGCCATGGACCCGTTGACCTGCGAGCCGCTGACCCCGTCGAGCGGGCAGAAGTGGACCTCGGTCTTCGGTGACGAGATGCTGAGGATCGGCGCCGAGCGGCAGGACGTCGTGGCGATCACCGCGGCGATGCTGCAGCCGGTGGGCCTGGAGAAGTTCGCCAAGGCCTTCCCCGAGCGCGTGTACGACGTGGGCATCGCGGAGCAGCATGCCGCGGTGTCGGCCGCGGGCCTGGCCACCGGTGGCCTGCACCCGGTGGTCGCGGTCTACGCGACGTTCCTCAACCGGGCCTTCGACCAGGTGCTGATGGACGTGGCGCTGCACAAGTGCGGGGTCACCTTCGTCCTGGACCGGGCCGGTGTGACGGGCGACGACGGCGCCTCGCACAACGGCATGTGGGACATGTCGATCCTCCAGGTCGTGCCCGGCCTGCGGATCGCCGCCCCGCGCGACGCCGACCAGTTGCGCGCCCAGTTGCGCGAGGCGGTCGACGTGGACGACGCGCCGACCGTCGTCCGCTTCCCGAAGGCGACGGTCGGCGAGGCGCTGCCGGCCATCGACCGGGTCGGCGGCATGGACGTCCTGCACCGCGGTGATCGGCCCGACGTCCTCATGGTGTCCGTCGGCGCGCTGGGGCCCGTCTGCCTGGCCGCGGCCGCCCTGCTGCGCGAGCGCGGCATCGGCGTCACCGTCGTCGACCCCCGCTGGGTCAAGCCGCTGGACGCGGCCCTGCCGGGGCTGGCGGCCGAG
Source organism: Streptomyces sp. NPDC088354 (assembly GCF_044753585.1). NCBI lineage: Bacteria > Bacillati > Actinomycetota > Actinomycetes > Kitasatosporales > Streptomycetaceae > Streptomyces > Streptomyces sp. NPDC088354. The sequence goes on along the minus strand of NZ_JBIVNJ010000003.1, from coordinate 467,591 downwards.
CACCGCATGGTGGCCGTCGTCGAGGACAACGGCCGTGCGGGGGGCGTCGGTTCCGCGGTGGCCCAGGCCCTGCGGGACGCCGACACGGATGTGCCGGTGCGTGATTTCGGCATCCCGCAGCAGTTCCTCGCCCACGCCAAGCGCGGCGAACTGCTGGCCGACATCGGGCTGACGCCGGCGGAGATCGCGGGCCGCATCGGCGCGACCCTCGCCCGTATCGGGGCGCACACGGAGCAACGGACCGAGGAGTACACGAGCGATGACACCGCCCGATCCTGAGCCGAAGGGCTTCGACCTGGCGACGCTGCTGGCCGAGCGGGGCGCGGAGCGCTACGACCTGCACGGCCGCTACCTCAACCACCAACTGCCGCGGATGCTGCACACCATCGGCTTCGACAAGGTCTACGAGCGGGCGGAGGGCGCGTACTTCTGGGACGACGAGGGCCAGGACTACCTGGACATGCTCGCCGGGTTCGGGGTGATGGGCCTCGGCCGCCACCACCCCGTCGTCCGCAAGGCCCTGCACGACGTGCTGGACGCCGGGCTGGCCGACCTCACCCGCTTCGACTGCCAGCCGCTGCCCGGCCTGCTCGCCGAGAAGCTGCTGTCGTACACCCCGCACCTGGACCGGGTGTTCTTCGGCAACAGCGGCACGGAGGCGGTGGAGACCGCCCTGAAGTTCGCCCGCTTCGCCACCGGCAGGCCGCGGGTGCTCTACTGCGACCACGCCTTCCACGGGCTGACGACCGGCTCCCTGTCCGTCAACGGCGAGGGCGGCTTCCGCGACGGCTTCGCCCCGCTGCTGCCGGACACGGCGGTCCCGCTGGGCGACCTGGCGGCTCTGGAGCGGGAGCTGGCCCGCGGAGACGTCGCTGCGCTGATCGTCGAGCCCATCCAGGGCAAGGGCGTCCACGCGGCGCCCCCGGGCTACCTGCGGGCCGCGCAGGACCTGCTGCACCGTCACAAGGCCCTGCTGATCGCGGACGAGGTGCAGACCGGCCTCGGCCGCACCGGCGACTTCTTCGCCTACCAGCACGAGGAGGGCGTCGAGCCGGACCTGGTGTGCGTCAGCAAGGCGCTCTCCGGCGGCTACGTGCCGGTGGGCGCCACCCTCGGCAAGGACTGGATCTTCAAGAAGGTCTACTCCTCGATGGACCGGGTACTGGTGCACTCCGCCAGCTTCGGCGCCAACGCGCAGGCGATGGTGGCGGGCCTGGCGACACTGTCCGTGATGGAGGACGAGCAGATCGTCGCCAACGCCCGGGCGGCCGGTGACCTGCTGCGCACGCGGCTGGCCGCCCTGGTGGACCGCTACGAGCTGCTGCACGAGGTCCGCGGCCGCGGCCTGATGATCGGCATCGAGTTCGGCCGCCCGAAGTCGCTCGGCCTGCGCAGCCGCTGGACCATGCTGCAGGCGGCACGCAAGGGGCTGTTCGCGCAGATGGTCGTGGTGCCGCTGCTGCAGCGGCACCGCATCCTCACCCAGGTCTCCGGGGACCACCTGGAGGTGATCAAGCTGATCCCGCCGCTGATCATCGGGGAGCCGGAGGTGGACCGCTTCGTGACCGCCTTCACCGCCGTGATGGACGACGCACACGGCGGCGGTGGCCTGATGTGGGAGTTCGGCAGGACACTGGTGAAGCAGGCGGTCGCCCACCGCTGACCGCCCGCGGGGCTGCTTTTGCCCCGGAGGCAAGTTTTTTGCCTCCGGGGCGAACTGTGTCTATACCTGGAGCATGACCTCGACACCGGGGCAGGACGAGCCCCTGCCGGATGTCGCCCCCCAGCTGCGGGATCTGCGCCGCCGCGGCGGCCTGACCCTCGAAGCGGCCGCCGCCCGTGCGGGGCTGTCGCCCGCCCACCTGTCACGGCTGGAGACCGGGCAGCGGCAGCCGTCGCTGCCCATGCTCCTCGCTCTCGCCCGCACCTACGGCACCACCGTCTCCGAGCTGCTCGGCGAGACCGCCCCGGAACGCGACCCCGTCGTGCGCGCCGGGTCCGTGGAGCCCGCGGACGCCGGCGGCTGGACGTACTGGCAGACCGGCAACCCGGGACGGGCGATGCAGGCCCTGCGCCTGCACGTCCCGCCGGGACCGCAGGACGGCCTGGTGCGGGTGCACCCGGGCGAGGAGTGGCTCTACGTGCTGAAGGGGGAGCTGCGGCTCACCCTCGGCGAGGCCGTGGAGCGGCTCGCGCCCGGTGACAGCGCCCACTTCGACTCGACGACCCCGCACCGCATCGCGGCCGCCTCGCCCGGCGGCGTCGACCTGCTGTTCGTCCACACGCTGCTGCGCAGCCCCGTCGCGGACCTCTGCCTGGGTGACGGCCGGGCACCGCGACCCCATGGCGCCTGACGACCCTATGAGAGGACTCCCTGTGTCCGCCAAGATCTCCGGCTCCGAGAAGGCCCCGATGGGCTTCAAGATCCGTGCCTTCATCTACCTGGTGGGGGTGCACATCATCGCCGCGTTCTTCTTCCTGATCTTCCACCTGGCCGGGGCCAAGTAGGCCCCGGGCGGGCGGCTCAGGCGGGTCCGGCGTCCTCCAGCAGCAGCGCTCGCAGCCGCTCGCGGCGCTCAGGGGTGAGGCCGAGTCCGTCCTCAAGGTAGCGGTCGGCCGATCCCCAGTGCTCCTCGATGGTGTCGAACGCGGCCTCGAGGTACTCCTGGCGGGCGTCGAAGAGCGGGCTCAGCAGCTCCATGACCTCGGGGGTCCCGGCCGGCTCGGCGTGCTCGCCGCGCTGGACGCGGTAGCGGCGGTGCGCCTCGTTGCTCTTGAGGTAGTCCGCCACGATCGCCTCCCGCTCGACGCCCAGGGCCAGCAGGATCACGGCCACCGAGGTGCCCGCGCGGTCCTTGCCCGCGGCGCAGTGCAGCAGCGCGGGCACGGACTCCTCCTCGGCCAGCAGCTCCAGCATGCGGCTGTGCTCGGCGGTGCGGTCCAGCACGATGCGGTGGTAGGCCTGCACCATGCGCTCGGCGGCCCGGCCGTCGCCGAGGGTGCCGCGCAGCGCCTCGATGTCGCCCTCGCGGACGGTGGTCCAGAACTCGGCGCCGTGGGCGGGGTCGCTCAGCGGCATGTTCACGTTGCGCACGCCGGGCAGGTCCACGTCGGGGCCCTCGAGCTTGATGTCGGAGGAGTTCCGGAAGTCGAAGATCGTGTGCAGCCCGAGGGAGGCCAGGAAGGCGGCGTCCCGCTCGGTGGTGTGCGCCAGGTGCCCGCTGCGGAAGAGCCGTCCGTGCCGCACCCGGCGGCCGTCGGTCGTCGGGAGTCCGCCGAGGTCACGGAAGTTGCGCACACCGGTCAGCTCGGGCTCCGACGAGGCGGTCTGCGGCGTCTGCTGGGTCACCGGCGCTCCTTTGCTCACAGGCCGGGCGGTGCTGGTCACCGGCGACCGGACCATTGCTGACCCTACGACACACCGGATCCCTTGCCGTACCGCGCGGTATGTGGCGTCCGGCCCGCGGCCGCCGGCCGCGGGGGAGGCGCTCGCGGGCCGTCCGGCACGACGCCCCGGGGCCCCGCCGTATTCCGCCTGCGGCGGAATTGGCCGGGTGGGATGAATCACCCCGCGTCAGGCCCTGGTTACGGTGGCGTAGGCCATTTGAAGAGGTGAATCATCTGCTGACGTGGCAGACGATTCGACAAGAAACAACAGTGGCGCGATCGGGTCGTACACAGCCGTCGGGGACAGCTTCACGGAAGGTGTGGGCGACCCCGGACCGGACGGAAACCTCATCGGCTGGGCCGACCGGCTCGCCGTCCTCCTCTCCGATCGCCGCCCCGAGCACGACTTCCGGTACGCGAACCTGGCGGTGCGCGGCCGGCTCCTCGACCAGATCGTCGACGAGCAGGTGCCCCGGGCCATCGAACTCCATCCGGACCTGGTGACCTTCTGCGCGGGCGGCAACGACATCCTCCGCCCGGGCAGCGACCCCGACGACGTCGCCGAGCGCTACGAGGCCGCGGTCGCCCGCCTCAGGGCCTCCGTCGGCACCGTCGTGCTCTGCACGGGCTTCGACACCCGCGGCATCCCCGTCCTGCGCCACCTGCGCGGCAAGATCGCCACGTACACCGCCCACGTGCGGGCCATCGCCGACCGCCACGACTGCCCCGTGCTGGACCTGTGGTCGCTCCGCTCGGTGCAGGACCGCCGGGCCTGGGACGCCGACCGGCTGCACCTGTCGCCGGAGGGCCACACCCGCGTGGCGCTGCGCGCCGGGCAGCTGCTCGGACTGGACGTACCGGCCGACCCGGACCAGCCCTGGCCGCCGGAGCCCTTCCGCGCGCCCGCGGAGATCCGCAGGGACAACATCCAGTGGGCACGCGAGTACCTCGTGCCGTGGATCGGGCGGCGGCTGCGCGGCGAGTCCTCGGGCGACCACGTGGAGCCCAAGCGCCCCGACCTGCTGCCGCTCTAGGCCCCCAGCCGGGACCGCCCGGCCGGTGCGTTCACGCGGCGGTCCCGCCGGCGGCGAGTTCGGCCCAGACGACACGGCCCAGGCCGTCGTCCGAGGGCCGGACTCCCCACACCTGCGACAGCGCGCCCACCAGCAGCAGTCCGCGGCCGCCCTCCTCGTCCACGCCCGCCGCACGCGGCCGGGGCGCGGTCGGAGCGCGCCCCTGGTCGGTGACTTCGAGACGCAGCCGTTCGCCGTCGAACCACAGCGCGCAGGCGATGTGCTCGCTGCCCGTGTGCCGAACGGCGTTGGTGAAGAGCTCGGAGACGATCATCTCGGCGTCGTCGCGCAGACCCTCGTCCGCCTCCCACTCCCGCAGCCGCGCCCGCACGCGATGGCGTGCCGCGGCGACCGAGGACCCGTGGGCGGGCAAACGGAACAGGTCGTGACAGCGACGGGCGTCGAGGTCGCCACGGCGCTCTAACCGCAGAGCGTCTGGTGAGGAGGCCACGTCGCTACTATGCGGTTTCGTTCGAACGGTTGGCAAGGTGCGATCTGTAATTTGCAGAACGGCCCTCGCGCACTGTTCGTTTCCGATGACGGCATGACACACTGCTTTCGGTTGAGGGGAGTTGGGGAAGTGGTCGTGACGGACGCGAGGACGGCCGGTGCTCCCACCGTCCTGCGGGTGGTGCTCGGGAAGCGGTTGCAGGACCTCCGCGAGAAGGCGGGCCTCACCTTCGAGGACGCCGGCCGGGCGCTGGACGTCACCCATGCCACCATCCGGCGCATGGAGAAGGCCGAGGTCGGCCTGAAGATCCCCTACGTCGAGAAGCTGCTGCACACCTACGGGGTCCTCGACCCGGCCGAGGTGGAGGCCTTCGTCTCCCTCGCCCGCGAGGCCAACCGCCCCGGCTGGTGGCACCGCTACCGTGATGTGCTGCCCGACTGGTTCAGTGCCTTCGTCAGCATCGAGGGCGAGGCCAGCGTCATCCGCGCCTATGAGCCGCACTACATCCCCGGACTGCTGCAGACCGAGGACTACGCGCGCGAGGTGCTGCGCGCGGGCCGGCCGCGCGCCTCCGCGGAGGAGGTCGAACGGGTGGTCGCGGTGCGCCTGGAGCGGCAGGCACTGCTGACCCGCCCGAACGCGCCGCTGGTGTGGATCATCATCGACGAGACGGTGCTGCGAAGACCGATCGGCGGCCCGGAACTGATGCGCGCCCAGATCACCCGGCTCATCGAGAGCTGCTCGCTGCCCCAGGTGCGGCTGCAGATCATGCGGTTCTCCGACGGCCCCCACCCCGCCATGTACGGGCCGTTCCACATCTTCCGGTTCCAGACCGACGAACTGCCGGACGTCGTCTACTCCGAGAACCTGGTCGGCTCCGTCTACTTCGACGACCGCGACGACGTCTCGGCCTTCCTCGAGGCGCTGGACCGGATGTGCGCCCAGGCCGCCCCGGCCCAGCGGACCGAGGAGATCCTCCGTGACATCCTCCGGCAGACCTGACGTGCGGCCGGACCACGACCGCAGGCCCGGGAGCCGGCGTCCGGAAACCACCTGCCCCAGGGGCACCGGCCGGGGGATGATGTCATGCACACGGAGCACCGGAGCCGGCCGGGCGGTCCCGCACCACCCGGCTCGGCCGCACGCGTCGCGACGCACCCCACCGCACCCCACCGCACCGACCTGGATCCACCCGGACCAGAGGATTCCGAACGGAGCACGGCGTTGACCGACAAGGGCTTCTCCGCGGACGAGATCGACACCAGCAGGCCGCACCCTGCCCGGATGTACGACTACTACCTCGGGGGCAAGGACAACTACGAGGCCGACCGCGAAGCCGCCGAGATGGTCATCCGCATGACCCCGGACGCGCGCCCCAGCGCCCGCGCCAACCGGGACTTCATGCGGCGCGCCGTGCGCCACGCCGCCGGGCAGGGCATCCGGCAGTTCATCGACATCGGCACCGGTATCCCCACCTCGCCCAACACCCACGAGGTCGCCCGCGAGGTCGTCCCCGACGCACGCGTCGCGTACGTCGACAACGACCCGATCGTGGCCGCCCACGCCGGCGCCCGGCTCACCAACACCGGCAACGCGGGCTTCTTCCTCGGCGACGTGCGCGACCCCGACTCGATCCTCGAGCACACGACGCTGCGTAAACTCATCGACTTCGACGAGCCGGTGGCGCTGATGCTCGTCGCCCTCCTGCACTTCGTGCGCGACGAGGAGGACCCCGCGGGCATCGTGCGGACCCTCGGCAAGAACCTCCCGAGCGGCAGCCGGCTGATCCTGTCCCACGGGACCACCGACTTCCACCAGGACGTGGACGCCGACGCCCGCGAGGCGTACAAGAACGCCACCTCCACGCTCACGCTGCGCGGCAAGGCGCAGATCGAGCCCTTCTTCGAGGGGTTCCCGCTGGTCGAGCCGGGCCTCGTGCAGGTTCCCAGCTGGCGGCCGGACAGCCCGCTCCCCGAGACCGGTGAGCACACCCGGATCGCCTTCTGGGGCGGCGTCGGTCACAAGCCCTGACCGGCGCGCCCCGCGGGCCCGCCGTCAGGCGCCGAGCAGGCCCGGGACGGGCGTCGGGCCCGCGTACGGCGGCGCGGCGGGTATCCGCTCCAGGACCCCGCCGGCGAACACGTCGTACAGCGGCAGCGTCTCCAGGTGGACGTAGCCGATGTGGCAGTCGCACGCCGCCAGCGGGCAGGCGCGCGGCCCCAGCGCGGCCCGGTAGGAGCCGTCGTAGAGGTTGCCCAGCTCGGCCCTGACGAAGTGGCAGCGGCGGACCGTGCCCCCGCCGTCCACGGAGATCACCGACTCGCCCGTGCGGCAGGGCAGGCCCGCGCTGCGGTGCGGGTGGCGGCTGTAGGGGAAGAGCGGGTCGAGGGCGGTCCACTCGTCCGCCTCGGCGTCGGTGTAGGTGTGGCCCTCGGCCGCGTTGACCCACAGGTAGACATGGGCCGGAAGGTCCCCGCGCAGCCGGCGGGCGGCCTCCAGGTGCTCCGGCAGGCCGACCACGCCCACGCTGAAGCGGGCGCCCCGGTCCGCCAGTTCGCGGGTCTTGCCGAGGAAGCGGTCGTAGGGCGTCTGCCCGGGGTGGAAGGTGCACCACAGGGCGAGCGTGGACAGGTCGGCGGTGTCCAGCCAGTCGGTGCGGCAGCTCAGGTTGGTCTGGATCGCCACCCGGTCGATGTGCGGCAGCCTGCTCAGTTCCGCGAGAGTGCGCCGGTACCAGGAGCGCACCAGGCCCTCGCCCCACGGCGTGAACAGCAGCGACAGCCGGTCGCCGCGCTGGGCGGCCGCCCAGCCCGCGAAGCGTTCGAGCGCGGCCCGGTCGGCGGTGAGTTCGGCCCGGCTGTCCCGGCGCTTGGCGAAGGGGCAGTACGGGCAGTCGTAGTCGCACGAGGCGAGCGGGCCCCGGTACAGCACCGTCAGATCCATGGTGGACGACCTCACTTCGGCTCGTAACCGGCCATGCGGGCGCGCACGGCCGCGGAGAACAGCGCCGGTCCGAGTGCGTCGGAGTGCGCCAGGCCCTCGGGGGACAGGCGCAGCAGCCCGGGACCGGCGGCCGGGTCCAGCCAGCCGCGACCGGCGAAGCGCTCCAGTTCGGCGGGGAAGTCCTCGCCGGGCGCGGTGCCGAAGCGGGCGCGGTAGTCCGCCACGCGCAGGCCCTCGGCCTGGAGCAGCGACTGCAGGAGGTGGCGGCGCCGGCTCTCCTCGGCGTCCATCGCCCAGCCGAAGTCGGCGTCCTCGAAGTCCTCCTGGGGGCGGGCGGTGTAGTCGTCGACGATCCTGCGTATCTCCTGCATGCCGACGGCGTAGTCGAACGAGTAGTGCAGCGCCGAGGTGTACGAACGGGCGCCGCAGCCGAGGCCGACCATGCCGTCGGTCTGGCAGGCGTAGTCGCCACCCCCGTCGGCCGGCGCGCCGGACCTGCGGAACATGCGCATCGACACCTGCTCGTAGCCGTGCGCGAGGAGGTGGTCGCGGCCGCGGCGGTACAAACGCAGCCGCTGCTCGTCCCACGCGGGGTCGCCGGACCCCGTGCCCGCCTGCCGGCCGAGACCGGTCAACGGGCGTACGTACAGCGGGTAGAGGTACAGCTCCTCGGGGCGCCACGCGAGGGCCGCGTCGAGGGAGCGCTGCCAGGACGCCTCGGTCTGGCCGTCGATGCCGTAGATCAGGTCGATGTTGAGCACCGGGATGCCGGCGTCCCGGACGCGGCCGAGGGCCGCCTCGACGTCGGCGCGGCGCTGTGGACGCACGGCGGCGCGCGCCTCGGCGTCGTCGAAGCTCTGCACGCCCAGGCTCAGCCGCGTCGTGCCGCGGGCCGCCAGTACGGAGAGCCGGTCCGCGGTCGCCGTGGCGGGGGACGCCTCGACGGACAGCGGCACCGCCGTCAGGTCGGCACCGAGGCCGTACTCCGCCAGATCGCACAGTCGCTCCAGCTCGGCGGCCTCCAGAAAGGTGGGAGTGCCCCCGCCGAACGCCGCGTTGGCGAACCGAGCCTCTCCGCCGAGCGCCTCGCGCACGGCACGCGCCTGGCGCTCCATGGCGTCCAGATAGGCCGTGGTCAGGCCGTCCGGGGCACCGATCCGGGTGAAGAGGTTGCAGAATCCGCAGCGCACTTCGCAGAAGGGGATGTGGAAGTAGAGGGAGAGGGCGTCCTTGGGCTCGTCCGCCCACAGGTCGCGCAGCCGGGCGCCGCCGCGGGGCAGCGGGCGGTAGGCCGTCTTGTGCGGGTAGGCGTAGACGTAGTGCTGGTACGGGCGGTCCGGGTCGGGCGCCGGCTGCGCCGCGGATGCCGGGGAGAGGGTCACGTCGGTGCGGGTCATCGGGCCTCGTCGAGGAAGAAGTGGGCGTAGGGGACGGTCCAGACGACTTCGTGGCCGATGCGGTGGCCGGTGTGCCCGTCCTCCCCGTACGCGGTGCCGTGGTCGGAGCAGACGACCGCGAAGCAGCGGCGGCGGCTCGCGGCCGCGGTGAACAGCCGCCCGATGTGCCGGTCCACGTACTCCAGAGCGGCCGCGTGCGAGGCGCGGGTGTCGCCCGACTCCCGGGTGGCGCCGGGCAGGTGGAACCAGTTGGGCTGGTGCAGCGCCGAGACGTTCACGTAGAGGAAGAGCCGCTGCTCGCGCGGCAGCCCGGCCACCACCTTCTCCGCACAGGCCACCTGCGCCTCGAAGGAGGTGGGGGAGGGCACCCCGAACTCCGGTTCCCAGTGGCTCTCCTGGAACATCCCGGGCAGCACCGAGCCCAGCGGCCCCTGCTTGTTGAAGAAGCCGACCCCGCCGACGCACACCGTGCGGTACCCGGCCGCGGCCAGTCCGGACACCAGGTCGGGCGTGTCGTACACGAAGGTGCCGTCCGCGGTGCTCTCGCTGCCCGCGAACCGGGCGGCGAAGAGCCGCGGGTGCGGGCCCGGTACGGCGGGCGTGGGCAGGAAGCCCGCGAACATCGCCTGGTGCGAGGCGTAGGTGAAGCTGCCGGGCGCGTGCCGGCGCTCCCACCGGCCACCGGGCAGCCGGCGCGCCAGGTGCGGTATGCGGCCTGCCGCCGCCAACTCCTGCGCCACGTCGTAACGGAGGGTGTCGAGGACGACCATCAGGAGGTCGTGGCTGCCCACGACCTCGTTCATGTCAGGCGTCGGCCGTGCCGACCGGGTTCTCACGGTCTTGCTCCTTGCGTCGTGCGTGCTCGCGCTCCATCACGGCCGGTACGGCGGCGACCTGCGCGGCGTAGGTGTCCAGGCCCTCGGCTCCGCTGCCGGGCAGCCCGGTCAGCCGCGGCAGCAGGTCCCCGAAGGCGTTGACCTCGCCGACGGCGAAGCGCCGCCAGCCTGTCGCGGGCAGGACGTCGACGCCCACACAGAGGGTGCCGGGGAAACAGGCGGCCGCACGCTCGGCGAGGTGCAGCGCGTCGTCCAGGGCGCCGCCTGCGGCCCGGATGGCCGCGCGGGCCGCGCCGAGGTCGCCGCGGGCGCCGCCGAGGTGGAGGTTGGTCATCGGGTGCCGGCTCGTGCGGACGACGGCGTGTGTGGCGCGGCCCGCGACGACCACCACCCGCAGATCGGCCGCTCGGCCGCCGAGGGAGGCCTTGGGCAGCCACCGCTCGATGTGGAGGCCGTCCGGGGCCAGGGCGTCGACCAGGGCGGCGACCTGCGGTTCGGTCGTGTAGTGCCGTACCCGCAGGGAGTTGAACAACCGCCCGTCCTGCGTGGTCTCCACCGAGGTGGTGGCCCGGACCCGGCCGGGTCCGGCCACGGCGAGCGCCACGACGCCGGAGGCCGACGACCCGTGCGCGGCCTTGACGAAGGCCCGCGGGACACCGGCGTCCCGCAGTCCGTCCCGCAGGTCCGCCCAGCCGTCGACCGCGCCGCTCAGGGCGGGCGGCACCGGAACCCCGGCGGCGGCGAGCCGGGCGTGGCAGCGCCGCTTGTCGAACATCACGGCGACGTCCTCCGGGTCCGCGGACGGTACCGCGCCGGCCCGGCACGCCGCGTCCGCGACCTCCCGCACCGCCGCGGTGAAGCGGCGGTACCACAGCGCCGAGCCCTCGACCCGGGCCGGATCGCCGGCGCCCCGCAGCAGCCGGTCCACGTCGGCGTTCTCGCCGGGGGAGTCGATCCGCACGAACTCGCCCGCCTCGAATCCGTACCCCCCGTCCAGCACCTGGCGCCAGGGCAGCACTCGCGGCGCGGGGTGCCCGGCGGCGCGTACGGCGTCGGCGAAGAGCGTCGTGCGGCGGTTCTCGGGATTGCCGACGACGGCGAAGCGGACCGTGCCCCCGGCCGGCCCGGCGTTCCGCGGAGGGCTACTCGGAGACGGCGACATAGCGCCACTCCTCGTCCCGCCGGCGGTGCGGCGTCCGGGGCTCGGAGAGGTCGACCTCGGTCCCGGTGGCGCCGAAGACGCCGCGCAGGCGCTCGACCACGGCCTCGCTCAGATAGTGGTGGTGCAGGTCGAGCCGCTTGAGGTGGGTGAGGGGCTGGCCGCTCAGCAGTGCCTCGGCCCCGGTGTCGGTGAGGGTGCCCATGGACAGGCTCAGCGACTCCAGCTGCGCCACCACCGGGGCTGAGGCGACGGCGGCGGCGATCTCGTCCTGCAACTCGCTGTTCTGCAAACCGAGATGGCGCAGCGCCGGATACCGCCCGCCGGCGAGCAGCGGCGCCAGGTCGGCGACGGTCGCGTCGCCGCCGTACTCGGACACCCCTAGCCACAGCTCCAGGCGTTCCAGGGCCGGAAGTTCACAGGCACCGACGGCCCGGACGACCTGCCCGGGCAGCCCGCCGGACTCGAAGCGCAGCACGCGCAGCCCCTCGTGCCGCACCGGGCGGAGCGTCAACGGCTCGTCGCCCAGACCCTGGGAGTCGCCGCCCCGCACGCCCAGCTCCTCCAGCAGCGGGAAGCGTTCCAGGACGGGGGTGACGTCGGTCAGCTGGAGCCAGGAGATCTCGCACTCCTCCCCGATGACGTCGGCGAGGAAGAGGGCGCGCAGGGCCGGGAAGCGTGCCGCGTCCGCCAGGAGCAGGTCCAGTGCCGGGCGCAGCTCGGTGTACTCGTCGTGCCACCACGGGCCGATGACGAGGGCCCGCACCCGCTCGGTGTCGACGGCGCCCGTGAAGGCGCGCCACAGGTCGGCGAAGGGCTCCTCGTCGGTCGCGTAGCAGTCCAGCCGCCAGGCCACGTCGCCGGCCGCGGGCAGATCGGCCGCGTCGGTCCCGGGCAGGGTGTGCACGGGCAGCCCGTGCAGGGTCTCCAGGTGTTCGGCGAAGGTCATCGGTGCCTCACTCCGCGACGGCGGTGTAGCGGAAGACGGTGCCGTCCTCGTCCTCGTCCTCGTCACCGGGCTCGGACAGGTCGACCTCGACGCCGGAGGGCTCCAGCGCCGCGCGCACCCGCTCGGCGAACGGGTCGCTCACGAAGTTGTGGTGCAGGTCCAGCCAGCTCAGGTGGGTGAGCGGCTGACCGGCCAGCAGAGCGCCGACGCCCTCGTCGGTGAGCACCCCCAGCGACAGGTCCAGCGACTTGAGCTGGGCGACGACCGGGGCGGCGGCGACCGCGGCGGCGATCTCGTCCTGTATCTCGCTGTTGCGCAGGCCGAGATGGCGCAGCGCGGGCAGACGGCCCCCGGCGAGGATCGGGGCGAGGTCGGCGACCGTGGCGTCGCCGCCGTACTCGTCGACGCCGAGCCACAGCTCCAGGTACTCCAGCGCGGGCAGTTCGCTCGCCGCGACACCGCGGACCACCTCGCCGGGCAGACCCCCGGCCTCGAAGCAGAGCGTGCGCAGGTGCTTGTGGCGGACCGCGGGGAAGCGCAGCCCCGTGCCGCCGCGGACGCCGAACTCCTCCAGCAGCGGGTACGCGTCGAGGACCGGGGTGACGTCGGACTGCTCGATCCAGGAGATCTCGGCCTCCTCCATCTCCAGGTCACCGATGAACACGGCCTGCAGGCCGGTCAGCCGGTCCCGGGCGTCGACGAGCCGCCGCACGACGACGGCGGAGTCGTTGTCGTAGGGCTCGCCCCACGACCCGATCACCAGGGCCCGCACCGACGCGGTGTCCACCGTGTCCAGGAAGCGGTCCCACAAGGCCTCGAAGGCCTCCGGGGCGCTGTCGTTGTAGGGGTCGACGGCCAGCCGCCAGGCCACGGCCCCGGCCTCCGGCAGCTCCCGCCGCGCGTCGGGACCGGGGAATTCGAAGGCCGGCAGGCCGTGCAGTTCCTGCAGGTGCTCGACGTGGGACATGTCGCTGGTCTCCTGACGTGGACGGGCCGGTGCGGTGCGCTCGCGAAGAGTTGTACCAAGCCCCGCCGACAGCGGTGCGCCCGGGCTGTGGACGGCGAAGCGCCGCGAGGGCGTTGTCGGACCCCCCGCGTAGCGTCGTGGACATCGGGTCGGCGAGGCGCGCCGACGGCGAAGGGAGACAGCCATGTACCGGCAGGGGGACGTCCTGATCGTGCCCGTCGCGCAGGCCGCCGTGCCACCGGGCACGGACCGGCTGCCGCGGCAGCCGCGGGACGGGCGGGGCAGGCTCGTGCTCGCGCTCGGCGAGGTCACCGGCCACGCCCACGCGGTCGTCGGGCCGGGCACCCTGGTCCGCGAGCCGGGGCCCTTCGGCGCGGCGTACCTCCATCTCCCCGACGGGGGAAGGGTGGTGCACGAGGAGCACGCCGCCATACCCCTGCCGAAGGGCTGGTACCGGGTGGTGCGGCAGCGCGAGTACGTGCCCGGCGCGGTGCGCGTCGTGGCGGACTGACAAGGACCGGGGAGCGGGAGCGATGACGGTGACGGAGACGGTGGCGGTGGAGACGGAAGCGGCCACCGCGGTGGAGACGACGGCGGTGTGGCGCGAGGTCGCGGCGGCGACGGGCCCGGCCGACCGCGCGGCGGCCGAGGACGGGGTGCGGCTGGCCTACCGGCTCGCGGGTCTGAGCGGGCCGGAGCGCATCGTGTGGGCGGGTTCGCCCCGCGAGGGCGCGGCCCTGGCGGCACGCCTGAAGGAGGAGGGCTCGGCGGGTGCCGGCGTCCGTGAGCGGGTGCGCACCCTGCCGTGGGCCGCCGCACGGGAGCGGGTCTCCGAGCGGATGGGTCCGGCCGGATGGGCGGCGCACTGGGCTGTGACGGGGGCCCCGTTGTGGGACGGCACGGTGCTGCTGACCGAACGGATACGGACCGGGGTGGTGGAGTCCGCCGCCGACCTGCCCGGCGGGGAGCCGGCGATCCGCGCGGCCCTGCTCGACGCGGTCCTCGGCCAGCACGACGCGGCCTGGCTGGCGGCGTTCGACGGCCAGGAGGGCACCGGGGACCTGGCGGGGCTCGGTGCCGTGGCCCGTTCCGCGGGCTGGTGGTGGCCGTACGAGCGGGTCGCCGTCGTCGCCGAACGCCCCCTTCAGCTGCACCGGGACGAGGCCGGCCGCCTCGACCGCGGCGACGGTCCCGCGCTCGCCTTCCCCGACGGCTTCGCCCTGCACGCGTGGCGGGGCATGCCGGTGCCGGCCGCGTTCCTCGACGGGCTGTCGGAGCTGACGCCCCGGCGGATACGCGAGGAGGAGAACGCCGAACTGCGCCGGGTGATGCTGGAGTACTACGGATACGACCGCTACTTGGAGGAGTCCGGCGCGCAGCCGGTGCAGCGCGACACGGCCGGCGTGCTGTGGCGGATCGAGCTGGAGGGGGACGAACCGCTCGTGATGGTCGAGGTCGTCAACTCCACGCCGGAACCGGACGGCACCCACCGCACCTACTGGCTGCGGGTGCCGCCGCGGACCCGGACCGCCCGGGAGGGCGTGGCCTGGACCTTCGGCCTGGAGGAAGCGGACTACGTGCCGGAACGGGAGACCTGAGCGTCCAGGGTCTCCGCGTCGACGAGGGAGAGATTGCCCTCCGCCACGCAGGCGTGCGCGCCGGCGACCGCGCCGAGCCGGGCGCACTCGGCGAAGTCCAGGCCGCGCGCCCGTCCGTACAGGAAGCCGCAGACGAAGGCGTCGCCCGCCCCGTTGGAGTCCTTCACGGGGCCGGGCGGGGGCACGGTGGGGATGTGCCGGGGGGTGCGGCTGCCGTCCCGCTCGAGGAGGTAGGCACCGCCGGCGCCCGCGGTGGCGACGACCGCCGTGGCACGGCCGTCGCGCAGGATGCCGCGCATGACGTCCGCGATGCGCTCACCCGAGCCCGCGGCACTGAGGAACACCAGGTCGGAGCGGCGGGCGAACTCCCGCTGGTGCTCGGCGAGTCCGTCCCAGTCGTGCAGGTCGGTGGAGACGGGCAGGCCCAGCTGCTCGATGTCGTCGTACAGGAAGCGGGTGAAGTGGGAGATCGACAGATGCACGTGCCGGGCGCGCCGCAGGTGCGGGAGGTAGAAGTCGCGGGGCATCCGCAGGTCCGCCGGATCGCGGCCGTCGTAGAAGGACATCCGGCGGCCGGTGCTGTCCACCAGGTTCACCGCCCGGCGGGTGCCCGCCGGGGAGATCAACGGCTCGAAGTCGACATCGCCCTTGGCGAGGCGCTCGCGGACCAGGCCGCCGAGCCAGTCGTCGCCGACGAAGTCGAGGAACTTCACCGTCATCCCGAGCGCGCGGCAGCCGAGTGCCACGTTCCCGCCCGTCTGTCCCGGCCACTCCAGGATCGGCGGCACGCCGAGGGAGTCCGCGGGCGGCACGGGCAGGCTGTCGACCCGCACCACCGTGTCCACTCCCGAACCGCCCACGACGAGCATGTCGTACGGCGACTCATCCGTGGTCATGTCCACCTCCAATAGGCCACCCAGGGCGCCATGTTACGGCTGGGACGGCCGTTCGGTCGTGTGTTCGGCGATCCGTTCGGCGGCCCCTTGGGCCCGCTCCTTCCGCACACGGGTGCAGCGGAGACCCACTCCAGGGCGAGCCGGCCGTGGAGGGAGAGGTCGCCCTCGTCCCCGTCGGTGGACCGTTCCCCTGCGGAGCGTCCGGTGCCCGGCCGGTTCGTCGCGGTCCGGCCGGGCAGGACCCGGCCGTTCGCGATCCGCCTGTTCGATCCGCCTGTTCGTGATCCGGCCGTGCACGGACCGGTCGCCGGGCGGACCGTCACCCGGCGGCCGGACGGCTCAGTGTGCCGTGGCGCCGGTGAGCAGTTCGGTCCACGCGGCACGCACCTTGTCCAGGCCGAAGGACTTCTGCAGCCAGCCGCGCGCGTGCCCGGCCTCGGCCTCCCAGCCGTCCTCGGCCAGGGTGTGGATTGCGTCCGCCATCGCCTCGGGGGAGTCGTGGATCCACCGGCGGTCGTAGATCGCGTCCGCTCCCGGCCAGGGCAGCAGCGCGGGGACGGCCCCGGAGGCCATGCCCTCGGCCGGAGCGAGGTGGAAGCTCTCGTCGTCGCTGGTGGACAGCACGAAGCCGATCCGCCGCAGCCAACTCGCCACGTCCGGGCCGAAACTGTCGAAGACCACGGCGTCCTCCAGCAGCGGGCCCGACTGCACCCGGCGCAGGATCGCGTCGTAGTGCGTGCGCTCCTCCGGCTTGTTCCAGATCCACCAGTAGTCCCACGGCATCTTGGACTTCACCGACAGCTGCCAGCGCGGATCCCGGGCGCGCAGTGCCTCCAGCACGTCCAGCCCGAGGTCGAGCCGCTTGCGGGCGGGCGCGATGCCGATCATGCCGAGGCGGTAGCGGGCGTCGGCGGCCTTGGGGCGGTCCAGCTGGCGGTCGTCGACCCAGTTGGGGATCGTCACGATCTTGGCGTCCGGCCAACCGGTGCGCTCGCGGGTGAGCTCGGTGTAGTGCGGGCTGACGCAGACGACCCGGTCGACGGCGTCGATGTCCACCTGGTCGGGGTAGCCCGCGTACAGCTCGAAGCGGTGCAGCCGCACCAGCAGCCGCGAGCCGCGCCGCTTGTGGCGGCTGTACCAGATGGCCGCGGGGCCGCACCACTCCACGACCACCACGTCCGCCCAGGCGGCGAGTTCACGGCTGGCCGCCACATCGTGCTTGGCCAGCGCCGACCAGGCGTCGATGCGCACCTCGACGCCGGGCAGCGCCTGGAAGTGGTCGAGCAGCCGGGTGAAGAACTTCAGGTCGTGGCTGGCGACCACCACGCGCAGCGGCCGGGTGCGCTTCTCCAGTCCGTCCGGTGTCGCGGGGAAGGCCCGGTCGAGGTGCCCCCGCAGCCGCTCGGCGGCCCGTTCCAGCGAGAAGTGCGCCGCGGCCTCGCGGCAGCGCCGCGCCGCCGTCCGGTACGCCTCCTGGGAGCCGGCGGCGACGGCCACGGCCTCGGCCGCGTCGTCCAGGGTCCCGCGGCCGGGGACGAAGAGCGGGTAGTCGGCGCCGAGCAGGGCCTCGTGCGCGGGGGTGCGGTTCAGCACGACCGGCAGCCCCAGGGTGCCGAACTCCAGAACCTTCGTGGACAGTTCGAGGCTCGCGTCCAGATCCGGATGGCGCCAGCCCAGCCCCACGTCGCAACCCGCAGCGATCCGCATCGCTTCCTGGCGGGGCGTGCCGCCGTGGTGCACCACACCCGTGGTGGTGGTGAGCGCGCGCTCCATGCGGTCGTGGAACTCGGGGTGCAGCGGATCGTCGTGGATCTTGTCGCCGACGGTGTGCAGTTCGGCCCGTACGCCGCGCCCGGCGAGCGCGCGCGGCAGCTCCGTCATCTCCAGGGTGTTCCAGCGCGGCGCGAACTTTCCCGTGTAGACCAGGCGCACGGGGTCACCCGCCGTCTCGTGCTCCGGCACGTCGAAGTCGGGCACCGGCACGCTCGGCGGGTAGAGCACGCACTTGCCGCAGGCCTCCGGCACCCACGCCTCGATGAAGCAGCGCAGTTCCTCGGTCTGGCACAGCAACTGCCGGGAGGCCTCGGCGATCCGGGCCAGGTCCTGGGCAGCCTCGCCGGTCATCTCCGCCGCCGACTGCGGGATGTCCGTCAGGTACGCCCAGATCCTCCCGTCGAAGTCGCCGTCCGCCACGATCTGCGTGACCGCGCGCCGGCCGCGCAGCACCAGCAGGTCGCACGGCTCCTCCTCGTCCAGGGCGCGCAGCTTCCGCGAGGCCTGGACGGGGGAGAGCACGCGGTCCGTCCTCAGGACCGTGACGCCCGGCAGTTCGGCAAGCGGGTCGACCAGCCGCCCGGTGCGCACGGGCGCCTTGAGCACCAGCCGGGTCTCGCACCCGGCCAGCGACAGCGCCTGCACCATCGACTGCGCCCAGACCGCGGAGCCGTCGATGAGATTGAGGTCCACGTCCCCGTAGACCATCGCGCGGATCGTGCGCGTCCCCGTCATCGTGCGTCCTCCCGGCGGATCGTGAAGAGCCGTCCCGCGCCCTCCGGGGCACGCCACAGCGACTTGCGGACGAGAGCGGGCCTGAACCCGTTGACGTGCGGCACGAAGCCCGTGCCGTCGGCGCTGTAGCCCACCGCGTCGGCCCCGGAGCACTCCTGAGCACACATCAGGTCCAGCAGGTGGGCGGCCTCGCGCTCCTCGCCGAGGTCGGTCCAGTCCGCCACCCAGGGCGTGCTCGGCCCGTCGCCGGAGGCCCGTACGGTGACGCCGCCCGCGGTGAGCTCCGCCAGCGCGGTGCCGGGAGTGGGGACCAGCACCTCGGCGGGCCGGTGCAGCTGCGCGAGTACCTGCCCGATGAGCCGGGAGATCTCCGCGCTGTCACGCGGGTCGGCGAGTACCGAGACCCGCCGGGCGTCCAGCGGGTCGGTGGCGCCGGCGATCCGGGCGAGTTGCGACAGCCGGACCCGGGTGGCCCGCGAGGCGAAGATCTCCCGCAGGTCGGCCCGCGCCGTCGTCGCCGGGTCCAGCCGGGCCGGCTGCACTCCGGTGTCGCCGTCGAGGACGGCGTCCCAGGGGAAGCGGGACAGCCCCGGGGCGGCCGACGCGGGGCCGTCCCGCCACAGGACCGTCGGGCGGCCCGCGGCGTGCGCGGTGGCCAGCAGTTCGGCGAGCCGCCGGTCCAGGTCGGGGGCGAGCCCGGTGCCGGTGTGGGCCCAGGGCCCGGGCCCCGTACAGGCGCTGAGCTGGACGACCAGGACGTCCGGGTCGGTGCGTTCGGCGACCAGCGCGGCGTCGTGCGGCAGCGCGCGGTTGACGACCGCGTCGTGGGCGAAGTCGGCGGCCGTGGCCGCGTCGAGCACGCCGGCGACGACGAGGCGGTCCCGGGGCCCCGCGGAGAAGGCGCGGTGCGCGAGGTGCAGCCGGTCGCCGTCGGCCGAGGCGGCCTCCGGCAGCGCGGGGAGGGCCGGGCCGGCCGGACGGGCCGCGACCGGCCGGCCGCCCTTGCTGCGCCCGCGCCACATCCCGTACAGCTCGCGCGGCAGCCGCGCCGAGCCGCGCAGCGGGGAGCGGGCGGCCGAGACGAGCACCTGGCCGACCCGCAGCGAGGTGGAGCCCTGCAGCATGGCGACCCGGGCCTCCAGCACGCCGACCCGCTCCCGGGCCTGGCGCAGCGCCGCGGCGATCTGGTCGCGTTCGCGGACCGCGGCGGCCGCCCGGTCCGCGCCGGTCTCGTCGCGCAGCGTCTCCAGGGCCCGGCTGTCCTGCTCGTGGCGCCGTTCCAGGTCCAGCAGCCGGTCGCGCTGCGCGCGGGAGACGAAGTCGGTGAGGACGTACTCGTCGGCGATCCGCAGCGCGGTGCCGAGGGGGTCACCGCCGTCACTGCCGTCACTGCCGTCGCCGGGCGCCGGGCGGCCCGCGCTGTCGTGGAGCGGCAGCAGGTGCTCGGTGCAGGCGAAGACGGCCCCGCCGTGCAGGTGGACGTAGCCCAGCCCGGCGGCGCGCAGCACCTGGCAGCGGTGGGCGACCAGCCCGTCCAGCAGCCGGTGGTAGGGCAACTCGGTCGTGGGGTGGCCGAGGACGACGAGACCGCGCCCGCCGGGCCGCATCCGCCCCAGTGCGGCCGCGAACGCCGCCTCGTCCCCGTGCCGTGCCGGATCGGGGCCGTACGACAGCAGGAGCAGCCGCCCCTCGCCGACCGGTTCGGGGTCCGCCGGATCGGAGCGGCCGAGCCGGACGCCCTCGGGCAGGTGCAGGTACGGCTCGAGTGGAATGCCGCCGCCGGTCGCGTCGACGACCTCGGTCACGCCGTCCAGGTGCGGGTGAAGCAGATCGAGCAGGCGCATCAAGAGGTCCTCGTGAAGACGTGGAAGCCGACCCTGTTCTCCCGGAAACCGTACGGGGTGAAACCGGTGTGGCGCAGGCCGAGCGGTTCCACGACGGCACGGTACTCGGCCGTGGGCCGGTGCATGATGTAGTCGCCCCGGGGCGTCCGGCGCGGCGCGTCCTCGTCGGAGACGATCAGACGGCCGGTCAGCCGGACCAGGGAGGCGAGATTGACCAGGGACGACTCCCAGAGCGCGTCGTCCATGACGTGGAAGAGCACGTCGACGCCGAGCACTACGTCGTACAGCCACGGGCTGCGCCACGCGTCGAGCTCCGAGACCGCGTAGCGCGGGCCGCCGCCGAGTTCGCGGGCCTGCCCGACGGCCTCGGGGCTGGCGTCGAAGGCGTCGACGCGGTGACCGCAGCGGGCCAGGGCGCGGGAGAACCATCCCTTGCCGCACCCGGCGTCGAGCACGAACAGGGGGTCGGTGCCGCTGCCCGCGTCACCGGTGTGGCGCAGCAGCTCGGCCAGGCGGACGGCGTAGAAGATCTCGTTGCCCGCGCGTTCCAGGCCGATGTGCCCGCTGGAGGCGAGATCGTCGTGGCGCCGGTGGCGTTTCTCCCAGTACTCCCGGGTCCTGTGCGCCGACGGATCAGACATGGTGCTCCAGCCATTCCGTCATGATGCCGGCGATGCGCTCGCCGGACCGGCCGTCCCACAGGGGCGGGCCCTCGGCGGCGGCCGAGCCGCCGTCCAGCGCCTTGAGCAGTGCGGGTACCAGGCTGCCGGGGTCCACCAGCCGGTTGGTGCCATGAGTGACCGTCACCGGGCGCTCGGTGTTGGGACGCAGCGTCAGGCACGGCACACCGAGCACGGTCGACTCCTCCTGCACGCCGCCGGAGTCGGTGATCACGGCGGCGGCGCCGCGCAGCAGCCCCATGAACTCCAGGTACCCCAGCGGCTCCACGATCCGCACGCCGGGTGCCCCCGCGAGGCCCGCCGCCTCCAGGGCGGCGCGCCCGCGCGGGTGCAGCGGGATCACCAGCTCCACGTGCTCGGCCGCGGCGCGCAGCGCCCGTACGGCGGCGCCGGCGGCGGCCGGGTCGTCGACGTTGGCCGGGCGGTGCAGGGTCACCACGCCGTAGCGTTCGGGCAGTCCGTGCGTGGCGCGGGCGGCCGCGGGGTCGAAGCGCGGCAGGTGGGCCATGAGGGTGTCGATCATCGGGTTGCCCACGAAGTGCACCCGTGCCGGGTCCACACCCTCGTTGGCGAGGTGGCCGACCGCCTCGGGACTGGTGACGAAGAGCAGGTCGGCGAGTTGGTCGGTCAGCCGGCGGTTGACCTCCTCCGGCATGGTCATGTCGAAGCTGCGGAGCCCCGACTCGACGTGCGCGACCGGCAGTCCCAGCTTGGCCGCCACCAGCGCGGCCGCGAGCGTGGAGTTGACGTCGCCGTAGACGGTGACGAGCGCGGGGGAGCGGGCGGACAGCTCGTCCTCCAGGGCGACCAGCAGCGCGGCGGTCTGCCGCGCGTGGGTGCCGGAGCCGACGCCGAGGTCCACATCCGGCTCGGGCAGGCCGAGTTCCCTGAAGAAGATGTCCGACATGCGCTCGTCGTAGTGCTGCCCGGTGTGCACCACGGCCTGCGGCTGACCCGCCGCCCGTAGTGCGGCGACCACCGGTGCGGCCTTGACGAAGTTGGGCCTGGCGCCGACAACATGGACTACCGAACCGAGCACGGTGCCTCCCGTGGCTGGAGGTGCTTAGGTGGGGATGTGCGACGTCGTAATCTTCGTGCCTTGATTCTCGCCGCCTCTGTGGCGGTCCGTCATCTGCGGGCCGACCCGGTGCGGGCGGCCGGCCTCGCCCTGCGGCTCGCGCCGGGGCCGGCCCGCCGGCCCGCCGGGTGGGCCCTTGCCCGGTTGCCCGCCCGCGACCCGCACCGGGTCCGCGGCGGCGCGGGTCGTGCCTACGGGCCGAGCGCGGTGGCCGCGCCGGGCGGCGCGCCGGGAACACCCGTACCGGGGCGTGTGCTGCACCTGGTCACCAACTCGCTGCCGTACCGGAATGCCGGTTACACCGTACGCACACATGCCATCGCGCGGGCCCAGCGACAGGCCGGGCTCGATCCGCAGGTGGTCACCCGGCTGGGCTTCCCGGTGGCGCAGGGCGTGTGGGACGGCCGGTCCACGCAGGTGGTCGACGGGGTGCCCTACCACCGGCTGCTGCCCCTGCGGATGCCCGCGACGCCCGGCGCGGTCCTGGCCCGCAACGCGGAGCTGGCCGCCCGGTTGGTCGAACGGCTGCGTCCGGAGGTGCTGCACGCGGCCACCGATCACCCGAACGGCCGAGTCGCCCTGGCCCTGCGTGAATCCTTCGGTATCCCGGTGGTGTACGAGGTGCGCGGCTTCCTGGAGGAGACCTGGCTGACCCAGGGGCCCGGCCGCAGCCCGGACGACGCGTCCTTCCGCGAGCGCCGTGCGCTGGAGACGCACTGCATGCGCTCGGCGGACCTGGTGTTCACCCTCGGCGAGGCGATGAAGGAGGAGATCGTCGCGCGCGGTGTGCCCGCGGAGCGCGTGCGGGTCGTGCCGAACGCGGTGGACGACGTCTTCCTGGAACCGCTGCCCGACGCGGGCCCCTTGCGCGCCCGGCTCGGCATCGGCCCGGACGAACTCGTCGTCGGCACGGTCTCCACGCTCACCCCGCACGAGGGCATCGGCACCCTGCTGCGCGCGGGCGCCGAAATGCGCCGCCGGGGGGTGCCGCTGCGGCTGCTCATCGTCGGCGACGGCCCGCTGCGGCCGGCCCTGGAGCGGCAGGCGGCGGAACTCGGTCTCGGTGACGCCGCGCTGTTCACCGGTCGCGTTCCCTACACGGAAGTTCGGGCGTATCACGCGGTATTGGACGTTTTCGCGGTACCGCGGACGCCCGATCGGGTATGTCAATTGGTAACGCCTCTCAAGCCGGTGGAGGCGATGGCGAGTGGACTTCCCGTCGCTGCCAGTGATCTCAAGGCCATGGGGGAGCTGGTGGAAGACGAGGTGAACGGAAAACTAATTCCATCAGAAGATCCTCACGCCTGGGCAGAAACGCTCGAAGTATTGCTCTATAGTGCAAAACGGCGACGGACGATGGGTGAAAACGCCCATAACCGGGTGGCTCGCGACCGTACGTGGGCACACATCGCCGTGCGGACGCGCGACGCCTACTGCAGTCTTGGGGCCGGATAGCACTCGGGATGGTGCGCATGACGGTGGATCTCGCAGTCGTAGGCCTCGGATACGTGGGGCTGCCGCTCGCCCGCGAAGCCGCGGCGGTGGGACTGAGTGTGGTGGGTCATGACCTCGATCCGCGTGTGGTGGCCGGTCTGAACGCCGGCCATTCCCATGTGGACGACGTCTCCGACGACGACCTCGCGCGCATGCTGGCCGCCGGCTTCATCGCCAGCACCGGGCAGGAGTGCCTGGCGGACGCTCAGACGATCATCATCTGCGTGCCGACCCCGCTGTCCGCCGACGGCGGACCCGACCTGACCGCGGTCACCGGCGCCGGCGAGGCCATCGCGGCGCGCCTGCGGCCCGGGGTGCTGGTGGTCCTGGAGTCGACGACGTACCCGGGGACCACGGACGAGGTCCTGCGGCCCATCCTGGAAGGCTCGGGACTACGTGCCGGACGGGACTTCGCGCTCGCCTTCTCCCCCGAACGGATCGACCCGGGCAACAAGACGTACGGCCTGCGCGACACGCCCAAGATCGTGGGCGGTCACACTCCGGAGTGCGCGGCGCGCGCGGTGGCGTTCTACAGCAAGGTGGTCGACACCGTCGTCCAGGCCAAGGGCACCCGCGAGGCCGAGATGGCCAAGCTGCTGGAGAACACCTACCGCCACGTCAACATCGCGCTCGTCAACGAGCTGGCCGTGCTCTGCCGCGAACTCGACGTCGACATCTGGAACGCCATCGACTGCGCGGCGACCAAGCCCTTCGGCTTCCAGGCCTTCCGGCCCGGCGCCGGGGTCGGCGGCCACTGCATCCCCATCGACCCGAACTACCTGTCGTACAAGATCCGCACCCTCGGCTACGAGTTCCGCTTCGTGGAGCTCGCCCGGGAGATCAACCACCGGATGCCCGAGTACGTGGTGCGCCGTTCGCAGGACCTGCTCAACGACGTGGGCAAGCCGGTGCACGGCTCGCGGGTGCTGCTGCTCGGCGTCACCTACAAACCCGACGTGGCCGACCAGCGGGAGACCCCGGCGGTCCCCGTCGCACGGCTGCTGCGCAAGCTCGGCGCCGACGTGAGCTATGACGACCCGTTCGTCCCCGCCTGGGCGGTCGACGGCGAACCGGTGGCGCCCGCCGGCGACCTGCCCACGGCGCTGCGGGAGCACGACCTGACCATCCTCCTCCAGGATCACAGCGCGTACGACCTGCAGGACGTCGCGCGCCACGCGCGCCTGCTGTTCGACACGCGCGGACGCCTGAACCGGCCCGATGTCGAGGTGCTGTGATGCACGTGCTCGTCGTGACCGTCGTGCACCACCCCGAGGACGCCCGGATACTGCACCGGCAGATCGGGGCGCTCCTGGACCGCGGGCACACCGTCACCTACGCCGCGCCCTTCGGCGCGCGGGGCGTGACACCGCGCCCCGAGGTGGAGGCGGTCGACCTGCCGCGTGCCATGGGACGCGACCGGCGCGCTGCGGTGCGGGCGGCGCGGCGGATGCTCGACGCGCGCGGCCCCGCGGCGGACGTCGTGCTGCTGCACGACCCGGAGCTGCTGCTCGCGCTGCCCGGCGCGCTGCGCCACTGGCGGCGCATCGGCGCCCGGCGGCCCGCCGTGGTGTGGGACGTGCACGAGGACACGGCGGCCGCGATCGCCATGAAGGGCTGGGTGCCGCGCGTGCTGCGGCCGCCGACGCGGCTCGCGGTGCGCGCCGCGGAGCGGATCGCCGAACGGCATCTCCACCTGCTGCTGGCCGAGGACGCCTACCAGGCGCGGTTCCGGCGCATCCACCCCGTCGTGCCGAACCTGGTGACGGTGCCGCCGGGCAGCCCGGTGCCGCCGGGCGACGACCGGGTGGTCTACCTCGGTCAGCTGTCCCGGGCCCGGGGCGCGGAGGAACTCATCGCCATGGCGCGGCTGCTGGCCCCGGAGGTCCGGGTGGAGGTGATCGGGTCCGCCGACGGCGACGTGCGCGCGCTGCTCTCCTCCGCCGACCGCGACGGCGTGCTGCGCTGGCACGGTTTCCTGCCCAACGACGAGGCGCTCGGGCGGCTGCGCGGCGCGCTGGCGGGGATCTCCCTGCTGCGCGACGAGGCCAACTACCGCCACTCCCGTCCGACCAAGGTCGTGGAGTACATGGCCTACGGCATCCCCGTCGTCTGCACCCCCAACCCGCTCGCCGTCGAGCTGGTCGAGGCGCACGACTGCGGGCTGCTCGTGCCGTACGAGGACCCGTCCGCCGCCGCCGAGGCGGTGCGCAGACTGCGCGCGGAGCCCGAGCTGCGCGGCCTGATGGGCGCGCGGGGGCACGCGGCGGCGCTTTCTGGGCTCAACTGGCCCGACCGGGCCGCCGAGTTCGTCGCCGGGCTGGAGGACTGGGCGGCGGCGGCCGCTGCCGCCGCCACCCGGCCCGGTGCCGCGGCGGTCAGCTCACGGTGAGCGCCGTGTCGTCGATGACGAAGGACGTCTGGATCTGCGAGCCCTCGGTGCCGGTGAACTTGACCGTCACCGTCTGGCCCGCGAAGCCGGCGAGGCTGAAACTCTTCAACGTGTAGCCGGAGTTGGCGTTGAGGTTGGAGTAGGTGGCCAGGGTGGTGGAGCCGGCGGCCACGGTGAGCTTGTCGTAGGCCGTGGTCGTGGTGGTCTCGTCGGTGTCCACGTGCAGGTAGAAGCTGAACGTGGCGGTGGTGCACCCCGCGGGGATCGTCACCGTCTGCGCGAGGGTGTCGGTGTGCGCGGAGCCGTAGCCGTCGAGCCACGCCTTGTACGAGCCGGTGCGGGCGGCCTGGTCTGCGGAGTCGGTGATGACGCCGCTGGACGCCGTCCAGGCGGTGCCGCCCGACTCGAAGCCCGGGTTGCCGAGCAGCTGGGCGGCGGCACAGGTGCCGCCTCCGCCTCCGCTGCCGGTCGCGCCCGACAGCCACTCGGTGGCGTTCAGGGCGAGCGCGGCGTTGGTGGCGCCGGAGTCGTTCCAGCCGTCGTAGAGGGTGTTGCCGGAGGCGCCGGTGCCGTCGTCGATGGGCGAGCTGTCGCCCCAGAAGGCGACCCGGCCGCTGCCGAAGGTGCTGGTGGCGAAGAAGGCGCCGGTGGTGCCTGAGTAACCGGTCCGGTAGAGCAGGCCCTTGACGGAGGAGTTGTCGGCGGGCTTGAGGGTCGCGGTGGTGCCGCTGGCGATCAGGCTCTTGGAGACGGTGCCGAAGGAGCCGTGCAGCACGGCGTTGGTGCTGTCGGTGATGGCCTTCGGGTAGTCCGAGGCGATGCTCAGCGTGTCGACGGAGAAGCCGAACGGGTCGGTGCTGTCGACGGAGTTGTTGCTCATCAGGTCGTTGATGACCTCGACCGCGTCCTCACCGTCGTTGTTACGGTCGGCGCCGGTGTGGTCGGAGACGAGGAAGAGGCCGCCGCCGGCCTGCACGAACTTCATCACGGCGGTCTTCTCGGCCGTCGTCAGCAGCACGTTCGGCTCGGGCAGCACGAAGGTGTCGAAGTTCTTCAGGTCGGTGGCGCTGGACGTGCCGTAGGTGATGGAGCCGCCCGAGGGCAGCGTCTTGAGCGCGTACGCGCCGGTCCGCTGCAGGGCCACGCCCCAGGAGGACAGGGCGCCGGTCCAGTCGGTCTCGGCGGACGGGGTGGCGTCCTCGCCGAGCGGGTCGGGCTGGCTGGTGCCGATGACCCAGTCGGCGTTGCCCGCCGTCTCGGCGTGGGCGTTGTCGAACAGCACACGGTGCGGGGTGGCCGCGTGGGCGGTGGTCGGGGTGGCCGCCTGCACAGCGGTGACCGCGAGCAGCGCACCCAGGGCAGCGGCGGACGCGGTGAGTCCGCGGCGGGTCGGGGCAGATCCGAGCATCCTGCATGACCTCCTGTGTGGGGGTGTTCAGAGAGGCGGTGCGGGCGCCAATTCTGCGCGCGTAGATCAAGGGGGGACGTGCGTCAGGGATGGCGAGCGGTTGAACGGTACATGGCAACTCTGTCGCCGGGCAACGCTCGGCCCCCGCGCTGCCGGCGTGACGGGCGAACCGTCAGCCGAAGTGCGGCCCGTTGCGGCGCACGCCGTCCAGTTCCAGGACGAAGTCGGCGCCCAGCGCGGAGGAGGGGGTGTGCGTGCCGCGCGGCAGGTCCGGCAGCCGCGGCATGATCCGCAGCACCGAATCCACCGTCAGGGCATAGCCGTTGGGTGCGGACAGCGCCGCCTGGGCCTCGCTGCCCCGGGGGTCGCGGGCACGCGCCCACACCTGCGAGCGGGTGCGGGCCAGTGCCCGCTCGCCCGGGCCGCGCACGAAGCGGTCGACCCCGGCGCGGGCCGCGCGCCGTACGGGCGCGACCGCCAGCAGGCGTTCCACGAGCGGGGCGGCGGGCAGCCAGGTGTAGGTCGAGATGTTCGGGATGCCCGTCGAGTGGTAGGCCGTGCTCACGTCGCCCCACGCGACGCTCGCCACCGAACGGTCGCCGGTACGGAAGGACGCCGTGACCCGGTGCCACCCGAGCGGCACGTCGCGGATCACGCCGTTGATCCTCGCCCGGCCGCCGGCCCCCTTGTCCAGCGCCTCCAGCGCGGAGCGCGCGGTGCCGGGGCTGGCCCCGCCCCCGGCGACGAACGCCAGGTCCAGGTGCGACGCGCCGGGCAGCGCGGCCGCGACGGTCGCCGCAAGGCAGTCGGTGGGCACGACGTCGAAGCCCGCGCCGGGCAGCAGCGTCACCCCGGCGGCGCGGGCGCGGTCGCCCAGCGCGTGCAACCGCTCCAGCACGTCGATCTCACCGGTGATGTCGAGATAGTGCGTCCCGGCGTCCAGGCACGCCTCCACCATCGGCAGCGCCGTCGTCGAGAAGGGGCCGGCGCAGTGCGCGACCGACGGCACCGCGGCCAGTGCCTCCCGGAGACCGGTCGCGTCGTCGAGGTCCAGCACCCGGTACGGCAGCCCGAGTTCCGCCGCGAGCGGTTCCAGCACGGCGGCGGTGCGCCCGGCCAGCACCGGGCGTTCCCCTCGGGCCACTGCCTCCCGCGCGATCAGGCGTCCGGTGTACCCGGTGGCCCCGTACAGCATCCACGTCACGCGTGCGGCTCCCCTCGAAGCGGCGGTCCGGAGGCCGATGTTACCCGTCGGTCACCGGGAGTGCCGCCCAGGGCCGGGGAGGGCGGGCGGAGGAGGTGGTCCGACGAACCGCTGAAACGACAATGACACGCCCTCGAACGAGGGGGGCGTGCTCACCCGATCCAGTGGCGCGGCGGGGCTGGGACGTACCACCGGCGTACTCGCTGCGTTGCATGGGGGCATGGACAGCACATCCGTCGCCCAAGGGTGCCTTCTCCTCGGCCACACCGACCACCACCGCACCTACGCCGAACTCACCGGCGCGTACTGGCTCGACCCGCCGATCTACTCGGAACTCGTCGCCGACTGGCGTGCCGGGGGGCGGACGGTCCCGCGCCGCACGGCGGTGGACGAGCCGGAGCCGGACGAGGTCAGCGGAGGCACTCGGCGGCGACCGCGGCCTGGAACAGCGCCAGTTCCACCACGGTAGGGGTGTACAGCGTCCCGTTGCCGTCCGGTGGCACGAGCCACCGCAGCGCCCCGCCCCCCGCCGCCCGGTACGGCGGCGGGACCGCGATCCAGGCGCCCGCGCCGGCGTACCGGATGCCCGAGCCCACCCATCTGCTCGCCGGATCCGGTGGCAGGAAGAAGCCCACCCGGTGGGACGCCGCGTCCGCGAGCGTCGGGCCGGGTTCCGCTCCCGGCATGCGCAAGAGGGCGTCCAGGGCGAGCAGTCCGAGATCCTCGGGCACGCTCAGCACGTCCCAGAACCGTCCCGCGGGCAGCAGCGCGGTGCCGCTCTCCCCGTGCTCCCACTCCCGCTTGCACGCCCGCGGGTCCGCCGCGGCGGCGGCCAGCCACTCAGTTGCCTGCTTCGGTGCCGTATTCCTCATGTGCCTTACCTTGGTAGATATTTCTACCTGGCGGAAGGGGTGGCGGGGCCTGGCGTTTGGGGGTCGAAAACACGCGTTTCCCGTACGTGCGTACGCCCCTGTGAGCTGCGGCGCATCGGCAATTGCCCATGCGGACGGGTGAATTCTCGCCAGCAATTCCTAATTCCCCCCGGACCGGGAGGGCGGGCCTTTTCCGGTCCTTCGGAACGTGAGCACGCGAGTGCGGAACTTTCCCGTAGCGCCGGAGGGGGAGACGACGGCTACCGGCGGTGTGTGCGGCCTGCCCGGGGGTGCGTGGGCGGGAGGGGGTGTGCGCCCGCGGGGCTGCTTTCGCGCATCGTGGGTCGGGCCGGGGGTGGGCTGATGCGGGCGTCGGCCGACTGGAGCGGTCGTGGCGGCGACGCGTCGCGGCGGGCGGGGGTGTGGCGTCCGGCGCCGAGTCCGGACCCGGTCGCGGGCGTGGGCTGGCCTGTCGGCTCGGCTGCCGGGCCGTGCGGGCCGCCTGCCGGGAGG
Organism: Streptomyces sp. NPDC088354; assembly: GCF_044753585.1. NCBI lineage: Bacteria > Bacillati > Actinomycetota > Actinomycetes > Kitasatosporales > Streptomycetaceae > Streptomyces > Streptomyces sp. NPDC088354. The sequence continues at coordinate 437,945 of NZ_JBIVNJ010000003.1, read as the reverse complement.
AGCGTGGGCGGGGGCGGTGTGCGCGGCTGCTCGCACGTCGTCGGTCGGACGCTGGTTGTCGGACCCCCGGTCATGTGCTGGCGCGTCGCGTCGGCCAGCTCGGGTGGTCGTGGCGTCGATGCGTCGCGGCGGGCGAGGGGTTGGGGCGCCGGCGCCGCGCCCGGACTCGGTCGTGCGTCTCGCGTGTCGGCGTTCCGTGTGTGCCCGCGCGGCAGTTCTCGTGCGCCGTCGGTCGGGCCGGGGGTGGGCTGATGCGCGGCGTCGGCTGGTTGGAGCGGTCGTGGCAGCGACGCGTCGTGGTGGGCGAGGCTGTGGCGCGCGGCCCACGCGCCCGGAACCGGTCGTGCCTGCCGTCGTCGGGGTTGCTTGGGCGGGACGGCCGTGCGCGGCTGCCGAGTTCGGCAAGGGGGGGCGGACCGGTCGCCGCGGCGGCCCCCGCGGGGATGCCGCGGGGGCCGCCGGGGAGGGAGGCGGTCAGAGAGCAGGGGGCGGGGGATCCCCCTCGTAGGCGGCGGTCAGGATCGCGCGTACGTCGTCCGCGAGGGCGGGGCGGGGGTTGGCGTACGGCGCGGCTGTGGCGATCTCCGCGGCGCGGTTGAGGTCCGCCCGGGTGAGCCCGAGATCGGCCAGGGAGCGGGGGGCGCCGAGCCGGCCGCCGAGGTCGTGCAGGGCGGCGGCCGGGTCGTCGGTGGCCAGGGCGCGCCGGAGTGCCGCCGAAGTGGCGGGGGTGGCGGGGGCGTTGAAGGCCAGGACGTACGGCAGCAGCACCGTGTGGGTCTCGGAGTGCGGGAGCCCGAAGCTGCCGCCGAGCACGTGGGCCAGCTTGTGGTGCAGGCCCATCGTGGTGGCGCCCAGGCACGCCCCGCACAGCCACGCCCCGTACAGGGCGTCGGCGCGGGCCCCGGGCGCGGCCGGGTCCTCCACGACGCGGGGGAGCGCGCCGGCCAGGGCCCGTACGCCCTCCTCGGCCATCAGCGAGACGATGGGCGTGGCGTCGGGCGCGTACAGCGCCTCGACGGCGTGGGCCATCGCGTTGACGCCGCTGGTGGCGGACAGCGCGGGCGGCATCGACACGGTCAGTTCCGGGTCGTAGACGACGCTGCGCGGCAGGACGCGCGGGTCGCGGCCGGTTCGCTTGACGCCGTCCTCGGTCAGCCCCCACACCGGGGTCATCTCCGAGCCGGAGTAGGTCGTCGGCACGGCGATCAGCGGCAGGCCGGTGCGCAGCGCGACCGCCTTGCCGAGGCCGACCGCAGAGCCGCCGCCGACCGCGACCAGGCCGTCCGCGTCGACGCCCAGGGCGACTTCGACGGCCTCGTCGGCGACCTCCACCGGCACGTGCATCACCGCGCCCGGGTGGACGCCCGCGCAGGCCGCGCCGAGCGAATCGGCGACGGCCCGCGCGGTGTCCAGGCCGTGCCGCCCGGACACCACCAGCACGCGGCCCAGCCCGAGCCGGTCCGCCTCGCCGGCGACGGCGGTGCCGGCGGAGCCGGCGCGGAAGACCACCCGCATGGGCAGCGACTCGTGGACGAAGTCCAGGTTGCCGGGGCTCATGACGCCCGCAGCACGATGTCGAAGTCGGCCAGCCGGAACGGGGCCGGCACCCCGTACTCCGCCGCGAGCCCGGCGTCGTCGACCTCGGTGAACGTCTGCACCAGGCTCTTCTTGACCGCGAACACCGCGTCCGAGTCCAGGTACGGGCTGTCCTCGACGAAGATGTGCGTGGTCACCGGCTGGAATCCGGCGTGTCCGGCGATGAAGTGGATGTGCGCCGGCCGGTACGGATGCCGCTCGGTCGCGCCCAGCAGTTCGCCGACCGGGCCGTCCGTGGGGATCGGGTAGTGCGCCGGGACGACCGTGCGGAAACGGAAGCGGCCCTCCTCGTCGGTGCTGAACAGACCGCGTCCGTTGCCCTGCGGCTGCGCCCCCGGCTGCTGGACGTCGTAGAAGCCCTGGTCGTCGGCCTGCCACACATCCACCATCGCGCCCGCCAGCGGGGTGCCGTCCGTGGAGAGCACCCGCCCGGTGACGACGCACGCTTCCCCTGTTCCCACCATGTCGATCGAGTCGCCGAAGGCACGCTCGGGGGAGTCGACCATGTGGAACGGGCCGAGCACGGTGGACTCGGTGACCGTTTCACCGGCCGCCCGCGCCGCCTTGCGCTGGTTGATCGTCTCCACGAGCATCGACACGCCGAGGACGTCGGAGAGCAGGATGAACTCCTGCCGCTTGTCGTCGCACTTCTGGCCGGTGCGGGTCAGGAAGTCGACGCCCCACTCCCATTCCTCCATGGTGGGCTCGACCTCGCGGATGAAGTCGTGCAGATGGCGTGTCAGGCTGCCCAGGATCTCGCGCAGCCGCGGATCGGGCGTGCCGGCGAAGCTCTCCACGACCGCGGCGGTGGCGCTCTCTTCGGTGAAGTCCATCAATGGCTCCTTGTCAGTCCCGTCCCAGAATGCGCCGCAGCGCCCCGCCGAGCACGCTGCGCGCCTCGGCCTCGTCGGCCGCCCCGGCCGCCTGCCGGAAGGCGACGTACAGGTCGGGGCGGACCAGCAGCACCCCGGTGTCGCCGGTCTCGCGCAGCCGCGCCCAGTCGCCGTAGGGGTCCTCGTAGTCCTGCCCGGGGCCGATCACCGCGGTCGCGATGTCCAGGCCCAGGTCCGCGCCGACGCTGCGCGCGGCCGCCACCCAGGTGGCGCCGCCGATGCCCGTGAGCAGGGTGAAGCGCCCGCCGCCGCCCAGGTCCAGGGTGGACAGGGTGCGGGTGCCCGCCGTCAGCCAGGCGTGCGGCAGCTTCGCGCCGGGCCGGCTGCTGGGCTGGTGGTGGAGCTCGGGGTCCCGGTCGAAACCGGGGTCGGGGCTGCCGTCGGGGACGACCGCCGCCGAGGAGTAGCGCTGGTTGAGCTCGACGCCGTGGGCGTTGAACTCGTACCGCTTGAAGTCGATCGCTTCGCGGAGCCGCTGCCTGCGCTTCTCGCCGGCGGGCGTGGCGTCCTTGCGGGAGGCCATGTTGGCGACGAGCTGCTCCGGGCTCTGCGGGGTGAGCAGGTCCAGCGCCTCGAAGACCGGGGCGGTCTCCCCGATGGACTTGTTGGCGCGGGTGACGATCTGCCTGCCGACGGGGGCGCGCTCGGCGGTGTAGCTGTCGAGCAGCGAGGGCGCCGCGGTGCCGTCGAGCACCAGCTTCAGCTTCCACGCCAGGTTGTAGGAGTCCTGGATGGAGGTGTTGGAGCCCAGTCCGTTGGACGGCGGGTGCCGGTGCGTGGCGTCGCCCGCGCAGAAGACCCGGCCGTTCGCGTACGTCTCGGCGTACATCTCGTTGACGGTCCAGGACGAGCTGGAGCGGATGGTCACCGGCACGTCGTCGTCGCCGATCAGCTGGCGGACCACCGACAGGGCGTACTCCTCGGTGAGGTCCGGCGGCGCGGCCTCGACGTCGTAGCCCCACACGATCAGCCACTCGTTCCACGGCTTGACGTTGCGCACCAGGCCCGCGCCGATGCCGCCGACCGTGGCCCCGGGGGTCAGCACCCAGTAGAGGGTGCCGGGACGGTGGGCGGTCCAGCGGGACAGGTCGGCGTCGAAGAGGATGTTGATGCTGCCCGCCACCCCCATCTTGCCGCCCATCGGCAGGCCCGCGTCCTCGGCGACCTGGCTGCGGCCGCCGTCGGCGCCGATGAGGTACTTGGCGCGGATGGTGTACTCGCCGCCGCGCAGGGTGTCCTCGACGGTCACGGTCACGCCGTCCGCGTCCTGCACGAAGGACTTGTAGACGGTGCCGTACCGCAGCTTCGTCCCGCGGGCGACGGCGGCGTCGACGAGCACCGGCTCCATGAGGTGCTGCGGCATGTCGCACATGCGGGTCGGGCTGGCGAGCTCGTGCGCGGCCTGGACCAGCGGGTCGTTGCCCCAGGAACGCAGGCGGCCCAGCTCCTCGCCCGCGAGGCTGGTGCAGAAGACCGTGTTGTCCATCAGGGGCTGGGGTGTGGCCTTGGCGATCACCTCCTGCTCGACGCCCAGATCGCGCAGGACCTCCATGGTGCGCTGGTTGGTGATGTGCGCCCGGGGTGTGGCCGACAAGCGGTCGTACCGGGTCACGACGACGTTCGGGACTCCGTAGCTGCTCAGGGCGAGCGCGGCGGTCGCCCCGGCCGGCCCGCTCCCCACGATCAGCACATCGGTTTCGACGGTGTCCATCAAAGCGGCTCCCTGACGGATAATTGAAATGGCAACGAACCGAATGGTTAACCAGCGGGAGGTTTCCGGCGTGTCTCAATCCGATACACCGCACGAGGCACTGCTGCTCGGTGCCTACCTGCGCGAGCGGCCGGAGGCCCGCGCGGTCGTGGCCGCCGACGGCAGGTCGCGGCTCGTGAGCGCCGAAGCCGCCCGGCGGCTCTCCGAAGAAGCCCTCGACCTGCTGGAACGACGGGCCGGTGGCATGGTGCGGGACGGCCGGGCGGAAGGCTGCGAACTGCCTCTGCCGGGCGGCGGCTGGACCGCCCGGCTGCGTGCCGTGCAGGACGCGGGCGAGGTCATCGGCGCCGTGGCGATCCTCACGCCCACCGGTGACGCGGGTGCCCCGCACGCCGCCGTGCCGGACCCGCGGCTGCCAGGGCTCACCGGCGCGTCGCGGTCCTGGCGCTCAGCGCTGGCGCGCGCGGTGGACCTGGGGCGTTCGCCGGGCACCTTGCTGATCGCGGGCGAGCCGGGCACCGGCAAGACCGCCGTTGCCCGCGCGGTGCGCCCGGACGCGGTGGAGCTCGACGCGGCGCAGGCCACCGCGGCGGCGGCGCACGCATGGGTGGAGCAGCTGTCCGCCCTGCGCGCGCCGGTGCCGGTGCTCGTCCGGCACCTGGAGGTGCTGGACGCGGGCGCCGCCGCGCTGCTGGTGTCGCTGCTGGACCGCTTTCCCCGTATGCCCCTGACCGCCACGTCCACCCCCGGGGAGCCGGTGGGGGGGCCGTGCGTGGACCGTCTGCTCGGACGGCTGGCGGCGCGCTCCGTGACGCTGCCGCCGCTGCGTGAGCGCCCCGAGGACGTGCCGGGCCTGCTGGCCGCGCTCAGCCCGCGCCCCGCGCCCGGGTACCCGCCGCTGACCTGGACGGTCGAGGCCAGGCGGGTCCTGGAGCGGCACACCTGGCCGGGCAACGTCGCGGAGCTGGGGCTGATCGTGCGCGAGCTGGCCGACCGGCGCCGGGCGGTCGCCCCGGTCCGTCCCGACGAGCTCCCGGACGCGGTGCGCGGCGCGGCCGGCGGGCGGCGGCTGGGCAGTCTGGAGCGGGCCGAGCGGGACGCGATCCTGGAGGCGCTGCGCACCCACGGGGGGAACAAGGCGCGGGCGGCGCAGGCGCTGGGCATCGCCCGGGCGACCGTCTACCGCAAGCTGCGGAGCTACGGCATCCAGGGAATATAGTTTAGATTTCAACATGTTAGGTTGGCCGTAGGCACGACCCCCGCAGGAGGAGACCCACCCATGACGACCCAGCTGGACGTCCGCCGCGCAGGACAGCGGTTCCACACCCGCGCGGGCTGGCTCGACTCGCACCACTGCTTCTCCTTCAGCCACCACTACGACCCCAAGAACACCCACTTCGGCCTGCTGCTGGTCTCCAACGACGACGTCGTCGCGCCCGGCACCGGCTTCGACACCCACCCGCACCGCGACATGGAGATCGTCACCTGGGTGCTCGACGGCGGCCTCGTCCACCAGGACTCCGAGGGCCACAACGGTGTGATCTACCCGGGCCTCGCCCAGCGCATGAGCGCCGGCACCGGCATCCTGCACAGCGAGAAGAACGACTCGTGGAAGCTCACCGGCGGCCCCGAGCACAAGGACCCCGTCCACTTCGTGCAGATGTGGGTCTTCCCCGACGAGCAGGGCATCAAGCCCGGCTACGAGCAGCTGGACATCAACGACGAACTCGCCCGCGGCGGCTGGGTCACCGTCGCCTCCGGCATGGAACGCGACCGCGACGAGCGCGCCATCTCCATCGCCCAGAAGCACGCCGCCCTGCGGGCCTCGCGCATGGCCGCGGACCAGACGCTCGCGCTGCCGACCGCACCCTTCGCCCACGTGTACGTCGCCAAGGGCGAGGTCGCGCTGGAAGGCGCGGGGCTGCTGTCGAAGGGCGACGCCGTGCGTGTCACCGGGTCCGAGGGCCAGCGGCTGACCGCCGGGGCGCAGGGCGCGGAGGTCCTGGTGTGGGAGATGGACGCCGCCGTCACCTTCGGGTGATCACGTGGTAGACCTGAGGGCCATGACCCGCACTCTCGCCAACGCGCCGATCATGGTCCTCAACGGTCCCAACCTCAACCTGCTCGGGCAGCGGCAGCCGGAGATCTACGGCCCGGAGAGCCTCGCCGACGTCGAGGCGCTCTGCGCGACGACCGCGCAGCGGCACGGAGGCACCGTCGACTGCCGCCAGAGCAACCACGAGGGACAACTCGTCGACTGGATCCACGAGGCACGCGAGGGCCACTGCGGGATCGTCATCAACCCGGGCGCCTACTCGCACACCTCGGTGGCGCTCCTCGACGCGCTGAACACCTGCGACGGGATGCCGGTCGTGGAGGTCCACATCTCCAACATCCACCGGCGCGAGGCCTTCCGGCACCACAGCTACGTCTCGCTGCGCGCCGACGGGGTCATCGTGGGCTGCGGCGTCCAGGGCTACTCCTTCGCCGTGGAACGCGTCGCGGCGCTGCTCGCGGCGGCCTGAGCCGCGGACCCGGCCCCCGCGCCGTGTCAGGCCTCGCCCGGCCGCCAGTCGGGCCACTCGCCGGGATGGTCGGCCCAGTGCACCTGCTGGGGATCGGACACGTCGATGTCGGGGAACACGTCGCGCACCCGCAGCTCGAACTCCTCGCGCTCGAACTGCTGCCAGCCGACACCGCGCAGGTGCACCCGCCGGTAGCGGTGGTCCTCCGCGAGCGGGGCAACGTCCACCTTGTGGGTCGTCTCCATGCCTCCAGGGTGCACCCGCGCCCGCCGCGGCGCAGGTCTGGCCACCACCACCTCGGCGGGGCGCAGCAGGTGCCCGCCGACCCGGTAGCCGGGCCGTACGACCTCGGCGCACACCGGGCCCTCGGACTCCGCTCCTCCGGCGGTGCCCACGGCCTCGTGCCGGACCGGGTCGAAGGGGTCGCCGGGCGTGCCGAAGGACTGCAGGCCCAGCTCGCCGAGCCGGGTCTCCAGCACCTCCGCGACGGCGCCGAAACCCTGCGTCACCTCGCCCAGTTCCCTGGCACGGTCCACCGCGTCCAGCACCGGGAGCAGGCCGCGCAGCACGTTGGCGACGGCGATCTCGCGCACCGCCAGCCGGTCCCGGTGCACGCGCTTGCGGTAGTTGTCGTACTCCGCCTTCAGCCGCTTGAGGTCCGCCGTGCGCTCGGCCAGGCGGGCCCGCAGCGCACCCGCCCCCTCGGGCGGGGCGGCGCCGTTCATGCCGTGCCCCCCTCCCGCTTGTCGTCGTCGACGATCTCGGCGTCCACCACGTCGTCCGTGCCGTCGCCCGCGTCGGACGGCGGCGGTCCGGCCCCCTGGCCGGCCCCCGCGGCGGACGACTCCGCCTGGGCACGGGCGTACATCGCCGTACCGATCTTCTGCGCCGTGGCGCTCAGCCGCTCCGTGGACGTGCGGATGGCCGCGGTGTCGTCGCCCTCGGCCGCCAGCTTCTCCTTCAGGTCCGCGACCGCGGCCTCCGTCTCGGTCCGCAGATCGGCCGGGACCTTGTCGGGGTTGTCGCGCAGCAGTTTCTCGGTCGAGTAGACCAGGCCTTCGGCGGTGTTGCGGGTCTCGGCGGCCTCACGCCGCCGGTGGTCCTCCTCCGCGTACTGCTCGGCCTCGCGCATCATGCGGTCGATGTCGGTCTTCGGCAGCCCGGAGCCGCCGGTGACGGTCATCTTCTGCGTCGTACCGGTACCCAGGTCCTTCGCCGCCACGTGCATGATGCCGTTGGCGTCGATGTCGAAGGAGACCTCGACCTGGGGCACCCCGCGCGGCGCCGGGGGCAGGCCGGTCAGCTCGAACACGCCGAGCTTCTTGTTGTACGCCGCGATCTCGCGCTCGCCCTGGAACACCTGGATCTGCACCGACGGCTGGTTGTCCTCGGCCGTGGTGAAGATCTCCGAGCGCTTGGTCGGGATGGTCGTGTTGCGCTCGATCAGCTTGGTCATGATGCCGCCCTTGGTCTCGATGCCCAGGGACAGCGGGGTGACGTCGAGCAGCAGCACGTCCTTGACCTCGCCCTTGAGCACACCGGCCTGGAGGCTGGCGCCGATGGCCACGACCTCGTCCGGGTTGACGCCCTTGTGCGGGTCCTTGCCCGTCAGGGACTTGACCAGGTCAGTCACCGCCGGCATCCGGGTCGAGCCGCCGACGAGGATCACGTGGTCCACGTCGGAGACGTCGATCCGGGCGTCCTCGACCGCCTGGTGGAAGGGTGACTTGCAGCGCTCCAGCAGGTCCGCGGTCAGTTGCTGGAACTGGGCGCGGGTGAGCTTCTCGTCCAGGTGCAGCGGGCCCTCGGCGGACGCGGTGATGTAGGGCAGGTTGACCGTCGTCTCGGTCGACGACGACAGCTCGATCTTGGCCCGCTCGGCGGCCTCCCGCAGCCGCTGCAGCGCCATCTTGTCCTGCGACAGGTCCAGGCCGTACCCGTTCTTGAAGCGCTCGACGAGATGGTCCACGATGCGCTGGTCCCAGTCGTCGCCGCCCAGTTGCGTGTCGCCGTTGGTGGCCTTGACCTCCACCACGCCCTCGCCGATGTCGAGCAGGGACACGTCGAAGGTGCCGCCGCCCAGGTCGAAGACGAGGATCGTCTGGTCGTTCTCCTTGTCCAGGCCGTAGGCCAGGGCCGCCGCGGTGGGCTCGTTGATGATGCGCAGGACGTTGAGCCCGGCGATCTCGCCGGCCTCCTTGGTCGCGGTGCGCTGCACGTCGTCGAAGTACGCGGGGACCGTGATCACCGCGTCCGTCACGTCCTCGCCGAGGTAGGACTCCGCGTCCCGCTTCAGCTTCTGCAGCACCCGGGCCGAGATCTCCTGTGCGGTGAACCGCTTGCCCTCGATCGCGCCGGAGTCGGGGAACCGCCAGCCGGAGTCCCCCATGTGCCGCTTGACCGAGCGCGCCGTGCGCTCCACGTTGGTCACGGCCTGGCGCTTGGCGATCTCGCCCACGAGGACCTCGCCGCCCTTGCCGAAGGCCACCACCGAGGGCGTGGTCCGCGCTCCCTCGGTGTTGGTGATGACGGTGGGCTCACCGCCCTCCAGTGCGCAGACCACCGAATTGGTGGTGCCGAGGTCAATACCGACCGGACGTGTCATGTCAGTCGCCTCCTCCCCTCCAGGGTGCGACGCCGGGGGGCCGACCACCAGACGGCAGGGGCGGGCGGGCGGGCCGCTCCCGATCCGGAATATTCACGACGCCCACCACGGCGGGCGCTGCTAGCGTCGGCCAGATGTCCTCACTGCACGCAGGAGTGATCCTCTTCCACGACCAACACCTCGCCGTACACGACGACTTGACCCTGCCCCGGGCCCCCGTCCCGCCGCGCGGCGACCCCGCGGCGGCGGCCCGCGAGGCGGCCCGAACCGCCCTCGGCGTCGACGTCCGGATCGACGCCTCACCGTGCCTGGAGGTGCGCGCGGCCGCGGGCACCGAGCTGTACTTCCGGGCCGCGGCCCCGCTCGCCCCGGCAGCCGCCCCGCCCCGGCTGCTCGCCCGGGAAGAGGCCCTGCACCTGCCGCTCGCGCCGTGGACCGCCTGGGAGGCCATCCTGCGCTCCTGGGACGGGCCGCCCTGGTGGCGGGGCCGCCTCGTCCTGGAGGAGCCCCTCGGCCGCCCGCCCAAACGGACCCGCGCCGGGGCGGTGATCATCCGCGACGGCCACATGCTGCTGATCCGCTACCGGCACCGCCGCGGCGACTTCTACGAGATCCCCGGCGGCGGGGTCGAGCCGGGGGAGACCCCCGAGACCGCGGTGGTGCGCGAGCTCGCCGAGGAGACCGGCCTCACCGCCACCGTCGGCCGCGAGATCGCCCGGGTCAACCGGGTCCACCGCGGCTCGCACCCCGGCCACTACTTCCTCGTCGAGGCCAGTGGGACCATCGGCCCGCGCTCCTCCCTCGACCTGGAGAAGGGCGCCGCCCCGGTCTGGGTGCCTGTGGCGGACCTGCGGCACCTGCCCCTGTGGCCCAAGCGGCTGGGCTGGCGCATCGCCCACTGGCACAGCGTGGGCTGGCCGCAGCGGCCCGCCGAGTTCTGCGACTCGCTGCTGGACCTGCGGGTGCCCTGCGACTGGTGATCCGCGCGCGGTGGGAGGATCACCCGCATGGCACACATCATCCTGGTCCAGGGAGACATCACCGAGCAGGCCGTGGACGCCGTCGTCAACGCCGCGAACTCCTCGCTCCTGGGAGGCGGCGGCGTCGACGGCGCCATCCACCGCCGCGGCGGCCCGGAGATCCTGGAGGAGTGCCGCGCGCTGCGCGCGTCCCACTACGGGCGCGGCCTGCCGACGGGGCAGGCCGTCGCCACGACCGCGGGACGGCTGCCCGCCCGCTGGGTGATCCACACCGTCGGCCCGGTGTGGTCCGCCGAGCGGGACCGCTCGGCGGAGCTGGCCTCGTGCTACCGGGAGTCCCTGCGCGTCGCGGAGGAACTGGGCGCCCGCACGGTGGCGTTCCCCGCGGTCTCCACCGGCGTGTACGGGTGGCCGCTGGAGGATGGGGCGCGGATTGCGCTGGGGGCCGTGCGGGGCGCGGGGGCGGGGCGGGTTGAGGAGGTGCGGTTCGTGCTTTTTGATGAGCGGGCGTACGGGGTGTTCGAGGCGGCGTTGGCCGCGGGCTGATCCTGGGCGCGCCCCGCCCGCCCTCCCTCCCCGGACAGCGAGCGCAGCGTTACGCGCGGAGGGCGAGGACCGCGTCCACCGTGTCCGCCTCCGCCGCGGACTTGTCCGCCCTGTAGCGCAGGACACGGGCGAACCGGAGGGTGACCCCGGCCGGGTAGCGGGAGGACCGCTGGAGCCCGTCGAAGGCGATCTCGACGACGAGTTCGGGGCGGACCCGGACGACCCAGCCGTCGTCGCTGACGGCGAGTGCCCGGAGGTGTTCGGTCTGCCAGGCGAGCATCGCGTCGGTGAGGCCCTTGAACGTCTTGCCGAGCATCGCGAACGTGCCGTCGGGACGGCGGGCCCCGAGGTGGAGGTTGGAGAGCTTGCCGGTGCGGCGGCCGTGGCCCCATTCGGCGGCGAGGACCACCAGGTCCAGCGTGTGCACCGGTTTCACCTTGAGCCAGGCGGCGCCGCGCCGTCCCGCGCTGTAGGGGGCGTCGAGGGCTTTGACGACCAGCCCCTCGTGACCGCGTTCCAGGACCTGCGCGGCGAACTCCCGTGCCGCCTCGCGTGTGGCGGGGTCGGCCGGGTCGGTGGCGACCATGCGTTCGACGCGGCGCGGCTCGGGGGCGATGCGGGCCAGTTCGGCATGGCGTTCCGCGGTGGTCAGGTCGAGCAGGTCGCGGCCGTCGACCGACAGCAGGTCGAAGAAGACCGGTGCCACCGGCAGGGCCACCTGGGCGGTCGCGACGTCGAGGCGTGAGCCGACGCGGGAGGAGGTCTCCTGGAAGGGGCGCGGGCGGCCGTCGTCGCCGAAGGAGATGACCTCGCCGTCGAGCACGGCCTCCTCCACCGCCAGCTCCATGGCCGCGGCCACGACTTCGGGCAGCCGGTCGGTGATCTCGTCGAGGGTGCGGGTGTACACGCGGACGTCGGGCCCGGCGCGATGCACCTGGACGCGGATGCCGTCGAGCTTCTCCTCCAGCGCGCAGGGGCCGAGGCGGTCCAGCGCCTCGTCCACGTCCTTGGCGGTCTGCGCGAGCATCGGCTGCACCGGGCGGCCGACCTCCAGCCGGAACGCGGCGAGTGCCTCGGGGCCGTCCGCCAGCAGGGCGCGCGCGACCGTGCCGAGCGAGCCGCCGAGCATCACCGCCCGCCGTACGTCCTCCGGTGGCGCCCCCGCCGCGACCGCGAGCCCTTCCACGGCGAGCGCGTCCAGGGCCCCCTGCCGCAGCTCGCCGCCGATCAGCCCGAGCAGGAAGGTCTGCTCGTCGCGCGTGGCCGCGCCCATGAGCTCCGCGACCAGCCGTTTGCGCTCCGCGGCGGCGCCCTTGCCCGTCACCGCCGCGATCCGGTCGAGCATGGCGTGGACTCCGGCCACGGTCAGCCCTGGCTCGGGCGCCGGCTCGTGGCGCTCGCGCAGGGTGCTCCAGCCGACGCCCGTGCGGCGCTGCGGAAGCCGCCCCGCGATGTAGGTGATCACCACGGGCGCCTCGTCGGGCTCCGCGGCCCTCAGGAGCCGGGCGAGCGCCGCGACCTTCTCCGAACGGGCGGACGTGGCCGCGATCTCCTGGGACGTACGCGCGATCTCCGCGAGCAGCATGGCTCCATCGTCGCCCAGCGGCGGCCCCTGCGCACCAGTCGTGCGCGGTCACGCGGCGCGGCTGCCGCCCGCCATCTGCCGGCGCTGCACCAGCCGCGTGATGTCGCCGCCGGTGACGATGCCGACCGGGCGGCCGCCGTCCACGACCACCACGCGCACGCCTGCGGCGCCGGAGCGCAGGTGGTCCAGGGCGTCGTTGACGAGCTCGTCCGGCGAGCCGGTGGTCACCTGGGACAGCGGGACCGCGACGTCGCGCACCCGGACCTCGGCGCGGCGCTCGGCCGGCACGGAGGTCAGGCGGCGCAGGGACACCAGACCGGACAGCCGCCCGTCGAAGTCGAGCAGCGGCAGGACGGAGTGGCGTGACTGCAGCGCGACCTCGTCGATGAAGCGGTCCACGGCGAGCCAGTCGGAGCCCGTCGCGACCGGCGAGGACATCGCGTCCCCGAGGCGCACCCCGCGCAGTGCCGAGCCGATGACGGCGCGCTGCCGCTCGGCCCCCGCGGTGAGGGCCATGAACAGGCCGACGAGCGCCAGCCACAGGCCGCCGGGCACGCCGCGGGCGAAGGCCAGCCAGCCACCGAGGACCAGGAGCACGCCGACGACCTGCCCGCCCCGGCCGGCCGCGCGGTCGGCGCGGTCGCGGTCCCCGGTCCGCCACCACAGCAGGGCCTGCAGCACCCGCCCGCCGTCCAGCGGCGACGCGGGCAGCAGGTTGAAGGCGCCGAGGAGCAGGTTGGCCCAGCCCAGCCAGATCAGCAGTGCCCCCGGGACGGAGCGGTGGGCGGCCGCCGCCACACCGATGCCGGCGCCGAGCGCGATGCCCCCGATGACGAGGCTGGCCAGCGGCCCGCTGACCGCGACCAGGAAGGCCGCGCGCGCCGACGTGGCACGGTCCATGCGCGTCATGCCGCCCATCGCCCACAAGGTGACGTCCTGCACGGAGATCTGCTTGCGCAGCGCCGTGGCCGCGTGGGCGATCTCGTGGACGAGCAGGCTCGCCATCAGCAGAACCGCGCCCACGGCGGCGGCCAGGGTGTAGACGGTGGGGGACAGCCCGGGGATCCAGGCGGGCAGGGTGTCGTGGCCGAGCCCGTACGCGAGCAGCACGACGAGTACGGGGACGCTCCAGTGCATGCGCAGCGGTACCCCGTACACCCGTCCCATCTGAATCGAGCCGTTCATCCCACTGTCCAGTGTCACTCCGTCCGGGCCGGGGCGGCGCGGTGTTCCCGCGGGCTGATCCCGCGTACCCGCTTGAAGGCCGCGCTGAGCGCGAAGGGACTGCCGTAGCCGACCCGGCGGGCGACCGCGCCGAGGGTCGCGTCGGGCTCGCGCAGCAGGTCCGCGGCGAGCGTGAGACGCCAGCCGGTCAGATAGGCCATCGGGGGTTCTCCGACGAGTTCGCCGAAGCGGCGGGCCAGTGCCGCCCGGGACACACCGGCCTCGGCGGCGAGCCCGGCCACCGTCCAGGGGTGGGCCGGGTTGTTCTGCAGCAGGCGCAGCGCCCGGCCCACCACGGGGTCGGCGAAGGCGCGGTACCAGGCGGGGGCCGACTCACCGCGCCGGGCGAACCACGTACGCAACGCCGAGATCAGCAGCAGGTCCAGCAGCCGGTCCAGGATCGCCTCCTGCCCCGGTTCGTCCTTGACGATCTCCTCGGACAGCAGCGCCGGCAGCGGGCTCTCCCAGTCCCCGGCGGGGAGCACCAGCAGCGGCGGCAGCGCGTCCAGGAGGCGCCGGCCGACCTCGCCGCCCAGCTGGTAGGTGCCGACCAGCATGGCGTCCGCCCCGTCGGCCCGGTTGCCCCAGGTCCTGACCCCCAGCGCCATCGCGTCGGCCAGGTCGTGACCGTCCGCGGACCGGCACACCCCGCCGGGCAGGATCCATGCGTGCGGTGGGGTCGAGGGCCGGTCGGCGACGGTGTACGGGGCCGGGCCGCGCGCGACGGCGAGGTCACCGGGGCCGAGCCGTACCGCCTCGCCGTCCTCGGGCACGATCCACGCCCCGCCGCGCGCGACCGTCATGACGCACAGCGGCACCCGGTCCTCGATCCGTACCGACCACGGCGGTTCCATGACCATGCGCAGCAGGAACGCGCCCCGCGCGCGGGGTCCGTCGAGCAGGCCCGTCAGTGCGTCCATACGGGTCAGCGTAGACGCTCGCGTATGGAGTGGAGCCGATCATCCATGGTCCGTCTCGTTCCATGGTCGGTTCACTAGGGAGCCTGACGCAGACACGCACACCGCTGCCCCAAGGCACCGCGCTCGTCCTCGGCGGCACGGGCAAGACGGGCCGCCACGTCGTCCGGGCGCCGGCCGCCCGCGGCCTCGCCGTACGCACCGCCTCCCGCTCCGGCGAACCGCCCTTCGGCTGGGCGGACCGCGCCACCTGGGCACCCGTGCTCGACGGCGCGACCGTCGCCTACCTGGCCTGTCACCCCGACATCGGCGACTCGGGAGCCGCCGCCACGCTCGGCGCCCTCGCCTCGCCGGCCGCAGCGAGCGGCGTGCGCCGCATCGCGCTGCTGTCCGCCCGCGGCGAGGACCTCGCCCGGCCCGCCGAGGACGCGGTGCGGGGCGCGGGCGCCGACTGCACGGTGATCAGGGCCAGTTGGTTCTGCCAGAACTTCAGCGAGGGCCTGTTCCGCGACGGCGTCCTCGACGGCGGAATCGTCTTCCCGGCCGGAACGGTCGGCGAACCCTTCGTCGACGCCCGGGACATCGCCGATCTCGCCGTCGCGGCGCTCACCGGTGACGGGCACGCCGGCCGCGTCTACGAAGCGACCGGCCCGCGCCTGCTCACCTTCGCCGACGCCGCCGCCGAGATCGGCGCCGCCACCGGCCGCCCCGGCCGCCCCGTCCGCTACACGGCCGTTCCACCGCGCGCGTACGCCCCGCACCTCACCGCCCTCGGGCTGCCGGACGAGACCGTCGGCTTCCTCGTCCAGCTCTTCGGCGACCTGCTCGACGGGCGCAACGCCCTTCTCACCGACGACGTCGAACGGGTCCTCGGCCGCACGCCCCGCGACTTCCGCGACTTCGCCCACGAGGCCGCCGCCGCGGGCGCGTGGCACCACTGACGCTCCCGGGTGTCCGCGGCGCCACGTCCCGACCTTCGAACCCGCCGTGGGACGTGAGGGGTTCGGGCCGGGCGGAGATGGACTCGGCCGCTCCCTGTGGGACGTGCGTGGGGATTCCGTACAAGCCCGAACCCGCACCGGAGTTGACCGGCGTGCCGGAGCCCGCGAGGCTGGGCGCGTCGGCGGTGGACGACCGGGGGAGCGCTCATGGACGGCGGCGAGGGCGACGCGGTGGTCATCGGCGGCGGCCTCGCCGGGATGCTGGTCGTACGGGCGCTGCTCGGCCACGTCCGCAAGGTGACGGTCGTCGAACGCGATCGCTACCCGGACGGCCCGGCCTTCCGGAAGGGCGTGCCGCAGGCCCGGCACCTGCACATCCTGCTGACCGGTGGCCAGGAAGCGCTGGAGGAGCTCCTTCCGGGCAGCGGCGCGGAGCTCGCCGCGGCCGGCGCCCGCCGCCTGGACATGCCGCGTGACCTGCTGACCTGCGGCCTGACCGGATGGCAGATCCGGTTCCACGAGGGCCGGCACTCGCTGATCTCCTGCACGCGCCCACTGCTCGACCACGTCGTCCGCACCCGTGTCCTTGCGGCAGCCGCCGCCTCCGGCACGGCGGTGGAGGTCGTCGAGGCGACCGATGCGGTGGGCCTGCTGGGCGGCCCCGACCGCGTCACCGGTGTCCGCGTGCGGCCGCGCGGCGCGGGGCGCCAGGAGCGGGACATGGACGCGGACCTCGTGGTGGACGCGTCGGGACGCGCCTCGCGCACGCCGCAGTGGCTGGAGGCCCTGGGACGGGCGGCTCCCGCCCAGGAGTCGGTGGACCCGGGCCTCCAGTACGCGTCGCGCGTCCTGCGGCTGCCCGAGCCCCCGGGGACCGGGGTGTACGTCCAGTACCGGCCGGACAACCCGGCCGCCGGTGGGCTGCTGCCGCTGGAGGACGGCACGTGGATCCTCACGGTGTCCGGGATCGGCGGTCTCGACGTGCCCACGGACGAGGGCGGCTTCGCCGAGTTCACCTCCGGGCTCGCCCACCCCTACCTCCACGAACTGCTGCGGGGCGCCGAACCGCTGTCCCCGGTGATCGGTTTCCGGGACACCTCCAACCGGCGGCGCCGCTACGAGGCCCCGGGCGGTGTGCCCGAGGGGCTGGTCGTCGTCGGCGACGCGGCCTGCTCCTTCAACCCCGTCTACGGCCAGGGCATGACGGTGGCGGCGGTCGGCGCGCTCGCCCTGCGCGACGCCTTGGCGGACGGCGGCCCGCGCGCGGGCCTGGCGGCGCGGGCGCAGCGGGCCGTCGCCCGCGCGGCGGACGCCGCCTGGCTCACCGCCGTGGGCGCCGACCGCCCGTACGTGGACGCCGGGCAGTCCTCCGCCCCGGGCCTCGGCGAGCGGTTCACGAGCTGGTACGTCGAACGGCTCGTGGCCCGCGCCGCCGTCGATCCGGTCGTCGGCTCCGCCTTCCGGGACGTGGTGGCCCTCACCGCGCCGCCGTCCCGGATGCTCGCTCCGGCCGTGGCTCTGCGCACGATGCTGCTGCGGCGCCGCCCGGCGCTCGCCGACCCCCCGCTGGGTCCCGTGCCGGCTACACGGCGGTGATGGCGCCCGCCACCAGGGCGGGTTCGTCGATCTGTACGTAGTGGCCGGCCCGCAGGAGGAGCCGCAGTTCGCTGTGCGGGAAGAGGACCGCGAACTGGCGGGCGACGCGGGTGTTGAGCCAGCGGTCCCGGGCGCCGAAGACCACGCGGACCCGCGGCTGGAAGTCCTGGAGTTCCGGGATGCGCCGGCGGCGGCTCAGCACCGCCCGCGGCAGCTCCTCGTTCAGGCGCCAGAAGGCCGGACGCGCGGCAGGGAACTCCTCGTACAGCAGTGTCACGTACGCCTCGCGCGCCACGGGGTCGCGGATGAACGAGCCGATCTGCCAGGCGAACAGGCGCCGGTCGAGGTCGGGGCGGCGCCGGGCGACGGCGTGGGCGGCGGCGCGCAGCAGGGGGGTGGAGTAGAGCGCGATCGCGGGCGGCCGGCGCAGGGCGGGCGTCCAGTGGTAGTAGGTGTTGAGCAGCACGAGCCGGGCGACGCGGCCGGGGTGGGCGAGCGCCCAGTCGATCGCGGGCGGCCCCGAGGCGTCGTGTGCCACGAGGATCAGCCGGCGGTCGCGGAGCCCGGTGGCCGGGGAGTCGGCGACGGCGGCGAGGTCGGCCTCCTGCTCGGCGACGCAGTAGGGGTGGCCGGGCGGCTTGTCGGAGCGCCCCCAGCCGAGGAAGTCGAAGCGCACGACGGGCACGCGGCCCCGGAGGTGCGGCACCAGCCGGTCGTAGAGGCGGCAGTTGTCGGGGAAGCCGTGCATCAGGACGACGGGAGTGCCCGCGCCGGGGGAGACCTCGGCGTACAGCCGGTGGGGGCCGCGCGTGACGGCCGGTGTCTCGGTGCCCGGGGCCATGGCGATCTCCCCTCGGCCGCGTTCCGTGGGCCCTTCGTTCAGCCTATCGCTCCCTGCCGAAGGGGTTGTGGGAGCGCTCCCATGTGGCCATGATGTCCGCATGACCTCACGTGCGGCCATCCGCCCCTATCGCCCGGAGGACCGGGCGGACCTCTACGACGTCTGCGTGCGCACCGGCCACGAGGGCGGCGACGCCCGCGCCCTGTACGCGGACCAGGATCTGCTGCCCGACATCTTCGCCGGCCCGTACGCCCACCTGGAACCGGACCTCGCCTTCGTCGTGGACGACGGGACGCGCGTCGTCGGCTACGTCGTCGGCGCCGCCGACACGGCGGCCTTCGTGCGGCGCTTCCGCGACGAGTGGCTGCCGACGGTCGCGGACCGCCACCCGGCGCCGAAGGGCGTGCCGCTGACCCCGGACGAGGAGATGGCGAGGCTGCTGCACTGGCCCGAGCGCATGATCCTCCCGGAACTCGCCGGTCATCCGGCGCATCTGCACATCGACCTGCTGCCCGAGTACCAGCGGGCCGGATACGGCAGGGAACTGATGGCGCGTCTGCTCGCGGCGCTCGCGGCGCGCGGTGCCGGCGCCGTCCATCTGGGCATGGTCACGGCGAACACCCCGGCCCGTGCCTTCTACGACCGCCTCGGTTTCCAGGTGATCCCGGTCGTGGACCCCGGGCCGCTGACCTACCTGGGACGGAAGACGGACGTGCCGGTGCGCTGAGGTGCCGTACGTACGCGCGGTCTAGAAAGCGCTTGCCCCCGCGGGTAGGGTCCACGACGGCCCACCCAGCGGCCGGAGAGGAGCCACCCCGTGACCCGTTCCGCGCCCCCGCACCCCTTCGTCCTGCCGCCCGAGGACCGGGTGCTGAGCCCGTGCACCGGATGGACCCGGGCCCATTGGGAGGCCGTCGCCGACGGACTGCTCGCGGCCGTCGCCCCGCACGCCACCCCGGGCCGCGCGCTGTACCACCTGCCCGGCGCCCGCCCCAGCAGCTCGGGCGTGCGCTCGGACGGGCTGGAGGGCTACGCGCGGACCTTCCTGCTGGCCGCGATCCGCGTCGCGGGCGCCGACGGTGACGACCCGGAAGGGCTCCTGGAACGGTACGCCGACGGCCTGGCCGCGGGCACCGCCCGCCCCGGCGGGGATGGACCCGAGGACTGGCCGGTCGTCGCCGACCGCAGCCAGCCCCTCGTCGAGGCTGCCTCGATCGCCCTCGCGCTGCGCCTGACCCGCCGCTGGCTGTGGGACCGGCTCGACGACGCGGTGCGCGAGCGCGCCGGCGCGTGGCTGGCCCGCGCGGTCACCGCCGAACCCTGGGCCTGCAACTGGGAGCTGTTCCCCGTCACCGTCGCCGGCTTCCTCGGCGACCAGGAGGCCGTGACCCGCGGCCTGGACGGCATCGAGCGCTGGTACGTCGGAGACGGCTGGTACACCGACGGCGACCGGCGTGCCTTCGACTACTACAACGGCTGGGCCCTGCACCTGTACCCCGTGCTGGAGGCGTGGCTCTCCGGGGACACCGACCGCCTCGACCGCTACGGCGCGCGGCTGCGCGTCCACCTCGCCGACTACGCCCGGCTCTTCGGCGCCGACGGCTCGCCCGTGCACCAGGGGCGCTCCCTCACCTACCGCATGGCCACCGCCTGCCCCTTGTGGCTCGGCGCGCTCACCGGCCACACCCCGCTCACCGCGGGCACCACCCGGCGGCTGGCCTCCGGCGCGCTGCGCCACTTCCTCGACCGCGGCGCGGCCGGACCCGACGGGCTGCTGTCGCTGGGGTGGCACGGCCCGTACGAGCCCGTGCTCCAGGCGTACTCCGGCCCCGCGTCCCCGTACTGGGCGAGCAAGGGCTTCCTCGGACTGCTGCTCCCTGCGGACCACGAGGTGTGGACGGCCCCCGAGGAGGCCGCGCCCGCCGAGCGGGCCGACGCGCTGACCGCGCTCCCGGCGCCCAACTGGCTGCTGCAGTCGACCGTCGCGGACGGCGTCGTCCGTCTGCACAACCACGGCAGCGAGGACGCCCGCTACGACCCGCACTACACCCGCCTCGCGTACTCCAGCGCCACGGCGCCGGTGTCCGCCGCGGATCCGCCCGACAACCACTTCGGCCCGGTGCTTGCCGACGGCTCGGTCACCGCGCGGAGCGGGATCGTCCCGCTCGGCGCGGGCGAGGGCTGGGCCGCCTCGCGCTCCACGGCGGGCCGGGGCGTGCACGTGGTCGCCGTCGTCCTGGCGCGCGGCGCCGCCGAGGTCCGCGTCCACCTGGTCACCGGCGCCGAGCCCGGCACGGCCGTACGGCAGACGGGCTGGCCGGCGGGGGAGGGGCTGCGCTCCGAGCTGCTGCCGCTGCACGGACTCACCGACGCCCCCGCGCTGCCGCCCGCGCCGACCGCGTGCACCCCGCACGCCGTCGTCCCGGCCGCCGACGGCCTCACCACCGGCGCCGGCCGGAGCGACGGCGGCAGCGGCGACCTCTTCGTGTGCGCCGCGCGGCTGACCGGCGCACCGGACCCGGAGCCGCTGTCCGCGGCGGCGAAGGCCGAGGTGCGCTCCACCTCCGCCGGCCACGAGGTGACCGTCCACTGGGCGGACGGGACGGCCCACCACGTGCGCCTCACCCCGGGCGGCGCGGTGGTGGAATCCTCTGCCCCGGACGGTCGTTGAGGCGGGCATGAGCGATACGGAACTGCTGCGACTGCTCGCC
Organism: Streptomyces sp. NPDC088354; assembly: GCF_044753585.1. Taxonomy (NCBI): domain Bacteria; kingdom Bacillati; phylum Actinomycetota; class Actinomycetes; order Kitasatosporales; family Streptomycetaceae; genus Streptomyces; species Streptomyces sp. NPDC088354. Next base: position 417,274 of record NZ_JBIVNJ010000003.1, on the reverse strand, counting down.
GACACCAACGGGGGCGAGCTGGTGACGATCAAGCGGGACGGCCGCCCCCAGATCTCCAACGTCACCCACCACTACGACCCCGCGACCCGGGTGCTGCGGGTCTCCCTCACCGACGACCGCGCCAAGACCCGCAATCTGCGGCGCGACCCCCGCGCCAGCTACCACGTGACCACCGCGGACCGCTGGGCGTGGACGGTCGCCGAGGGCACGGCCGAACTCACCCCCGTCGCCGCGGACCGGAACGACGCGACCGTCGAGGAACTCGTCGACCTCTTCCGGGCCGTGCAGGGCGAGCATCCCGACTGGGACGACTACCGGCGCGCCATGGTGGAGGACAAGCGCCTGGTCCTGAAGCTGCATGTGGAGCGCGCCTACGGGCAGCCCCGCGCCGGGGGATAGCCACGCCGGGTCCGCGCCCCGTGACAGGACGCGCACAGGATGGACAACGGGGCGCGGAACTGGAATGACCGATGTAGGAGTTGTCGCTGTACATACTGGTGCTGCCGGGACCCCCACGGTCACGGCGCGATCGTGACCGCCGACTACCGGGAGGTGCCGTGACCGGCTCCAGTCCGAAGCGTTCTCCGCTCGCCCGTCTCATCCCCGCTTTCGGAGACAATCCCTACGGGGAAAGGATGGAGCGCATCCAGCGGTCGCCCCACTTCGCCGACGGCGTCTTCACGAACCCGGTGAGCGCCAGGACGGCGCCCTCGGGTTCCATGCTGCGGTTCGCGCGTTCCTACTTCCGCAAGGAGGACCGGGTGCGCCGCGCCCCGGGCGGCGACATCCCGCTGTACGGGTCCACCCTTGCGGATCTGGCGGCGCCGCCCGCGTCCGGACTGCGGCTCACCTGGATGGGCCACTCCACCGTCTGGACCGAGATCGACGGGCACCGCGTGCTCTTCGACCCCGTCTGGGGCGAGCGCTGCTCCCCCTTCTCCTTCATCGGGCCGAAGCGGCTGCACCGGCCGCCGGTGGCGCTGCGGGAACTGGGCGAGGCCGACGCGATCGTCATCTCGCACGACCACTACGACCACCTCGACATGCCCACGATCAAGGCGCTGGCCGGTACGGGCACGCGCTTCGTGGTCCCGCTCGGCGTCGGGGCGCACCTGGAGCGGTGGGGCGTCCCCGCGGACCGCATGACCGAGCTGGACTGGCACGAGTCCACACAGGTCGGCGGGCTCACCCTGACCGCGACACCCGCCCGGCACTTCTGCGGCCGGGCCATCCGCAACACCCAGCACACCCTGTGGGCCTCCTGGGTCGTGGCCGGACCCGAGCACCGCGTCTACCACAGCGGCGACACCGGCTACTTCCCTGGATTCGCCGAGATCGGCGCCTCCTACGGCCCCTTCGACGCCACGATGGTGCAGATCGGCGCCTACAGCGAGTTCTGGCCGGACATCCACATGACGCCGGAGGAGGGCGTCCGCGCCCACGGCGACCTGCGTGGCGAACTGATGCTGCCGATCCACTGGGGCACCTTCAACCTCGCGCCGCACCCCTGGGAAGCGCCCGCGGAGGGCACCGTCGCCGCCGCCCTGGCCTCCGGCGCCCGGGTCGCCGTGCCCCGCCCCGGCGAGCCCTTCGAGCCCGCCGCCGGTCTGGCCCTCGACCCCTGGTGGCGGGCTGTCGCCAAGGGCGGCGAGGGCCGCGCCTGGCCCGCCCTCACCGACGGGAGCGGGACGGCCGCTCCGCAGGCGGACACCGCCACGGCATAACCGGCCTCCCCGGATGGACCGCCGACCCGGCCCGGTCCCGCGCCGTCCCGCGGGCCGGCCGGGTCAGCCGTCCAGGCCCCAGAACGATCCGCGCTTCATCGCTGCTCCTGACGTGGGTGCTCCTGACGCGGGTGGGGCCGCCGTACCCGGTCTGCGCCCCGGCGCGCCGCCGGACGGTGGGATCCGTCCGGCGGCGCCGCGGTCGGTGGTCCCCGGTCAGTGGTCGCCGGTCAGCGAGGAGAAGGTGAACGAGAAGGACGCGGGGGCGGCGTCCAGCCGGTACCGGGGGAGCACGCCGGGGCCGCAGGACTGACTGCCGATGCCCTGCTGCGCGTGGTCGAGGTTGACCCACAGGGTGTCGCCCGGCACGAGCGCGGTCGTGTGCGCGGCGGCGTCCAACTGCTCGGTCGTCCACGGACGGGCGGTGAACCAGAAGGGCGGCTCGCCCTCGACGGCCACTCCCGTGCCGTCCTCGCGGCGCAGCCGCACCCACCGCACGTCGGCGCGGGCTCCGTTCTCCTGCGGGCGGACGTAGGGCGTCTGCAGTGCCTCGACCGGCGCCGTGTGGCGGCCGATGCGGGACGCCGTGCGCGTGTCGGGGTAGGCCTCGCCCGGTCCGCCGCCGTACCACTCGGCCGACGTCAGGGTGGAGCACAGGCCGAGCCGGACGCCGAGCCGGGGCAGCGGCAGCGTCCACACGCCCTCGGGCGTGACGTCGACCTCCAGACGCAGCCGGTCGCCGTCGGCGGTCCAGCGGTAGACGGTGCGCAGCGCGAACCCCTTGGCGGCAGGGGCGACCCGGGTCCGCACGGTCAGGCCGCCGTCCTCCACCACGACCTCGTCGACGCGGTGCCGCATGCGGTGCAGCCCCGCCTCCCGCCACAACTGCCCGTAGCGCTCGTCGGGCTGCCAGGGAGCGCCCTCGTCGTTGTCGGTCGGGGCCCGCCACACGTCCAGCCGGGGACCGCGGAGCGCGTAGCCGTCGATCAGGCGCAGCTCCCCGCCCGCCGCGTCGAACGTACCGGGACCGAGCAGCACGACACCTCCCTCGGCGGCCCGCGGCGAGTGCGGCGCGGAACCTCCCGCGGCGGCGCGCGCGGTGGACGGGACGAGCGCGGGCCACTGGCCCCAGGCCACCTCGTGCCCGGCCGCCGCCCACGGCATGTCCCGCTCCAGGACCGCCCTCACCTGCCAGAACGCCTCCCCGACCAGGTCGGACGCGGCGGGCTCGGGCAGCTTCAGCTCGGTCGACTCGCCGGGTGCCAGCGGCGGCACGGCCAGGCAGTCCTGCGCCGCGGTGACCCCGTCGACCTCGTACGTCCAGGTGAAGCGCAGATGCGAAAGGTCCGCGGTGTCATGGGTGTTGGTGACGCGCACGGTGCCCGCGGCGGCATCGCCCTCGATGCGGACCGGTTCGATCACCTTCTTGTACTCGACGAGACCGGGTGACGGCGTGCGGTCGGGGAAGAGCAGCCCGTCGCACACGAAGTTGCCGTCGTGCATCTCCTCGCCGAAGTCCCCCCCGTACGCGTACCACCGGTGGCCGTCCGGGGTGCGGCGGGCGATGCCGTGGTCGATCCACTCCCACACGAAGCCGCCCTGCAGACGCTCGTGCGCCTCGAACAGCCGCTGGTACTCGGCGAGGCCGCCCGGCCCGTTGCCCATGGCGTGCGCGTACTCGCACAGGACGAAGGGCATCGCGCGGCGCCTGGCGTCCAGTTCCGGGTCGCCCCAGGGGAGCTCCTCGCGCCGGCCGATCAGCTCGACCTCGGCGTGGTCGGCGTACATCCGCGAGTACAGGTCGGTGTCGGCGCAGGACAGGTCGCCCTCGTAGTGGATCGGCCGGTCGGGGTCGCGCTCGCGGATGCGGCGGGCCATGGCGGACAGGCCGCGGCCGGTGCCGCACTCGTTGCCGAGCGACCAGACCACCACCGAGGGGTGGTTCTTGTCGCGCTCGACCATGCGGTCGGCGCGGTCCAGCAGCGCCGGGGTCCAGCGGTCGTCGTCCACGGGGTTGCCGGCCCAGCCGACCTCGCCGAAGCCGTGGGTCTCCAGATCGCACTCGTCGACGACCCACAGGCCCAGTTCGTCGCACATCTCCAGGAAGGCGGGGTGCGGCGGGTAGTGGCTGGTGCGGACGGCGTTGATGTTGTGACGCTTCATCAGGAGCACGTCCTCGCGCATCGTCGCGAGGTCCAGGGCCCGCCCGTGCGAGGGGTGGAACTCGTGCCGGTTGACGCCCCGGAAGAGGACGCGCCGGCCGTTCACCGTGAGGACGCCGTCCTCGACGGCGACGGTGCGGAAGCCGATCCGGAACGGGACGCGCTCGCCCACGCCGGCCAGTTCTGCGGCGTACAGGCGCGGGACCTCCGCGCTCCACGGTTCGACGGGCAGCGTGACCGACGCGCCTGCGGCGATGTCGACGCCGAGCTCGGGCACGGTGACCCGGCACCCGGACGGGGCGTCGACGCGCAGCGTGCCCGCGCCGCGGGTGTGGTCGTACGCGGCGTGCACGAAGAAGTCGGGCACGCATCCCTCCGGCCGGTGCAGCAGCGTGACGTCGCGGAAGACGCCCGGCAGCCACCACATGTCCTGGTCCTCCAGGTAGCTGCCGGAGGACCACTGGTGGACGCGGACGGCCAGCACGTTGCCGACCGGGCGCAGCAGGTGCCCCACCGCGTATTCGGCGGGCAGCCGGCTGCCCTTGAAGACGCCCAGCTCCTCGCCGTTGAGCCAGATCCGCGCGCAGGACTCGATGCCCTCGAAGCGCAGGACGCATTCGCCGCCGGCCGGCCAGGTCTCCGGCAGCGCGAAGGCGAGGCGGTGGTCGCCCGTCGGGTTCTCGGTGGGGACGTGCGGCGGGTCGACGGGGAAGGGGTAGCGGGCGTTGGTGTACCAGGGCGCGCCATGGCCGTGCAGCGGCCAGTGGGAGGGCACCGGCAGCATGTCCCAGCGCGAGGCGTCGAAGTCCTGGCGGACGAAGGCGGTGTCCTCGGCTTCCGCGGCCGGGGACAGCCGGAACCGCCACAGGCCGTTCAGGCTCAGCCGCGCCGCGTCCGAGGCGGGGGTCCAGGCGCGCGGCGGCAGGGCGCCGCTGCCGGGGGAGAAGTCCTCGTAGTAAGGGAGTTCCGGTGCCCCGGGCGTCCGCGTGGACGCCTGCCGGGGCTGGGGCATGCTCATACGGCTCCTCGGTCGGCCCGGCGCGCCGGCCGGCGTACCGGGCTCGTGGACGGTGAGGGTGCGGGCCACCCGCTGACGAAGGTGATCATGGGCAGGGGCGCGGCGCCAGGAGGCGCCCCGGTACGCCGGGAGGGACCACGCCGGACGCCGTACGCCCGGGGCGCGCACCGTGCGGCGCGGGCCGGAACCGTACGGGTGTTCCGGCCGCGTCGGCACCGGCGGCCTCCCGCTGCGACGAGGGCGGCGGTGCACGGTCGCGGGCGGTGGCGGCCCGCCGTGCGGATGCCCAGGGACGTGCCCCTCATGGCGGCCCCCTGCGCCCCCTCGCCGACCGGCCTTCGCACCGGAAGGCTACGGCGGCGCGCGGGCCTTGCGCAGCCCCTTGCGGCAACCCGCGGGGGGAAGCCCGGGTGGCCGCCCGCGGGCCTCACCCCCCGGTGATCGCGCGGGCCAGCGCCTTGACGTCCGCCGGACGGGTCGTGTCCACCCGGTGCACCCGGCCCAGGGCGAGCGGCACCGCGCCCTGCACCCACAACCGCCAGTCCTCCTCCGGGAAACGCGTCACCTCGGTGTGGACCGGATGCCGTAGCGGGGCCCGATCACGGACCCTGCGGCGCGCCGTCTCCGCGGGTACCGCGCACCACACCTCGTGCACGTCGTCGGCCCCGGCGCGCGCGAGCCCCGCGGCCACCAGCGGTCGCGTGTGCGCGAGCCAGGGGCTCTCCAGCACCGCCCCCCTCGGCGCGTCCGCCAGCAGCGTCCACAGTGTCTCGGCGGCCGCGGCCCCCAGTGACCGGCTCCATTCCCGGGCGGGCCGGTCCGCCGGGCGCAGCGCCGCCAGGGTGTCGGCCAGCGTCTCCTTGACGGAGTCCTTGCTCAGCAGGGGGAGTTCCAGTTCGCGGGCGAGCGCCCGCGCGAGCGTCGTCTTCCCGGCACCGGGCAGACCGTTGACCAACACGGCTAACATGACGCGACCTTAACCACCGGCCGTGGCCGGAATGTCTCATCCCAGCCGACTTCGTCGACGTGTCGAGGGTGCCGCCGCCGTCGGCGGCGGTCCGCCGCGCCGCCTGTCCCCGCCCGTGGCAACGCGGTGGCGCCGGCCGCGAGGGCCGCGGGGCCGTGGCACGGGATGCCCCCACGGCACGCGGCCCGGGGGAAGCTGCCGGATGGTCCCGGCGACCCACGACGAGGAGGACGCTTCGGACTCTCCGCCTCCCGACGCACCGCAGGCGGGGGCGACTCCAGCGGCGGCCGGGGGCGAGCCGGCGTGCGGCCAGGGCCCAGGTGTATTGGTCACGAGCGTTGCCGACACCGGGGCGGGCTTGATCAAGGCGAAGACCTCCGGTGCGGTGGAGCTGTCCAGGACTGCACCACACGGAGGTCTTCGTGTCCCACCGCGATGCCCGGCCGACCGTTCACGGCAGGCGGCTGCTGGTCGAGCGTGTCTGTGCGGGGCGCCCTGTCGCGCACCCGGCGGCCACCCACCCATCACCCGCGTGAACGACGCTGCGGGTCAATACCCCTGGGCGGGCGGCGCCACCAGCGTCGTGGACTGCCCCGCGTCCTGCAGCGCGGCGGCGACAAAACCGCCGGCCTTCAACTCCTCGACCACCTCACGCAGGAACGCGACCGTCTCCGGCCGCCGCTTCCGGGTCGTGCCGACCGCCTGCCGGATCTCCATGAACCGCTCGTCGACCAGCCGCAGTCCGGGGTGGGCCGCGACGAAGCCGGTCATGGGCTGGCGGATGCCCGCAGCGACCTCCAGGCCCTCGGCGAGGAACACCTCCACTCCCTCCTCGCCGCGCACCACCGCGGCGTGCCGCAGGGTGCGGGTGAGGAAGAGGTCGTAGGCCGAGCCCCGTTTCACGCCGATGCGCACGCCCGGCCGGTCCACGTCTGCCGCCGTGCCGATTGACGAGTCCTGGGGCACGGCGTAGACACCCTCGATCACCACGTACGGAGCGGTGAAGGCCACGTCCGCCTCGCGGGCGGGCTCCACGGCCAGGAAGCAGAGGTCCGCCAGGCCCGTCGCCATCGCCTCGTAGGACGTGCGGGCCGCGTCGAAGCACAGGAACTCCACCGGCATGCCGAGCCGTGCCGCGACCTCCCGTGCGATGGCGACCGTCACGCCGCCGGGTTCCCGCTCGGTGCCGTGCGCCAGTACCGGATTGCCCAGGTTGATCGAGGCCCGCAGAACCCCGGTGGGGGCCAAGTCCTCGATGACGTCGGTCGTCGCGATGGTCATGGGGCCGAGTCTAGGAGTCCCCGCCGACAACGAGGCGGGTGAGGCGTACGCCCGCGGCCCCTTTCCTCGGGTCTCCACAGGCTCGCGGCGGCGTTGTCAGTACCCGCGCCTACAGTTCCGGTCACTTGATCAACCCGGTGCAGGGAGGCACACGATGGGGTGGGTGACGGCGGGCGACTACGAGGTCTCCCTCGACGACGGAAAGGTCGTCTGCCGCAACGCGGCCGGCCGGCGGCTGAAGTCCGTTCCGGGCAAACTGGCCGACGACCCCGCGGTGGTGGGGCTGCGCCAGCTCACCGAATGGCTGGACCGCCACGAACGGCAGTGCCTGGCCGACGTGGAGCGGTGGATGGTGCGCTCACTGCCGGTGCCGATCGCCGTCGTCGCGGCGGTGTGGCCCGACCCGGCCTGGCAGGCCGCCCTGCGGGACGTCGTCGTCACCGGTGCCGACGGGCGGGTCGCCGGCTTCCTGTGCGACGCCGGGTCCGAGCGCGGGCTCGGGCTGGTGGACCTGGACGGAGACACCGTGCGCATCGCCCCCGAACTCGTGCGCATCCCGCACCCGGTGCTCTTGGACGACCTCGAGGACCTGCGCGAGTTCGCGGTCGAACTGGGCGTGGAGCAGCGGGCGCAGCAGCTCTTCCGCGAGGTCTGGCACCGCCCGGCGGACCTGGACCCCGAGGGCACCGTGGTCGAGGACTACGCGGGGGGCACGTTCAAGGAGCTGCGCTTCCTGCACGGCCGCGCCACCTCGCTCGGCTACCGGGTACGCGGAGGGCACGCCGTCTGTCCCGTCCTCGAGGACGGCCGGTCCGTCGAGGCCCGCATCTGGATCGGCGACTACGACGGCTGGAGCGAGACCGAGACCGGCCCCCTGTCCTGGACCGACAGCGCGGGACGCGCCCTGGGGCTCGGTCAGGTCGGCCCCGTCGCCTGGTCGGAAGGCATGCGCATGGCGGCCGCCCTCTACGCGGGCCGCGACATCGAGGACGAGGAGCAGGCGGCATGAGCACCCACGACCGGAACAGCGTCACCGCGCTGCTGGACGCCGGAGCCGTCCTGCCCCTGGGCACCATCGCGGGCGAGGAGGCCGACACCCTCACCGTGCGCGGCTACACTCACCCCGTGCTCGACGGCCGCCGTGTCGTCCGGCTCGTCCCGGGCACCCTCGGGGAGGCGGAGGACCTGGCGCTGGACTTCCTCGGCCTGATCCGCGAGCCCGAGACACCCGAGGTCGGACAGGTGCGCCGGGAGACCCTCGGCTTCCCCGCCTGGGCCCTGGTCAACGACCCGGCCAACGGCCACCACGCGCTCGCCCTGGTCAAGGACATCGAACGGCTCGCGCGAATCGCCAAGTCCCGGGCCGGAGCCGCCAGGGACGGCTTCGAGGCCCTGGCCGAACGTCTCGGCCGCGCGGTGCCGCACTTCCTGCCCACCTTCCACGAGCAGGCTGCCCGGGTCTTCCTCCAGCACGAGAACACCACCTACGCCGCCGCCTTCTTCGGCAAGGCCCGTGCCGCCGAGCGCGTCCACGGCCTCACCGTCGACGAGGACCGCCAGCGCGCCGTGTTCCTGGAGTTCGCGTTCGCGGGCGCCCTCACCGTCAAGGCGCTCAAGGAGCACGTCAAGGACCTCGCGCTGCGCCTCGACCCGTCCGAGGCCTGGCGGCAGTTCCGCCAACTCGCCGTGGAGCGCTGCGCGGCCGGGATGCCGCCGTACGCCTCGCTGCCGCAGGACGCCCGCGCGCTGATCAAGGCCGCCGGGCTGAACCGGGTCACCGAGGAATGCGCCCTCGTCGCCGACCTGCTGGCCTCGCCCGCCGTCGTGCGCGCGCCCGGCTCCTTCTGGACCGCCTACCGGCCCACCCTGGTCGTGCTCGCCGAGCGGCAACCGGCGGTACGGGCACGGCTGCTGGAGATCATGCCGACCGGCCTGGGCCGCGACCCGGAGCACGACGAGTTCTGGCTCGCGCTGCTCGCCGAGACCGGCGCCGACACGCTGCTGACCGGGGAGGCCGGCGAGACCGCTGCGGCCGTCGACGCGGCGGACTGGCTGACCCGCTGGGCCACGCACCGCAAGCACGGCTCACCCAGCTCCGAACGCTCCGCGTCCACCCTCGCCCTGGTCGCCCGGATGGCTCCCCGGCTGCGCGCCGACGGACGTCCCGTCGACCTCTTCGCGGCCCGCTGGCGCGTCGGCGCCGAACTCGACCTGCTCGACCTGTGCGCGGCGGAGGGCGTTCCACTCACCGTCCCCGAGGCCCCCGGGAACGTCCACCTGCCGCTCGCGCCGTGGCTGCTCGACCGCGGTACCGGACGGCGCGACCTCGTGGCCTGCGGCGCCGACCCCCGCCTGCGGCGCCTGCTGCACCACGCGATCGGCCAACTCGGCGACCAGCGCACGCAGACGGCGGCGCTGGAGGCCCTGGCCGCGCACCCGGTGCTCAGCACCGTCCTGCACGCCTGGCTGGACGAGGCGGCCGAACGGTTCACCGGCGCCCGCGGCCTGCCCGCCTCGCGCGCCGTCCTCAGCCGCATGCGGTCCTTCCGGTCCGTCGCGGCACGCGTCAACCCCGGCGCCGTCGCCCGCGTCGCCGGCCACGACCTCGCTCCGCTGCTCGGCCGCACCCTGCGTGAGGGCATCCTCGACGAACTGGGCTGGCCGGCGCTCGAGGAGGCCATCGAACTCCTCGACGCCGCTGTCGCCGCGGCTCCCGGGGAGCACGCGCTCGGGATCGCCGAGGCCTGGCCCGCCCTCGTCCTCTCGCGCAAGCACAAGGTCGTGGTCGTCGGCCCCGACAAGGTGCTCCTCGAACACGACCTGCGTATCCCCGTCGAACTCGACCGCTGGCACCGGCCCGAGTTCCGCTACACCGACGGCGAACTCCTCGTGATGTGGCGGGAGGGCGACAAACAGCGCGGCTACTGGTCAGCCCGCCCCGCCGACATCTTCACCCTCGGCGGCGAGCCCCTTCCGACGTGGTGGCACGCGCAGGTCGGCGCGCCCTCGATCCCCCTCCCCGGCGGCGGCCGCGCCACCGGCGGCCGCACCCTGCACGCCGGTGACACGGTGGTGCCGCCGAGCCACCCGGTCCTCGGCGACGGCACCTCCTTCTGGCGCCAGGGCAAGCAGGGCCGCGAGCAGGTCTGGATGGAGTACGACCCGGTCACGGGCACCCACGGCCGCGCCTCGCTGCCCGCCTTCCTGCGCTCCGGCATCCGCGAGGGCGCCCGGCTCCAGCAGGACGACTGCGAGGTCCTGCCGCTTCAACCCGGCCTGGAGACGTCACCCTTCGGCACCGACGGCACGGTCCTGGGGCGCTGGGTCCGCGTCGAGGGCGAGGGAAGCGAGGCGCGCTGCACCGCCGGCACGCCCGACGGCCGCATCGTCGGTTTCCCCCTCCTGAAGGCGGCGAGCCGTTCCCGGGCCGTCCCGCTCGGCGCGCTGCGCCTTCCCGGTGGCGCCGAGCCGGTCGTGGCGCACACCGGCCAGGCGGTGTCGCTCCACGTGGCCGGCGGAGCGACCGGTGCCGACGAACTCGCCACCTTCTCGGTGTGCGGGAACGGTGGGGAGTTCGCCGCCGGCACCCGGCTCGTCCCGCCGCTCCCCTTCTGGCACGCCCTGCGCCCGCGAGACGAGAAGGGCTCGGCCGTGCTGCGCGCCTTCACCGACGCGCAGGCCGCCGACGTGCTGAAGACCACGGCGAGCGCCCTCGCCGAACGCGGCGCGGAGGTGGCCCGTACCAAGGAGTACACCGGCCCCTCCGCCACCGCCGTGGCACGCGCCTGCGTGGCGCGGGCCCTTCCCGGGCTCGCCGAGAAGCGGCTGATCGAGGGAGTGAGCGCGCTGGTGCAGGGCGTCCTCCGCCACGTGGAGGGCGTGAACGGCTTCGTCGCACCCCCGACGGAGCGGACGGCGCAGTCACGCAGCCGTACCGAGGGCATGTTCGCCGACCACAGCCCCGAGCACGGCGACGACCACACCCTGCGCGGCGCCGTCGCCGGCATCGTCGACGACGGGTACTCGTGGTGGTCGCGCGACACACAGTGGGCCACGCTCCGGCAGATCCGCTCCGTCAACCACGTGCTGTCCGGTCGCCCCGCCGAGGGCAAGCCGCTCCCCGGCCGGGACAGGATCGGCGCCCTCGGCGGCGGATGGCACAGCGACGAGTACACCGTCACCGGCATGGGACTGACCTGGCCGTCCGTCCTCGGTGCGCTGCGCGCGCTGGCCTTCCGCGCGGCGTCGCCCGCCGTCCCGGCGAAGGAGCGCGAGGCGCTGTGCCTGCTCTTCGAGGCGATCGCCGCGGGACGACTGGCGGCGCCCGGGGGCGGGCTCCGCGAGGTCGTCCTCGGGGAGAAGCACGAGACGCAGCAGCGAGTGGGGCAGGTCCTGCGCCGCGGTGACCGCACCGTGGTGATCCTCGCCTGCAAGAACGTCGACGGACAGCGTGAGCAGGTCCATTGGGCCGCCCTCGACCACGACCCCTCCGGAGCCTTCGGCGCCGTCGCCCACTTCACCTCGGAGGGGGAGAGCGACCGCACCCCCGACCTCCCGGCGGGGCGACTGGACGAAGTGATCCGGCTCCTGCGGGACAAGGGCGCGACGCCCTGGCGGGAGGGCGGCCCGGGGGAGCTCGTCGCGGCGACGGGCGGCGGCCTCGGCCCCGTACAGGCGGCGCTGCTGCTCGCCGGCATGCCCCAGGACCCGGACACCTCGGCACTGGCGGCCGTCGGGCTGAAGCCGCGTCAGAGGGCGTTCGGCGAGGGACTGCTGGCCTCGCTGGGCCAGGACGGCCAGACGGCCCTTGCCGGCGCCCTTCTGCCGGAGGAACCGGCTGAACTGTGGACCACCGGGCCCGACATCGCGGCGGCAGGCCGCGTCTGGGCCGAACGGCTCGGCGACTTCGTCCGCCTGCCGGAGGAGGTCGCCGGTGAACTCGCCGGCGTTCCGGCCGGGGCCGCCGAGGCGGTCCTCAATCCCGCCCGGACCCCGTGGCTCAGCCGCACCACCGTGCAGCGGCCCGACAAGGACGGCGACCTCGTTCCCCAGGACCCCCACGCGCTGCCCGGACGGCAGGACATCCCACGCTCCGTCGCCGCGCTGGCACAGCTCGCCTACGGCCTGCCCTACGGGCATCGGCTGCGCGCCGCGCTGCCCGGCGGCCTGGCCGCGCTGCGCCGCCGGCTCGCCGATCCCGGACTGCTCGTCGACGCCGACATCGAGTGGACGGCGAAGGGCGGCCCCACCGCCGTTCAGCTCCGCAAGGCCTACGGACTGCCCGCGACCGGCGGCGCCGACGCCCATGGCCTGACGCACGTCGGCGAGGCCCTGGTGCTGCGCCCCTGGTACGGCGACACCGAGACCGTGCTCGTCCGCCCGGCCGGGCTGACCGGGCCCGACGACGCCGTCTTCGGCCTCGTCGAGGGACTGGTGGGTCCGCACCGCGGCGGCGCCCTGCACGGCCTGCGGGCCGTTCTCGGTGACGGACTGGAGCGCGCGCTCGCCGCGGGCACCGGCCCCGATTCCCCGGCCGGCCATGCCCAGGACCCCACCTTCAGTGTGCCCGATCTCGTCGCCGAGGTCGCCGCCGCCCACGGCCTCGGTGAGGACGCGGCCGCGCTCTACCTGCAACTGCTCGCCCTGCCGGACCCCACGGACCGCAACTGCGCCCGCTGGACAGGCTGGAAGCCCGCGCGCATCAAGAAGGCCCGCACCGAACTCGCCGCGAGCGGCCTCGTCGTCGAGGCCCGCCGTCCGCGGGCCGGGCGCACTCTCTTCCTGCCCTGCGGCTGGCGCGACCTCAAGGCACCCGCCCTGCCGGTGGAGACCTGGAAGGAACGCCTCTACCCCGTCCGCGACCACGTCAGGACCGTCCCCCTGCTCCCGGTATCCGAACTGTTCACCGCCGCCTGGGACCGTGTCCGCGACGGCGACGCCCCCGCATTCGAAGAACTCACCACCCGCGCCACCCGGAAGGGCCGCCGCCGATGACCACCACCGCACCCCCCGCCGACACCACCGCGCCCGCGCGGCGGCAGGTCACTCCGCCCGAGGACCGGTACGCCACCGAGCTGGCCTTCCTCGCCGCCCACGACACCGGACCCCGCCCGCCCTCCTGGCGGCTCACCCCGCGTGCCGTCGTCACCTTCGTCATGGGCAGCGGTGGACAGCCGCTGAAGCTGCCGGAGGACGCCGTGGTGCCAGGCGACGTCCCGCGCCGGCTCGTGGTCGAGGGAAAGTTCGTCGGCGACCGCGCCCTGGTGGAGCGGTGCGTCGTGACGCTCGCGGGGGAGCGCGGGCTGCTGCTCGTCGGCGAGCCCGGTACCGCGAAGTCGATGCTCTCCGAGCTGCTGTCCGCCGCCGTCTGCGGCACCAGCGGCCTGGTCGTCCAGGGCACCGCCGGCACGACGGAGGACCAGCTCAAGTACGGCTGGAACTACGCCCTGCTGCTCGCCCAGGGACCCAGCCGGCAGGCGCTCGTCCCCTCGCCGGTCCTCACGGCCATGTCGTGCGGCGCCGTCGCCCGCGTCGAGGAGGTCACCCGCTGTCTTCCCGAGGTGCAGGACTCCCTGGTCTCCCTGCTCTCCGAGCGGCGCATCGCGATCCCCGAACTCGCCGGCGGCGAAGACGCCTTGGCGCACGCGGCACCCGGTTTCACCCTCATCGCCACCGCCAACCTGCGCGACAAGGGCGTCTCCGAGATGTCCGCCGCCCTCAAGCGCCGCTTCAACTTCGAGACCGTCGGCCCCATCGGCGACCTGGACGCCGAGACCGCGCTCGTGCGCAGCCAGTCCCGCGCCGCCGTCGAACGCGCCGGGGCGCCCTACCAGGTCGACGACGCCGTCCTGGAGGCCCTGGTCACCGCTTTCCGCGACCTGCGCGAGGGCCGCTCCGCCGAGGGCTGGGAGGTGGAGCGCCCCTCCACGGTGATGAGCACCGCCGAGGCCGTGTCGGTGGCGGGCGCGCTCGCCCTGGCCGCCGCGTACTTCCCCGGCGACCGCGACGTGCTCGGCCTGCTGCCCGGGCATCTGCTCGGCGTGGTGCGCAAGGACGACCCGGCCGACGCGGCACGGCTGCTCGGTTACTGGGACGGTCCCGTCCGGCGCCGCGCCGAGCAGGGCTCCCCGACCTGGCGCACCCTGTGGGAACTGCGCACCGTGCTGGAGGGATGACGGCCGTGTCCCGGACCCCCGACGCCGCCCTCGCGGCGTTCACGGACACGGCGGCGCCGTACCTCGTCGGCGTGCGCCACCACGCGCCGTCGCTCGCGGCCGCCGTGCCCGCCCTGCTGGACGACGCGAAGCCGGACGTCCTGCTCGTCGAACTTCCGGGCGAGATGCAGGAATGGCTGCCCTGGCTCGCCCACGAGGAGACCCGGGCACCCGTCGCCCTCGCCGCCGCCCCCGGCGACGGAGCGGGCGGCGGGCCGGCCTTCTACCCCTTCGCCGACTTCTCGCCCGAGCTGGCCGCCGTGCGCTGGGCGGCCCGGCACGGCGTCCCTGCCGTGGCCTGCGACCTGCCGCTCGCCGATCGCGCGTGGGCCGCCGGCCGGGAAGCGCCGGGAACGGCGGGGGAGTCCGGGCCCGGACTCCACGCGGCCCTGCGCGACCGCGTCACCGGCCGCCCCGGGGACGACCTGTGGGACCGCCTCGTGGAGGCCACCGCCCCCGGTTCGCCGCCCGAGGCGCTGCGCCGTGCCGCTCTGCTGACCGGATGGGCCCTGCGCGAGGACGCGGCGGCCTCCGGCGGTGTCCCCGCACTCGACCTGCGGCGCGAGGCGTGGATGCGGTCCCGCCTCGCGGAGGCCACGGCCGGCGGGGCCCGCGCGGCCGTGGTCGTCGGCGCCTTCCACGCCCCGGCGCTGCTGCCGGCTGCGACCACCGGGAGCGCGTCCGCGACCGGCGAGGACTCCGGGACCGCGGCGCGCGAGGACGACCGCCCCTGGACGACCTCCCTCATCCCGTACACCTATGCGCTGCTGGACGAGCGCTCCGGCTATCCCGCGGGCATCCGCGACCCGGAATGGCAGCACCTCGTCCTCGACACGGCCGGCGACCCCGACGCCCTCGAGAACGCGCTGATCCGCACGGCGGTCCGGGTCTGTGCCGAACTGCGGGCACTGGGCCACCCGTCGGGTCCCGCCGACGCCCGGGAGATCGGCCGGCTCGCCGGCGACCTCGCACGGCTGCGCGGACTGCCGGCCGCCGGGCGGGGCGAACTCGTCGAGGCCGTGCAGACCGTGCTCGCGCAGGGCGAACCGTACGGGCGGGGACGAGCGGTCGCGCGGGCCATGGAGCGCGTCCTCGTGGGCAGCCGGAGCGGGCGGCCCGCCCCCGGCGCCCCGCGCAGCGGACTCGCCCCCGCGGTGGAGGCCGAGGCCGCTGCGCTCGGACTGCCGGGACCGGAGCCCGCGACGGCGGCCACCGACGCCCGGGACCTGCGGCTCGACCCAATCCGCTCCGACCTCGACCGCCGGCGCGAACTGCTGCTGCGCCGACTGGCGGTGTGCGGTGTGCCGTACGCCGAGCCGAGGGACGTCAGCGGCGTCGGCGGAGCCGACGCCCTCACCACCCGCTGGCAGGTGCGCTGGACACCGGCGACCGCCGCGATGCTCACGGCCGCCGGCACCCGCGGGGTCACCGCGGCGCAGGCCGCCGAGGGCGTGCTCCGCGAGCGCCGCCGCTCGGAGACGGAGGAGGGCGGCCCGACCGCGGCCCAGACGCTGCGCGGGCTCGCGGAGGCCGCCGAGTGCGGGCTGCCCGTACTCACCGACGAACGGCTGACCGAGGCGGCGGACGTCCTCCCCGGCACCGGCACCCTGCCCGAACTCCTCGGCGGCCTGGGGCTGCTGGACCGCGTGCGCGCCGGGCACGTCGCCGGCCTCGGTCCCGACGAGGACCGCACGGCCCGCGCGGAAGCCGTCGCCGGCCTGCTGACGGCGGCCGCGGTGCGCCAGGTCGACGGTCTCACCGGTTCCGAGGATCCCGCCGACGCCCACGCACTGCTCGAACTCGCCCATCGCGCCGACCGGTTCGGCGGTATCCGGCTCGCCGACGCGCTGGCGCGCCTCGCGGCCGGAGGATCGCCCCTGATGCGCGGCGCCGCCGGTGCCGTCCGGGTGCTCCTGGGCCACGAGCCCGCGCACGACCTCGGCACCCGGGTCGCCTCCTGGCTCGACGGGGCGACCGACCCGCCCTCGCGCGCCGCCCTCCGCGCCCGCCTCACCGGCCTGCTCACCGCGGCCGGCCCGCTCCTGGAAGCCGCCGCCCCGGCGCTCGAACCGCTGCTTGACCGGGTCGCCGACCTCCCCGACCGCGCCTTCCTCGACCGGCTCCCCGCCCTCCGTGGCGGCTTCGACACCCTCAGCCCCGCCGCCCGCGACCGGCTACTGACGGCGGTCGAGGAACGCCTCGACATCAGCGGCATCGCCGACACCGCGGGAGCGGACCCCCTGGCCCTCGCCGCGTGGACCCGCGCCGACCTCACCGCCCGCGCCACTTTGCAACGCCTGGGCCTGCTCCCTCCGCGTGACGAGCCGGCGCCGGAGCGGGCGGCGCGCGACGCGGTGCCGGGTGCGCGTGATTGCGCACCCCGTACGACGGACGACCCCTCGGGACGCACCATCGGCGCCGCGGACCGCTGGCGGCTCGTGCTCGGCCGCCGGGCGGAGCGACTACCGCGCGGCGCGGCGGCCCTGGCCACCGCCCTGGACGAGCTGTACGGCCGGGGCCGTGGCGAAGGGAGCCGCGGCGACATGGCGCCCGGCAACGGCGGCGGCCGGGAGGCGGCCTACCCCGGGGTGCGCGAATGGTCGGAGGAACTGGCCGCGTTGTTCGGGCCGGGCATCCGTGAGGAAGTCCTCGCCGCGGCGGCCGCGTCGGGCCGCAACGACGCCCTCACGGAACTCGACCCGGACAGCGTGCGCCCCTCGGTGGAGCTGCTGCGCACGGTGCTCGCGCACGCCGGAGGGCTGCCCGAGGCACGGCTGGCGGCCCTCCGGCCCCTCGTCCGCCGCCTCGTCGAAACCCTGACGCGGCAGCTCGCCACGCGCCTGCGCCCCGCGCTGCACGGCGCCGTCGTCCCCCGTCCCAGCCGGCGGCCGGGCGGCGGTCTCGACCTGCCGCGCACCCTGCGGGCGAACCTCGCGACCGCCCGCCGCGCCCCCGACGGCACGGTCCAGGTCGTCCCCGAGCGCCCGGTGTTCCATACCCGGGCCAGACGCGCCGCGGACTGGCGGCTGATCCTCGTCACGGACGTCTCCGGGTCCATGGAGGCGTCGACGATCTGGGCGGCGCTGACCGCGTCCGTGCTCGCCGGGGTGCGGACCCTGTCGACGCACTTACTGGCCTTCTCCACCGAGGTGATCGACCTCACCGACCACGTCACGGACCCGTTGTCCCTGCTGCTGGAGGTCAGCGTCGGCGGCGGCACCCACATCGCGGCCGGACTGCGCCACGCGCGCGAGTTGGTGACCGTGCCGTCGCGCACGCTCGTCGTGGTCGTCAGCGACTTCGAGGAGGGCTACCCGGTCGGCGGACTGCTCGCCGAGGTCCGGGCGCTCGTCGGCGCCGGCTGTCACGTGCTGGGCTGCGCGAGCCTCGACGACACGGGACGCCCCCGCTACTCCACCGGTGTCGCCGGACAGCTCGTCGCCGCGGGCATGCCCGTGGCCGCCCTCAGCCCCCTCGAACTCGCCCGCTGGGTGGGGGAGAAGATCACATGAACCCGAACCTGCCCCCGGTCGCGCCCGCCGTCACCGCCGCACTCGTCACGGCACTCTCGCCCCGGCTGCGCAAACGCCTCGACGCGGCCGCCGCCAAGCTGGCCGGCCGCCCGGTCGTCCGAGACGGCGACACCGTGCGCGTCGCGATCGACGACGACACCGACCTCGAACTGCACGCCCCCGGCGGCACGGTGACGAGCACCGGGGCCATCCGCTGCGGGTGCCTGCTCGCCCCGGACTGTCTGCACCGGGCCTCCGCCGCCTCCGCCGCGCCGGTCGCAGAACCCGACGCCGGTGACACGGAGCCGGTGGGCGCCGAGCCGGACGGGGTCGCCGCACCGCCCGAGGCGGCGGAGACCGCCACCCCGCAGCAGTGCGCCGCCGCCGGCGCCGTGCGCGGCGCGGCCGCCGCCGTCCTCGAGGCGGGCGTCGACGGCGCCGGCGCCGTGCCCCAGGCGGAGTTGCTGCGGGCGGCGCACACGGCCCGGATCGCCGGCCTGCCCCGGATCGCCTCGGCCGCCGTCTCCGTCGTCACGCGGCTGCGTGCCGCCCGCTCCGGCGACCCGGCCCACCGCCTGGCCGACCTGGTCGAGGCACTGCGCGAACTGCTCGGCCCCGCGCACCGCGTGCCTCACGCCGCGGGCCCCGAACTGGCCGCCGTGCGCGGCACCGCACGGCAGCCCTACAGCCCGGACGGCTCCTTGCGGCTGTACGGCCTGTTCTCCGAACCCGTGCTCACCGCGAGCGGCCACGCGGGCGCCGTCACATGGACGGCCGACGCAGACGGCCGGCTCCACACCGTCTCCGACGTCCTCCCCGGCGGACCGGGAAGGGCCACCGGCGCCGCCGACCGCAGCGTCCGCATCGGCGACACCGCCCTGACGCACCGCGAGTTGTCCCGCGCGGGACTCGCCGTGTCCGGCGCCACGGTCTCGCCCACCGGCCGTCTCGGCGCGGGCGCCGGGGTGCGTGCGGTACGGGCCTCCGGCGCGTCCTGGACCGGCGAACCGCTGGACCGCCTGTGGTCCGTACCCGTCGCCGACCAGGCCGCCCGCGCCCTGGCCACGGGCGACGGCCTGCTCTTCCTCGACGTCACCCTCACCGGTACCGTGCGCGAGTCCGGCGGGGACTGCCTGCTCGCCGACTGCGACGGCCTGACGATCCGGCTCACCGCCGCCCACGACCACCCCGCCCTGCCGTACCGGGACAATCTGCGGCTCCTTGCCGCCGCCCCCGGCCTCCGCCTGCGCGTCGTCGTCCGTCTCGACCCGGCACCGCATGCTCGCGCCCGGCTGCTCGCCCTGAGCCATCCCACGGACCCGGAGACACGACTCGACGCCGGCCTCGACCGCCTTCAACGTGCCGACCTGCCCACGTCCGGGCTGCCCGCGGGCCCCGCCGCCCCTCTCGCCGCCTCAGACGACGCGCCCCTGCACCTGCTGCACCGCCGCGTCCAGCAGGCGGTGTCCGGCGGCCGCCGCGTGGTCGCCCTCCCCTCCACCGTCCCCGCCGACACCCACCGCCTGCGCCGCGCCGGGCTCGCCACCGCGGCCGACCTCCTCGCCGACCTCCACGCCCGCGCGGCCACCCGCGACCGCGACGCCTTCGGCCGCCTCCTCCCCAC
The DNA here is from genome assembly GCF_044753585.1 of Streptomyces sp. NPDC088354. NCBI lineage: Bacteria > Bacillati > Actinomycetota > Actinomycetes > Kitasatosporales > Streptomycetaceae > Streptomyces > Streptomyces sp. NPDC088354. The sequence goes on along the minus strand of NZ_JBIVNJ010000003.1, from coordinate 397,772 downwards.
CGACCCCGTCCACTTCGCCCACGCCTGGCTCGCCGCCGCCACCTACACCGCCGAGGTCGAACGCGCGCTCTGTGCGGCCGCCTGGGGCACCGACGTTCCTGAGTGAGCCGGTGACCCACCCCGCTCCGGCCTCACGCCGGGCCATGGCCTTGCCCCGTGGGTGGAGGCCGGGAATGCTGGGCCGATGCCGGGGCAGCGCAGGAGGAGACGTCAGCGGCGCGACGAGAGGGAGCGGGCCGCCGCACGGTTCGCGCCGGAGACGGGCCACTGGGAAGTGCTCTTCGAGACCCAGGACGCGTCGGAGTGGCGTGCGCACATGCGCCGTCTGCGATCGTCCGGCACGCGGATCGACTGGACGGCGGTGCGGATGGACACGTTGTGCGGCCGCCTGGTCCATCCGACCGTCTACCGGCTGAGCCTCTTCGTGCCGGACGCCGACCGCGATCCGCGCCAGGGGCCCGCCGGCAGCTGATCCTTGCGATCGTCCGACAAGCCGGGGGGTCGCGTCGCGCCCGGAGCGGCCCCCTGAGTTCCGGCCGTCTTCCCCGTCATGCCTGAGCGGGGCGAGTGCGGTCGCCAACGGGGCCTGTTTCCGTCCGACTTCGGGCCGCGTCGGGCCAAGGACCCACGTCCCGCCCCCGGAACGGGCCGTGCGCGGGCGCGTTTCCGGCGCCCTCCTGCGACGGCCGGCGGAGCCCCGCCGGCCGCACGGTCCGCCCCGGTACCAGCCCCGGTACCAGCCCCGGATCCGCGCGTGGAGCCGCCCCGGGCGCGCGCGGCCCCGTTTGGCGCGATCCGTTCGCCCGGGCGTGTGGTTCACGTGTGCATCGAGGGCCCTGTGTTGACAGGTATTCAGCTGAGGCGTTTCACTCAAGCCCGCTGGCAACGTTGTCAGGAGCCGGACAACGTTGTCGTGCGTCGAGCGAGTGCGGCGCACCCTCAGTCATCCGTGAAGACGACCCGGTTGTGGAGGCACGTGATGGCAAGACCCTGGCGCGACCTGCTGATCCTCAGGCCCCATCTCCCGCGCGTACGGCGCCTGCGCGTTCCGCTGGCGGCGGTCGCCGTCCTGAGCCTCGCGGCCGGACCGCTGCAGGCGGCCTCCGCCGCGGCACCCGCCGCTGACGTCCCCTGGGTCGACGACCCGGCGTCGTTGGTCAATCCGATCATCGGAACATCGGGTGCCGTGGACACCTTCCCCGGTCCCGACATGCCCTTCGGCATGCTCCAGTGGGGGCCGGACACGACCCCGGACCGCCCCTCCGGCGGCGGTTACGAGTACGACGACAAGAAGATCTCGGGCTACAGCCTCACGCACATCTCGGGCCCCGGCTGCCCCGCCGCCGGTGACGTGCCCGTACTCCCCGTCGCCGGGTCCCTCACCGGCGACCTGAGCGCCACCTCGACCGGCTTCAGCCACGCCAACGAGCAGGCGGAGGCCGGCTACTACCGGCTGACCGACGACGCGGGCATCACCACGGAGCTGACCAGCACCACCCGCGCCGGGCTCGCCACCTTCACCTTCCCGGGCAGTGCCGACTCGCACCTGCTGCTCAAGCTCAGCGGCGGTGCCACGCAGATCGACAACACCCGCGCCCAGGTGGTCAACGACCACGAGGTGTCGGGCGCGGTGAGCAGCGGCCACTTCTGCGGCGCCGACAACACCTACACGCTGCACTTCCGCATGACCTTCGACCGGCCCTTCACCAGCAGCGGCACCTGGGTCGGCTCCTCGGTCAACCCCCAGGCGAAGTCGCTGCGCCTCGGCGCCCCGGAGCAGCCGCTCGCGCCCCCGGCGACCCGCGGTCCGCAGAAGGAACGGCACTTCACCGTGCCGGGCCGCCCCGGACCCCGCGCCGGCCACGGCCCCGGCGGCGACTCCGCGAAGGGTTCGGAGACCGGTGGTGCCACCCCGAGTGCGGGCACCCGCGCGAAGCCCCCGGTCACCGGCGCCAACGGCATGTACCTGACCTTCGACACCACCACGCAGAAGGCCGTGAAGGCCAAGGTGGCGATCTCGTACACCAGCGACGCCAACGCGGGGAAGAACCTGACCTCCGAGATCCCGGGCTGGAACTTCGCCGGCGTCCGGCAGGCCAACCACGACGCGTGGAACAAGATCCTCGGCCGGCTGCGGATCGGCGGCGGGAGCCACGACCAGCAGGTGCAGTTCTACACCGCGCTGTACCACTCGCTCCTGCACCCCAACGTCTTCTCGGACGTCAACGGCGAGTACGCCGGCATGGACGGCGAGGTGCACACCGTCCGCAAGGGCCACGCCCAGTACGCCAACTACTCCGGCTGGGACACCTACCGCTCCCAGACGCAGCTGATGGCCGTCGTCGCGCCGGACGTCACCAGCGACGTCGTCACCTCCATGGTCAACGGCTTCGACCAGACCGGGCTGTTCCCCAAGTGGGCGCAGAACAACGGCGAGAGCTACGTCATGGTCGGTGACCCGGCCGCCGGGATCATCGCCGGCGCGTACGCCTTCGGGGCCCGCGACTTCGACGCCCCCGGCGCACTGGACTCCCTCGTCCACCAGGCCACCCACCCCAACAACGACCGCCCCGGCCAGACGGTCCGCGACGCCAAGGGCTACCTGCCCATCGACGGCGGCGACTGGGGCTGCTGCAACTTCTACGGCCCGGTGTCGACGCAACTCGAGTACGACAGCGCCGACTACGCCATCGCCGCCCTCGCCACGTCCCTCGGCGAGAACGGCGTCCACCGCACCTTCGCCACCCGCGCCCAGGACTGGCAGAACGTCTTCAACGTGCGCACCGGCTACGTCCAGGCCCGCACCGCCTCCGGCGCCTTCGCCACCGGCTTCGCGCCGGGCACCTCCAACGGCTTCGTCGAGGGCACCTCGGCGCAGTACACCCCGATGATCCCGTTCAACCTGAAGGCGCTGATCGCGGCGCGCGGCGGCGCGGACGCCTACGACGCCTACCTCGACAGCCTCCTGTCGGACATCGCCCACCCCGGCGGCACCAACGCCGACCTCAGCAACGAGCCGAGCGTGGAGATCCCCTGGGAGTACTCCTACCTCGGCCGTCCCTGGAAGACGCAGGCCGCCGTCCGCGAGGCCCAGCAGAAGCTGTACTTCAACGCGCCCGTGGGGCAGTTCGGCAATGACGACCTGGGTGCGATGAGCTCCTGGTACGTCTGGTCCGAGCTGGGCATGTACCCGCAGACGCCGGGCACCGACACCCTGGTGCTGGGCAGCCCGGTCTTCCCCAAGGCGCAGATCCGCCTCGGCGGCGGCCGAACGGTGAAGATCAACGCCCCGCAGGCCGCCACGGACGCACCGTACGTGCAGTCGCTGCGGGTCGACGGCACGGCGCACAACGCCGCCTGGCTGCCGTTCGCCGACCTGAGCGAGGGCGCCACGCTCGACTTCACCCTCGGTACCAGCCCCAACACCTCGTGGGCGTCGGCGCCTTCCGCGGCCCCGCCGTCGGACGCCACCGGCCAGCGGACCGTGCTGGCGGGCTCCGGCCCGTCCGGCGCCGGCCTGGTGCTCGCCCCCGGCGGCAGCGGCACCGGCACGCTCGACCTGGCCAACATCGGCTCCAAGGAAGAAGTGGTGCGCTGGACCGCGCAGGTGCCGTCCGGGGTCTCCCTGGACGCCGACTCGGGCTCGCTCACCCTGGGGGCGGGGGCGAAGGAGTCCCACCCGGTGACGGTGACCGGCGGCAGCGGGGAGGGCACGTACGACATCGTCTTCTCGCTGAGCACCGCGTCCGGCAGTGACCTCGGCACCACGGTGCTGCACGTCGCCGTCGCCGCACCGGGCGCCCTGTGGCCGTACTACACCAATGAGGGTGTCCACCCCGACGGCAGCCAGTACAACGGCGGTTTCGACGGCGGCGGCTGGGCGTACTCGAAGGAGGCGCTGGCCGCGGCCGGCGTCCAGGGCGGCAGCACGGTGACCGCCGACGGCATCACCTACACCTGGCCCGGCACCACGGCCGGGCAGCCCGACAACATCGAGGCCTCCGGGCAGACCGTCCCGCTGAACGCGCCCGCGGGGACGGTGTCCGTCGGCCTGCTGGGGTCGGCGACCAACGCCTCGTCCGCCGGCGCGACCGGCACCTTCACCGTCACCTACGCCGACGGCAGCACGGCGCAGATCCGCTCCGGCTTCTCCGACTGGACGCTGGGCGGCGGCGGGGGCAAGCCGATCCCGGGCAACACCACGGCCGTCACGACGGCCTACCGCAACACCGGGAGCGGCAAGCAGGACAAGGTGGCCACCTATGTGTTCGCCGTGAAGCTGCCCGTGGACGCCGCCAAGCGCGTCGCGAGCATCACCCTGCCGGCGACCGCCGACGGCACGGCGCACGTGTTCGCCTTCGGGTACGGGAGCTGACACCGCGTCCGGGTGGCTCAGGACACGACGTCCTTGCCCCGGAACCCGCGGTAGGCCAGGGCGAGGAAGACCACCGCGAACGAGACCGACACCGACACTCCCTTGAGCATCCCGGCCCACTCCAGCCGGGGCTGCAGCGCGTCGAACCACGCGTACTGCCAGTGCGTCGGCAGGACGCTGCGCAGGGAGCCCAGGGCCGTGATCGCGTCGAGGATGTTCGACAGGATCGCGACCCCGACCGCCCCGCCGACCGCCCCCAGCGGGGCGTCGGTGACCGTCGACAGCCAGAAGGCGAAGCCCGCGACGGCCAGTTGGCAGGCGAAGACGTACAGTGCCGCGATCGCCAGGCGCCCGGCCGCGGTGCCCGGCGGCAGCGAGCCTGCCGAGGTGAGTTCCATGTCGTGCCAGCCGTAGGCGAGGGTGCCGACCCCCAAGGAGACCGCCGGCAGGGCGAGCACCGCGACCGCGCTGAAGACCAGCGAGACCAGCACCTTGCTGGTGAGCAGACGGGCCCGGGGCACGGGCGCGGCCAGCAGGTAGCGCAGCGAGGACCAGCTCGCCTCGGAGGCGATGGTGTCCCCGAAGAAGAGTGCGACGGGGATCGTCACCAGGAACCCGGACGAGACGAAGAGCACCGCCAGCGCGAAGTTGACCCCGGAGGCCGTGGCCACGTCGATCATCGTCGGCACCGAGTCCCGGCCGCTGGGCGTGCCGCCGATGGCGAACGCGGCCCAGACGACGACGGGCAGGCCCAGGACGACGGCGAGCGCGACCAGCGTGCGCCGCCGCAGGAGCTGCCGTACCGCCTCCACGCGGAAGGGCAGGGTGCGGGCCGGGCGGTACCCCGGCGCGACCTCCGCGGCGCCCTCTGTGCCCGCCGGGATCGCGGTGCCCGCCGGGCTCGCGCCGTCCGCGGTGTCCACAGTGTCCAAGGGGTCGGTCATGCGGACTCTCCGATCAGGGTCAGGAACGCGTCCTCCAGGCGCCGGTGCGGCCCGACCCGCTCCACCGGCACGTCCAGCCGCAGCAGTTCGGTCAGCAGCTCGGGCACGGTCGTCGTGCCGGGCCGCACCAGCAGCCCGTCCTCCACGGACTCGGCCGCCGCGATCCCCGGCAGCGCGGCGAGCTTCGCGGCGACGGCCTCGCGGGCCCCCTCCGGCATCCTGGGGGCGCCGACGAGCAGCACCTCGCCGCCGCCGGAGATCTCGCCGACCGGGCCGGCCGCGATCAGCCGTCCCTTGTCCATCACCACGAGGTGCGTGCAGCTCTGCTCGACCTCCGACAGCAGGTGGCTGGAGACGATGACGGTGCGCCCGGCGGCCGCGTAGCGCCGTACGACGTCGCGCATCTCGCGGATCTGCGGCGGGTCCAGGCCGTTGGTCGGTTCGTCGAGGATCAGCAGGTCGGGCAGGCCCAGCATGGCCTGAGCGATGGCGAGCCGCTGCCGCATGCCCTGCGAGTAGGTCCGCACGGCGCGTTCCAGGGCCTCGCCGAGACCGGCGATCTCCAGCGCCTCCTCCACATGGGCGTCGGCGGCCGGGCGGCCCGTGGCCCGCCAGTACAGCTCGAGGTTGGCCCGCCCGGTCAGGTGCGGCAGGAAGCCCGCGCCCTCCACGAACGCGCCGACCCGCGACAGGACGGGCGCGCCGGGCCGGATCGCCTGCCCGAAGACCCGGATGCCGCCCGCGTCGGGCCGGATCAGGCCCATCATCATCCGCATCGTCGTGGTCTTGCCCGCGCCGTTGGGGCCGAGCAGCCCGAGCACCTGGCCGCGCTCCACGCGGAAGGACAGCTCCCGCACCGCGTAGCGGTCGGCCGCGCCCTTGTACCGCTTGGAGAGCCCGGAGATCTCCAACGGCACGCCGGCGAGCGCGGGATCGGGGGCCTGCCGCACAGTGCCCGCCCGCCGCCGCCCGGTCAGCAGCAGCGCCGCGGCCAGCGCGAGCGCGGCGAGGGGCAGTACCCACACCCAGGCGGGCAGCCCGCCCTGGTCCGTGGTCAGGGCCGGGTCGACGGGCACGGTCAGCGCGGCGCCCGCGGGCAGCGACACGCGGTACGTCGCGGGCCGCACCGGGGAGGAGTAGCCGAGGTCGGTGCTGGACAGCACCAGCCGCAGCCGGTGCCCCGCGGCGAACTCGTGGTCCACGGCGGGCAGCCTGACCGGCACGATGCCCTTGCCGTCCGCGCGCAAGGGCGCGACCAGTTGGTGCGGCAGCGACTCGGCGCCGCCCGGCCCCACGTCGTACAGCTTCGCGAAGAGCACCGCGCCGTCGGGGGCGTCGGTGCGTACGTCCACCCGCACGCTCGCGGCGCCCGTCAGCCGCAGCGGGGCGCGCAGCGGCGCGGAGTCGAAGGCGGCGCGCTGACCGGGGAAGTCCAGCGACAGGGACAGGCCCTGGCCGAGGTCGGAGAGCTGCGACAGCGCGCCGACGCCGGGCACCGCCGAGATGGCGGGCGGGTTGCCGCCGGCCGGGTTGGCCACCGACTGGGCGCCGCCGGTGAGGGCGACCCGGCGGGTCCGCGTGCCGTCGAGCCCGGGATAGGCGGGCGCGTCGGCGCCGCGCTTGATCGCCCGGCCGTCGGTGGTGTCCACGCCGCCGGCCCGGGTGACGCGGAAGGCGGGGCCGGTGCCGACGCCGGCGTCCTTCTTCAGGTAGTGGTCGAACCAGGCCGTGATCCGGCCCTCGACCCGGTCGGTCTCCTGGTCGCCGCCGTCGTGTCCGCCGGAGAACCAGTCGACGGCGACCGGCGCGCCGCTCGCCGCGACCGCCCGGGCGATGGCGTCGCCCTGGTCCAGCGGGAAGAGCGAGTCGTTCTGGCCCTGGACGACCAGGGTGGGCACCTTGATGCTCGCGGCGACCGACGAGGGGCTGGAGCGCTCCAGCAACTGCCGGGTGGCGGCGTCCTCCCGCCCCGATACCGCCGAGCGGTCGTACATCGCGCACAGTTGGGCGGTGAAGCCGCACTTCGCCCCGTCCGCGCCGGTGGAGAAGAAGATCCCGGCCCACAGCTTCTTGAACACGCCGCCCGGGAACAGGGCGTCGGACAGGTTCCACCAGGTGATGGCGGGAGCGATGGCGTCGACCCGCCGGTCGTGGCCCGCGGCGAGCAGCGAGACGGCGCCGCCGTACGAGGCGCCGGTGACACCGACCCGCGGGTCGTCGGGACCGTCGCTCAGCACCTCGGGGCGCCTGCCCAGCCAGTCGATCAGCCGCGAGACGTCGGCGACCTCGGCGTCGGGGGAGTCGAGCCCGATGCGGCCGCCGGACCGGCCGAAGCCGCGCGCCGACCAGGTCAGCACCGCGTAGCCGTGCCGGGCCAGGTCCTCGGCCTGCGGCCGGACGTCGTCCTTGCTGCCGCCGAAGCCGTGCGCGAGCAGGACGGCGGGCCGCGGCGTACCGCCCCCGGAGGTGAAGTACGACGCGTCGATGCGCACCGTCCGCGCGCTGCCGGGGGATTCCGGGAGGGAGAACACCCGGTCCTCGCGGTGGACGGCCGCCGGGCCGTCGGCCGCGGCCAGCGTCACCGCCCCGCCGCCGGCCAGCAGGGCGAGCGCGGCCACCCCGGCGGCGAGACGCCGCCGGGTACGCAGGGGCCTGGGCAGGGCCAATCGCATGCGGTGATCCTCGGGTGGGAAGGGCACGTGCGCCGGCGGAGTTCCGGTGCCTTCCACTATGCATTCCGGTGATCACCCGCGACGTCCGTCTCAGGCACCGGATCGCCGTACTCCACCGGGAGTACGGTGGCGACCGTGCCTCTGGACCGCCTCGCCACCGCGCCCCTGCCCCGCCTCGGACTCGGCCTCGCCGCCGTCGGAAGGCCCGGCTACATCAATCTGCACCGGGATGCCGACCTGCCCGCCGACCGCACCGTCGACGCGATGCGCGACCGGGCCCACGAGGTGCTCGACACCGCGTACGCCGCCGGGATGCGCTACTTCGACGCGGCCCGCTCCTACGGCCGCGCGGAGGAGTTCCTCGCCGGCTGGCTCGCCGCCCGCCCCGAGGTCAACGACGTGGTGGTCGGCAGCAAGTGGGGCTACACCTACACCGCGGACTGGCGCTCCGACGCGAAGGTGCACGAGGTCAAGGACCATGCCGCGGCCACCTACGACCGGCAGATCGTGGAGACCCGGGCCCTGCTCGGCGACCGGCTCGACCTCTACCAGATCCACTCCGTCACCCCGGACAGCCCGGCGCTGGCCGACCGCGCCCTCCACGAGCGCCTCGCCGCCCTCGCCGCCGAGGGCGTCGCCGTCGGCTTCTCGACCAGCGGTGCGCTGCAGGCCGAGGCCATCCGCAGGGCCATGGAGGTGACGGTCGACGGGCAACGGCTCTTCACGGCCGTGCAGGCCACGTACAACCTGCTCGAACCCTCCGCGGGACCGGCCCTCGCCGAGGCCCACGCCGCGGGCCTGACGGTCATCGTCAAGGAGGGCATGGCCAACGGCCGCCTGGCCCAGGCGGAGCCCGGCTCGGTCCTCGCCGAGGTCGCCGGCGGGGCGGGCGCCACCCCGGACGCCGTCGCCCTCGCCGCGATCCTGCACCGCCCCTGGGCGGACGTCGTGCTGTCCGGTGCGGCCACGGGCGCCCAGGTGGAGTCCAACGCCGCCGCAGTCGTCCACCTGAGCGCGGAACGCCTCGCCCGCCTCACCGCCCTCGCCGAACCGGCCCCGGTCTACTGGCGGGAGCGCTCCGCCCTGCCCTGGACCTGATCCCGCCGGCCGGGACCTGCCTGACCCTCAGCGCGCCGCGGCCGTCACGGCGCCCGCCCGCGCGCCCGCGAGGAAGGATTCGACGCCGCGCCGCAGCCCCGCCGCGTCCAGACCGTGCGCCCGTGCGTGGTCGTGCCGGGTGCCGTAGCGGCGCAGCTCCTCCCGCGCGGTGCCGAGGGCCAGGACGCGGTGCGGCAGATCCATGAGCGCCTCGTTCGCGAACCGCGCCGAGGTGCCCGCCAGGTACGGCTCGACCAGTACGACATCCGCGCGGTCCGCCGCCCCGGCGGCGGCGCGCAGCCCGGCCGCGTCGAAGGGCCGCACGGTCGAGGCGTACAGCACCGTGACGTCGAGTCCGGCCACCGCCTCCAGCGTCGCGTCGAGCAGCGGCCCCACGGTGACCACGGCCCCCGCGCGGCCCTCGCGGACCGTGCGGAACCGCCCGGGGGACACCGGCAGCGCGGCGCGGTTGGACTGCTCGCTGAGCCGGACGTACACCCGGTGGTCCCCGTCGCCGGCCGCGTGCCGGAGCAGTGCCTCGGCCTCGTCGGGGTGGCCGGGGACATGGACGGTCCATCCCGGGAGGGTGTCGAGCAGCGCCACGTCGCCGGGCGACTGGTGGGTGCGGCCGCCGGCCGCGATGTCGTAGGACGCGCCGGAACTGACCAGCACCGCGCCCACGCCCTGGTGCCCCAGGTCCAGCTTGACCTGCTCGAACGGCCGCTCCACCAGGAAGCTGCCGAAGGTGTGCACGACCGGCCGCAGCCCGGTCAGGGCCAGCCCGCCCGCAGCCCCGACGAGCAACTGCTCGCGGATGCCGACGTCGATCACGCGGTCGGGATGGGCCCGGGCCGCGTCCGTGAAGCGGTCGCCGGAGATGACCGCCAGGACCACGGCCAGCCGCGGGTCCTCGTCGAGCAGGGCGGTGGTGACGGCGGTGAAGCGCTCGCGCATGGTGTCCATGGTGGGGAGACTCCTCGGTCCGTGTCGTCTTCGGTGGCGTGCGGAGGACGGTCAGTACTTGGACTCGACGCGGGCGACGACCGCCCGCGGAGCGCCCGGGTGCGGCGCGGTGAACGCCTCGTACAGCGCTTCGTGGTCGCGGCCGTCCACGGTCACGGCCGACCAGCCCTCGGCGGCGAAGCGCGAGGCGAGCCCGCCCCGCCAGCCGTACGTGGCGGAGGAGTTGTCGACCGCCACCACGTGCAGGGACTCCAGGCCGATCGCGCCGGCGAAGGCGACCGCCTCGTGGTTGCTGCCCTCGTCCATCTCGGCGTCGCCGACCAGTGCCCAGACCTTGGGGCGGGTCAGCCCCTGGGCCCGCAGCCCGAGGGCGCTGCCCACCGCGAGCGCCAGCCCGTGCCCGAGGGAACCGGAGCCGATCTCCACCCCCGGCACCAGCATCCGGTCCGGGTGGTGGCCGAGCCGTGAGTCGTAGGAGCCGAAGGAGGGCAGCCACTCCTCCGGAATGAAGCCCTTGGCCGTCAGCACGGCGTAGTACGCCATCGGACCGTGGCCCTTGGACAGCAGGAAGCGGTCGCGGTCCTCGTCGTCCGCGGTGTCCCGGGTCACTCGCAGCACACGGTCGTAGAGCACCCACAGCACGTCGAGGGTGGAGGTGGCCGCCGGGCCGTGCTTCTCGTCGCCCGTCATCAGCGACATCAGGCGTGGCAGGTCCCGGTAGTCGTACGCGGGGGTTGTGCGTGTCGGGGTCATGGGTCGAGCGTGCAACTTCAAGGCGACTTGAGGTCAAGCGTAGGCTCGGAGGACATGAGCCCGCATGCGCCGCAGCCCCCGACCCCGGCCCGCCCCGCGCACCATGACCGCCTCGCCATCGGCGAGCTCGCCGCCCGCAGCGGCCTGGCCGCCTCCTGTCTGCGCTACTACGAGGAGATCGGCCTCATCCGCTCCGAACGCACGGCGGGCGGGCAGCGCCGCTACCCGCGGTCCACCCTGCGCCGTGTCGCGTTCGTCCGCGCCGCTCAGCGCGTCGGCCTCTCCCTGGACGAGGCGCGCACCGCCCTGGACCGGCTGCCCGAGGACCGGGCGCCCAACGCGGCCGAGTGGAACACCGTCGCCCGCGCCTGGACCCGCCGCATCGACGAGCAGATCGCCGAGCTGGAGCGCCTCAAGCGCCGGCTCACCAGTTGCATCGGCTGCGGCTGTCTGTCCCTGCGCAAATGCGGTCTGTACAACCCCGACGACGCCGCGGCCGCGTCCGGCGCCGGCGCCCGCTACCTGCTCGGGGACGAACCGGCGGGGCCGGAGGCCGCGCCTACAGCCCGTCGACCTTGAACGGATCGTGCTCGGCCAGGAGCTTGTCCAGCCGTGCCTGGTCGACACGGCTGGTGACCTGGCCCTCGTCCTGCCGGTCCCTTACCACCTTGGCCAGGGTGAACGCCGAGGTCACCACAGAGAGCAGTGCCACCGCCAGGAAGGCCCGCGCCCACGGGCCCACGGGCAGGTAGGCGATGCCCACCACCATCGCCGTCAGGGCGAGGGCGAACGAGAGCGCGGCCTGCGCGGAGTAGGCCGCCGTCGTGTGCTGCCGGATCGGATTCGCCATGGCAGCAGTGTCGGGGCGGTGTGGCGCGCGCCACATGAGTACGGCTACTCATTTTCGCGGCGGGCCCGCCGCCCGGGCCGGGGGCCGCTCGGCGACCCGGGGCGATACCTGTGAGCGAGCACCGGCCGACGTGCGGTATTGTTCTCGTGCGCGGTCAGCCCGGGGAGAACCCGGACGATCCGGCACCGGGACGTGGCGCAGCTTGGTAGCGCACTTGACTGGGGGTCAAGGGGTCGCAGGTTCAAATCCTGTCGTCCCGACGGTGTTTTCGCAGGTCAGAAGCCGTTTCCGCTCAGCGGAAGCGGCTTTTGCCGATTCCGGTTCCGTCCGAATGATCCGCCGCCGTCCGATGCCCGCGAGCGGACGACGGGGCCTGCGGCTCCCGCGCGACACCCACCCACGGCGCTCCGATAAGGTGCTGATCTTCGCTCAACTCGCTGCTGTGGAAGGTCTGTTATGGCGATGTTCGGAAACGCGCACGCGGTCGATGTGACGGCGGCCCAGGAAGAGTTCGCGCGACTGCTGGGGGAGGACGAGCAGCTGCACGCCGCCTTCGAGCTGGTCCGCGACAGCATCCTCTTCACCGACCGCCGGCTGATCTTCGTGGACAAGGAGGGGGTGACCGGCAAGAAGGTGGAGTACCTCTCCGTTCTGTACAAGAGCATCACGCGCTTCTCGGTGGAGACCGCCGGCCCGTTCGATCTGGACGCCGATCTCAAGATCTGGACCTCCGGCAGCCACGAGCCGATCGAGAAGAGCTTCACCAGGGGCGTCAACGTCTACGAGATGCAGGGCATCCTCGCGAAGTTCGCGGCGCGCTAGGGCGTGTTTCGAAAGTAGCGCCGGCCGCCCGGAGGGCGGGTCCCGCGGCGTCTGGTGCGGTGCATCGCAAGGCGGAGAGTCGTCCTCGTAGTGGGCTACTCGGACGATTCGACAACGCAGCGAGGTGCCGTGCCAGGCGTCGCGGGACAGGCGGGACTTTCGAAACACGCCCTAGTCGTTCCCCTCCCCCTCGGAACAGGGCCCGGCGGTCGGGCCGTAACCACGCCAGGAAGGTGCGGCAGATGAGTGATGTGGTCGGGGAGATCCTCGAGGAGATCGTCGAGGGTGCGGTGGAGGAGCTCGCCGAGGAGATCGGCGGCGACGCTCTGGAGGACATCGTGGAGGAACTCATCGACTGACGCCCGGGACGGCCCGGGCGGGCGCCAAGTGCCGCGCGGGTCGGGTGTCCCGCGGCGCCGCAGGCAGCAGGCCGTTCCCCCGTGACGGGGGAGCGGCCTCGCGTGTGCCCGGGGCGCCGGTGTCAGTGGCGGTGTCTACCGTAGGGGCATGCCCGACTCACAAGACGTCCGCCGCATCGCCCTCTCACTTCCGGAGACGGCCGAGAAGGAGGCCTGGAGCATGCCCACGTTCCGGGTCGCGGGGAAGATGTTCGTGACGGTCCCCGACGACGAGACGTCGTTCGCCGTGCGCTGCCCGATGCACGAGCGTGAAGAGCTGATCGCGGCGGAGCCGGAGAAGTTCTGGGTGCCGCCGCACGAGGCCGGTTCGCACTGGGTGCGGGTGCGCCTGGCCGCGCTGGAGGATCTGGACGAGCTGCGGGACATCCTCGTGGACTCCTGGCGGCAGGCCGCACCGCCCGCGCTCCTGGAGTCGCGGGATCCCTCCCTGTCCTGAACCGGGCCGCGATCCCGTCCATGACGAGCCACCAGCCCGATCGGAGCGCCGCCGCGTGACCACCGAACCCCGGCGGACCGACGTCACCTTCTCCGGCCGGATCGAGCAGGCCGCCGCCGCGGCCGCCCTGGCCGAGGCGCGCGGCGCCGACGGCTTCGTGGTGAACGAGCTGCGGCACGACGCCTTCCTGCAACTCGCCGTCGCGGCCGGCAGCACCCGGCGGATCGCGTTGACCACCGGGGTCGCCATCGCCTTCGCCCGCAGCCCGATGACGGTGGCGACGGCCGCCTGGGACGTCCAGCGGCTGTCCGGCGGACGGGTGATCGTCGGACTCGGCTCGCAGGTCAAGCCGCACATCACCCGCCGCCACAGCATGCCGTGGTCGCAACCCGCGACCCGGATGCGGGAGTTCACCGAGGCGCTGCGTGCCGTCTGGCACAGCTGGCAGACCGGCGGACGGCTGGCCTTCCGCGGCGACTTCTACACCCACACCCTCATGACCCCGATGTTCGACCCGGGGCCGCTGCCGTCCGGGCCGCCGCCCGTGTGGCTGGCCGCCGTCGGCAGGCGCATGACCGCCGTCGCGGGAGAGGTGGCCGACGGGCTGATCTGTCACCCCCTCACCTCCCCGGAGTACCTGCGCCGGGTGAGCCTCCCGGTCCTCCACGACGCCCGTGACAAGGCCGGGCGGACCGCGCGGCCCTTCGACGTCGCCGGGACCGCGCTGGTCGCGACCGGCCGCACCGAGGAGGAGTACGCCGCCGCCCTCACCGCCACCCGCGAGCGGATCGCGTTCTACGCCTCCACCCCCGCCTACCTCCCCGTCCTCGAACTGCACGGCTGGGGCGAGCTCCAGCGGGAGTTGCACGGGATGTCCGTGCGCGGCCGGTGGCAGGAGATGGGCCGCCTGGTGGACGACGACGTCCTGGACGCCTTCGCCCTGCACGGCGAACCGGGAGCGGTGGGCCGGGCCGTGCGCGAGCGCTTCGGCGGCCTGTACACCCGCGTCAGCGTCTCCTTCTCGCACGACGCCGACGACACCCTCGCCCTCGACGTGCTCGAGGCCGCCCGGGAGTGAGCACCGGCCGCCGTACCGCGGTCGACCCGGTCGTGCACCGGCAGGCCGCGGACAGGGGGCGGCCCCTGTCCGAGCACGTCCCCCGCCTATGCGCCGGGCGCTCCCTCGGCGGTCGTCGCCCGCGACACCGGCCAAGCCCTGGGGCACCCACTCGGCGTGCTGCCGCACGCCGCTGCCGCGCGGACACCGCGCCGTCACGGCGCTCCTCGCGGCCACCAGTGCCGGGTCGTGCCCGAGGGGCGCCGCGCCGGCCCGGTCGGGGATGGCCGAGGTCGCACACCCGCCGGGCACCCGCGGGCCGCGGCCCACCTGGGTACGAACCGGGGGACCCTGCGGCGCGGCACGCCGGGGTGCGGCCACGGCCGCCGGCTCACGGCACGTCCCCGTGGCCGTGCCGCCGGGACGTTCCGCGCCTCGGCGTGGCGGCAGCCGATGCGCCCTGCGGCCGACCCGGCCGATGCGCTGACCTGCGGCGCCCCTATACCCCGCCGCCCCGAATCGTGCAAGCTTACGAAAGCTCCGTCGCCTGCGGGGACACGGGAGGGGATCATAAGCGACATGAGATCGCGCCCGTATGTGCTGCTGTCGGTCGCCTCCTCGTTGGACGGTTGCCTGGACGACACGAGCACGACCCGCCTCCTGCTCTCCAACGACGAGGACTTCGACCGCATCGACCAGGTCAGGGCCGGGGTGGACGCCATCCTGGTGGGGGCCAACACCATCCGTTCGGACGATCCCCGGCTGTTGGTCTGCCCGGAGCGGCAGCGCGAGCGGCTGAGCGCGGGCCGGCCGGCGACGCCGGTCAAGGTCACGCTGACCGAGAGCGGCAAACTGGACCCGGAGGCGCGGTTCTTCACGACCGGCGACTGCGCCAAACTCGTGTACACGACCACCGGCACGGTGGCCGCGCTGGGCGAGCGGCTCGACGGGCTGGCCACGGTGGTCGGCGCGGGCGACCCGCTGGACGTGCGCGAGGTGCTGGACGACCTCGCCGGGCGCGGGATCGAACGCCTGATGGTCGAGGGCGGGGGCGTGGTCCACACGCTCTTCCTGTCGGCCGGGCTCGTCGACGAGCTGCAGCTCGTGTACGCCCCGTTCTTCGTGGGCCAGGCCGACGCGCCGCGCCTGGTCCAGCCGGCCGACTTCCCCCAGGGGCCGGGACACCGCATGCGGCTCGCGGAGGCCCGGCAGATCGGGGACGTCGTCCTGCTGCGGTATCACCCCCGCCAGGACGACTGACCGGCGGTCGAGGCCACCGGCACCGGCAGCGACTCGTGGCCACCCCCGGGCGCCTCGACCGGCCGGGTCCGCCACAGCCACGCGATGTCGCGGCCGAAGGACCACACGAGCGCGGCCAGCGCCAGCGCCGCCACCCCTGCCGCGGCCGGCCCCGGGAGGATCCCCGAGCAGGCCGCCACCAGCGCGATCCCCTGGCACGCCGCCACCGTCTTGCGGGCGAAGCTCGGCGGGAGCGGCGCGTTCAGCCAGGGCAGCACCCACGACGCCGCGACGAACGCGTACCGCATGCCGCCGATCGCCAGCACCCACGGGCCCTGCTCCATGGCCAGCTGCACGCTCAGCACCATGATGAGGAAGGCGTCGACCTCCATGTCGAAACGGGCGCCCAGCCGCGAGCAGGTGCCGGTGCGGCGGGCGACCTTGCCGTCCACCGCGTCGAGGACCAGCGCCACCGACGCCACGCCGGTGAAGACGGCGCCGTGCGCCGCGCCCGCCACCGCGAGCGCCGTGACCCCGCCGACCAGCACCGCACGGCCGAGGGTCACCCGGTCGGCCGGACCGAGCGCACGAGCCCCCGAACGGCGCAGCCCGCCCGTCAGCAGCGCCCAGATGGCGGCACCGTAGGCGGTCCCCGCGATCCAGCCCAGCGCGTGCAGGCCCACCGAGGCCCACAGCACGACGAGCAACCCGAACTGGGCCACCGCGGCGACGGCTTGCTCCCGCCCCGCTGTGCCCTTGTCGAGCCGGGTTCCCACGGTCATCACGGTCATCTTTGTTCCCCCGGTTACGGGTTTCTCGGGAGCGCCGCGTACGGTACGGCCTCATCTGTCGTGGAGGGATACGGAGAAAACCCATGGAGCGTTCGGCACGGGCCTTCTGGCTTCGCAAACCCGGCGAGGGCGAGATCCGCGAAGTGACCCTGCCGGAGCCGGGACCGGACGACGTCGTCGTGCGCACGCTGCACTCCGGAATCAGCCGCGGCACCGAGACCCTGGTCTTCCGCGGGGGCGTACCGGAGAGCCAGCACACGATCATGCGGGCGCCCTTCCAGGAGGGTGACTTCCCGGGCCCGGTGAAGTACGGCTACCTCAACGTCGGCGTCGTCGAGGAGGGCCCGGCGGAGCTGCTGGGCCGCACCGTCTTCTGTCTGTACCCGCACCAGACCCGCTATGTCGTCCCGGCCTCGGCGGTCACTCCCGTACCCGACGACGTGCCCGCCGCGCGGGCCGTCCTGGCCGGCACCGTCGAGACCGCCGTGAACGCCCTGTGGGACGCCGCGCCCCTGGTGGGCGACCGGATCGCGGTGATCGGCGCCGGGATGGTCGGCTGCAGCGTCGCCGCGGTGGCCGCCGGCCTCCCCGGGGCACGGGTGCAGCTCGTCGACGTCGACCCGGCGCGGGCCGCGGTCGCCGCGGCCCTCGGCGTGGGCTTCGCCCTGCCCGGCGAGGCCGAGGGGGGCTGCGACCTCGTCGTCCACGCCAGCGCCACCGAAGCCGGGCTCGCCCGCGGCCTGGAACTGCTGGAGCCTGAGGGCACGCTGCTGGAGATGAGCTGGTACGGCGACCGGCGGGTCTCGCTGCCCCTTGGCGAGGCCTTCCACTCCCGCCGCCTGGTGGTCCGCAGCAGCCAGGTCGGCACGGTGTCGCCCAACCGGCGTACCCGGCGCGGCTACGCCGACCGGATGGCGGTGGCCCTGCGCCTGCTGGCCGATCCGGCCTTCGACGCGCTGATCACCGGGGAGAGTCCCTTCGACCGGCTGCCCGAGGTGATGAACCGTGTCGCCGGCGGTGAACCATCCGTGCTCTGCCACCGTATTGCCTACCGACCGGCCTAGTTCAGCCCTGGAAGGTTCCACCGTGTTCAGTATCACCGTTCGCGACCACATCATGATCGCCCACAGCTTCCGCGGCGAGGTCTTCGGCCCCGCGCAGCGACTGCACGGCGCGACGTTCCTGGTGGACGCGACCTTCCGCCGTCCCGAACTCGACGACGACAACATCGTCGTCGACATCGGCCTGGCCACCCAGGAGCTCGGGAAGGTCGTCGCCGGCCTCAACTACCGCAACCTGGACGACGAGCCGGAGTTCGCCGGGGTCAACACCTCGACGGAGTACCTGGCCAAGTACATCGCCGACCGGCTCGCCGACCGGGTGGCCGAGGGCGCCCTCGGCGAGGGCGCGCGCGGACTCACCGCCATCGCCGTCGCCCTCCACGAGTCCCATGTCGCCTGGGCGAGCTACGAGCGGACGCTGTGAGCGCCGCGGCCCTCGCGCCGGACGTGCGTACCGTCCATGTCGTCCTGCCCGGCGACGTGGACGACACGGCCGTGCCGAGCGGCGGCAACATCTACGACCGCCGGCTGAACCAGTCGCTGGCGGCCGGCGGCCGCACCGTCCGTGAGATCGCCGTGCCGGGTGACTGGCCGCGGCCCGGCGAGGCCGCGCGCGAGCGGCTGGCCCGGTCCCTCGCGGACCTGCCCGACGGTGCCTGCGTCCTCCTCGACGGCCTGGTGGCCTGCGGCGTCCCCGAGATCGTCGTCCCGCAGTCGGGCCGGCTGCGGGTGGCGGTCCTGGTCCACCTGCCGCTCGCCGACGAGACGGGGCTGCCGGCCGAGGTCGCCGCCGAACTCGACTCCCGGGAGCGGGAGACCCTGCACGGCGTCGGCGCGGTGGTAGCCACCAGCCCCTGGGCCGGGCGCCGGCTCGTCGAGCACCACGCACTGCCCACCGGTCGTGTGCACGTGGTGCCCCCGGGCACCGACGCGGCGCCCCTCGCGCCGGGCACCGACGGGTCGTCACATCTGCTGTGCGTCGCGTCCGTCACCCCCCGCAAGGGGCAGGACGTGCTCATCGAGGCCCTGGCGGACCTCGCCGACCTGAGCTGGAGCTGCGATCTCGTCGGGCCGCTCGAACGCGACGGCGCCTACACCGAGCTGATGCGCGAACTGCTCGCGGCGACCGGTCTCACCGACCGGGTGCGGCTCACGGGCCCGCTCACCGGCCAGGCCCTGGCCGGGGCGTACGCCGCCGCCGACCTCCTCGTCCTGCCGTCCCGCGCCGAGACGTTCGGGATGGTCGTGACCGAGGCGCTGATGCGGGGCATCCCGGTGCTCGCCTCGGACGTCGGCGGTGTGCCGGACGCCCTCGGGCAGGCCCCCGACGGCAGTCTTCCGGGCGTCCTCGTGCCGCCCGGCGACAGCGCGGCGCTGGCCGCCGGACTGCGCCGCTGGTTCGCCGAGGACGCCTTGCGGCGCCGTCTGCGGACATCGGCGCGGGACCGCCGCGACACCCTGCGGGGGTGGGAGGAGACATCGCGGCGCATGGACGCGGTGCTCCGGAAGATGGTGGAGGAGGGGTCATGACGAACAGGTCCGGGACATCGGCGGGGGAGGCGGAGGCAGCCGCCTTCACCCCGCAATGGCTGTCGCTGCGCGAGGGCGCCGACGCCGCCGCCCGCTCGGCGGAACTGATCCCGCCGCTGCTGGACCGGCTGGCCGCGGTGCCGCCCCCGGACGGCACGCTCGTCGTGCGCGACCTCGGCTGCGGCACCGGATCGCTGGGCCGCTGGCTGTCCGATCTGCTGCCGGGACCCCAGCACTGGATCCTGCACGACCGCGACCCGAGGCTGCTCGCCCTGGCCCGGGCCGGTCTGGACGGCCGGATCACCCCGGGGGGCGCCGTCACGGCCGCCACCCAGGAGGGCGACCTGACCCGGCTGCGCGCCGCCGACCTGGCCGGGACCTCGCTCGTCACCGCCTCCGCGCTGCTCGACCTGCTCACCGCCGACGAGGTGGACGCCCTCGCCGTCGCGTGCGCCGACGCCGGCTGCCCCGCGCTGCTGACCCTGTCCGTCGTCGGCCGGGTGGCCCTCGACCCCGCCGACCCCCTCGACCACGAGATCGCCGCGGCCTTCGACGAGCACCAGCGGCGCGAGAGCGACGGCCGCGGCCTGCTCGGGCCGGACGCCGTGGCCGCCGCCACCGAGGCGTTCGAGCGGCGCGGTGCCACCGTGCTCAGCCGGCCGAGCCCGTGGCGGCTGGGCCCGGGCGAGTCCGCCCTGACCGCGGAATGGCTGCGCGGCTGGGTCGGCGCGGCCGTCGAGCAGCGCCCCGGGCTCACGGCCCACGCCGACGGCTATCTCCGCCGGCGGCTCGACACCTGCGCGGCCGGCGGACTCCGGGCCGAGGTCGGCCACACCGATCTGCTCGTGCTCCCCGCGGCGGCGGGCGGTGACGTGCGATGACCGTCCTGAAGCGCGCATGGCCCTGGCTGCGGCTCCTGCTGGGCGCCGGCATCCTGGGCGCCCTGGTGTCCCGGCTCGGCACGAGCGCGTTCCTCGACGGGCTCCACATGGTCAGCGGCACCTCCGTGCTCGCCGCCCTCGGCATCGGCCTGCTCACCACCGTCCTCAGCGCCTGGCGCTGGTGCATCGTGGCCCGCCGTCTCGGCCTGCGGCTGCGGATCGGCCGGGCCGTCGCCGACTACTACCGGGCGCTGCTGCTCAACGCGGTCCTCCCGGCGGGCGTCCTCGGGGACGTGCACCGCGCCGTCCAGCACGGGCGCACCGAGGGCGACGTCGCCCGCGGGGTGCGGGCGGTCGTCCTGGAACGGACCGGGGGACAGATCGTCGTCCTCGCGCTCGGCGTGGCCGTACTGCTCAGCCGGCCCGCCCTGCTGGCCGACATGACGCGCGCACTCCTCCCCGACGGCACCGGCGCCCTGGCCCTCACCGCGGCCGTCCTCGGCACGCTCGCGGTCGCCGCACCGCTCACGGCATGGGAGCTGCGCCGCCGGCGCCGCACCGGCAAGGCCGCCGCCGCCCTCGCGGGCAGCCTGGCCGACCTGCGCCGCGGCCTGCTGGCCCGGAGCACCTGGCCGGGCGTCGTCCTGCTCTCCGCGGCGGGCCTGGTCGGCCATGTCGCCCTCTTCGTCGTCGCTGCCCGCGCCGCCGGGTCGACCGCCCCCGTCGCCCAGCTCGTCCCGCCGCTCACCCTGGCCCTGCTCGTGATGGGCCTGCCGATCAACATCGGCGGCTGGGGCCCCCGCGAGGCCGTCTCCACGCTCGCCTTCGGCGCGGCCGGCCTCGGCGCCGCCCAGGGCCTGTCCACCGCGGTCGTCTACGGGGTCCTCACCCTCGTCGCCAGCCTCCCCGGCGTCGCCGTCCTCGTGCTGTCCCGGCCCCCGCGTCCCGCCACCGCTCCGTCCCGCCGCCCCTTCACCGCCCGCATCCGCGGCGTCCGCCGCGATCGCGCGCTCCACCGGCCCGTCGCGGTCGCCGTCGCCCCGAAGAGCTGATCCGCCTGCGGCGAGCCGTGCTTGCCGTGGCCGCGTTGTTCTCGTCCGCGCCGCGGACGGCGCGGGCCGCCCTTCCCCGACGTGGTGGGCGTCGTGTGCCGCTTGTGGGCGGCCGCGCGCGGTTCGGCGTCGGTAGGGGTGCGTTCCTTGTGAGGGCGGTGGCGACGACTGTAGGCGCGGGGTCGGGCAGCACCCCGGGTTCACGGCCCGCGCCTGGTGTATGCCGCCCGTCGTCGCCGTCGCTCCGAGAGCTGATCCGCTGGCGGCGAGCCTTACTGCGGCCGCGCTTCTCGTCCGCCCCGCGGAGGGCGGGGGCCGTCCTTCCCTGACGGGGTGGGCGTCGTGTTGAGGGCGCCGGCGCCGACTGAGGCGCGGGGGTTGGCCAGCGCTCCGGAGGGCGGCGGACGGCGCCGGCCGGGCGCGTTCTCGACGTCGACGGCGGCGGGCACGGGGCCCGCGAGGCGTACGGACCCGGGCCGCGCCCGGCGCAGCCGGCCGTCAGGAGGACGGCAGGAGTTGTTCCGTCCAGATGGTCTTGCCGCGCAGCGTGTGGCGGGTTCCCCACCGCGCGGTGAGCTGGGCGACGAGGAGCAGGCCGCGGCCGCCCTCGTCGTAGACACGGGCACGGCGCAGGTGGGGAGCGGTGCTGCTGGCGTCGGAGACCTCGCAGATGAGGCTCGTGTCGTTGATCAGCCGCAGCTGGATGGGCGCGCGGGCGTAGCGGATGGCGTTGGTGACGAGTTCGCTCACGACGAGCTCGGTGACGAACGCCATCTCCTCCAGCCCCCATTGCGCGAGCTGCTCCGTGGTGAGCTTGCGCGCGTGGGCCACCATGGCCGGGTCGGGCGGCAGCTCCCAGGTCGACACGCGGGAGATGTCGAGGCCGTTGGCGTGGGCGAGCAGCAGCGCGACGTCGTCGGCGGGGGTGTCGGGCAGCATGCTGCGCATCACGTGGTCGCACACGTCGTCCAGGGACGCCGACGGGCCGTCCGTGAGCGCCGCGGCCAGCCGCGCAGCGCCCACGGCGAGGTCGTCCTCGGGCACGCGGTCGTGCTTGCCCGCGCCGATGAGCCCGTCGGTGAACAGGGCGATCATGCTGCCGTCCGGCAGGTCCAGCTCGGCGGACTCGAACGGCAGGCCGCCGAGGCCCAGTGGTGGGCCGGCGGGCAGCGCGGGCACCTCGACCGCGCCGTCCGGGCGCACGATCACCGGGGCCGGGTGACCGGCGCGGGCGATGGTGCAGTGGCGGGCGACCGGGTCGTACACCGCGTACACACACGTGGCGCCGATGTTCCCGGCGTCGGCGTGCTCGCCGTCCTCGCCGTCCCCGGTGCCCCCTCCGGCGCCGTCCGGGTGCTCCTCGCGGTCGAGCCGCAGCACGAGGTCGTCCAGGTGGGTGAGGAGTTCGTCGGGCGGCATGTCGACGTCGGCGAGGGTACGTACGGCCGTGCGCAGCCGTCCCATGGTGGCGGACGTCTGGATGCCGTGCCCGACCACGTCGCCCACCACGAGCGCCACCCGTGTCCCGGACAGCGGGATCACGTCGAACCAGTCGCCGCCGACGCCGACCCGCGCGTCGGCCGGCAGGTAGCGCGAGGCGACGGTGACGGCCGCCTGCCGCGGTGTGCGCTGCGGCAGCATGCTGCGCTGCAGGGTGAGGGCGGTGTTGCGCTCACGGGTGTAGCGCAGCGCGTTGTCGATGGACAACGCCACCCGTGCGGTGATCTCCTCCGCCAGGATCAGGTCGTCGGGGTCGAACGGGTCGGGCGTGCGGTGCCGGAGGAACTGCGCGAGCCCCAGCGTGGTCCCCCGGGCGCGCAGCGGGACCACGATGAGCGAGTGGATGCCGAACGCGTGCGCGGAGCGCGCGTGCTGCGGGTTCGCGCGCAGCCACTCCTGGACGTCGTCGTCCTCGATCCAGTGGCACGACGCCCTCCCGGTGACCAGCGCCCGCGCCATGGGCGACTCCTCGGGATAGCGGTCCGGCTGCCCGGGAGAGACGGAGGTCTCCGGCGCCCCGTCCAGGACGGAGTCCTGGGCCGCCCGGCGCAGGATCACCGGGCCGGGCGCGCGCGGCCCGGCGTTCGTCGCCTCGTCCAGGACGGCGTCCAGCAGGTCGACGCTCGCGAAGTCGGCGAACTGCCCGATGACGACCTCGGTGAGCTCCTCGGCGGTGCGCACGACGTCCAGCGTGGTCCCGATCCGCACGCCGGCCGTGTTGACCAGGCTCAGCCGCTTGCGCGCCTTGTACTGGGACGTCGTGTCGAGCGCGGCCACGGACACGCCGCGCACGTGCCCGGCCGGGTCCTTGAGCGGATAGAGGTAGACCGACCACGCGTGGGCGCGGGTCTCGCCGGGGGCCTGGGTGAACGTCTCGGCGGTCATCCGCTCGCCGGTCTCCATGACCCGGTCCATCATTTCCTCGAGCTTCTCCGACCGGCGTCCGGGGGAGAACTCGACCACCCGCAGCCCGATGACCTCCTGCTCCGGGACCCCCATCACGCGGCGGCCCTCCGCGCTGCTGCCGATCAGCCGCTTCTCGTGGTCGTACACCCCGAAGACCGCGGGCATCTGGTCCAGGGCCCACTCCGCGAGCGGTGTCCCGGGCTCCTCCGCCACGACCGCCCAGTCGCTGCCCATCGGGGCGGCGGCGACCTCGGCCCCCACGGCGTGGCCCCGGCGGTGCCGCAGCAGCAGCCGACCGCGCCATTCCTCCTGGCGCTTCAGGCTCCGCAGCGCGGCGGGCGGGAGCTGCCCGGCGAGCAGTGTCCGGGCCGCCCGTCCCACCACCTCGTCCCGCTGGTACCCCAGCAGCCGCGCGGCGCCGGGCGTCCACCCGGTGACGACGCCGCTCGCGTCCACGGCGGCCATGGCGGCCCCGGCAACGGACTGCCCGTCGTCCATCGGTTCTTGTACCGGCATCGCCGACGTCCTCGCCTGCTCGGTTCCGAGGCCCGGACCCCGCGCCATCCTTCCCAGCATCCCACCGCGGGCAAAACGTCTCAAACAGACACCGGGGCGGGGCAGCCGTCAGGGAGAGGCGGGAGTCGCCGCCTCCGCGGCGCCCGGCCGGGCGGGCCGCTCCGCGTCGGGACGTTCCACGCCCAGGGCGTCCTGGTCGGAGACGAAGAGCGCGGCGACCGCGGAGATCAGCGCGAGCCCGGCGCACAGGACGAAGCCGGCGTGATAGGCCGTCAGGTTGGCGGTCGGCGTCCCGTCGGCGCTCAGCACCGTGGTGCCGACGGCCGCGAGCAGGGTGGCGATCACGGCCGTGCCGAAGGCGCCGCCGAGCTGGCGCTGCATGTTGAAGACGGTGGCGGCCCGCCCGGTCGAGGGGGCCGGGACGGTCGCGAAGGCGGCGTTCTGCGCGGACATCATGACGTGCCCGATGCAGTAGCCCAGGACGAACAGCACACCGCGCAGCGTCCACTCCGACGTGCCTGCGGTGAAGCCCGCCATGACGGCCACGCACAGGCCCATGCCCGCCGAGCCGCCCACCATCAGCCGGCGCGGCCCGAGGCGCCGGTACAGGCGGGGCGCCACCTGCGCCGCCGCCATCACGCCCAGGGCCTCGGGGAAGGTGGCCATACCGCTGCGCAGGGCGTCGAAGCCCAGCGCCTCCTGCAGGAACAGCGGGTACAGCCAGACCGTGCCGAGGAACACCGCGCTCAGCGGGAACATCACGATCGTGTTGGCCCGGAACAGCCGGTCCCGGAAGAGCCCCAGGTCCAGCATCGGCATCGCGATGCGCCGTTCCACCGCCACCATGGCGAGCAGCGCCGCGATGCCGAACACCAGCGGCACGAGGACACCGGCCGTGCCCCACCCCTGGTCGGGACCCTCGGTGAACGCGTAGAGCGTCAGCGACAGACCGCCGCCGGCCAGCAGGAAGCCGGTGAGGTCGAAGCGGCCCGGGGTCTCCACCCGGTAGTCCGGCAGGAACAGCAGGCCGAAGGCGACGGCCGCGGCGCCGATGGGCAGGTTGACCAGGAACACCCAGTGCCAGGACACCGCGTCGGAGAGCCAGCCGCCGAGCACCGGGCCCACCGCGGGGGCGACCGCGGTGGGCACCATCAGCGCCCGCTGCGCCTTGATCCGCTTGGCCGGAGGGTAGGCCCGGAACAGCATCGTCTGGCCGACCGGCGTGAGCAGACCGCCGCCCGCGCCCTGCAGGATTCGGTACGCGGTGAGCTGGTCCATGGTGGTGGCCGTGGCGCACAGCGCGGAGGCGCCCGTGAAGACCACCAGTGCGGCCAGGAAGGTCCGCCGGGTGCCGTAGCGGTCGCCGAGCCAGCCGGCGACCGGGATGAACACGGCGAGGCTGACCAGGTAGCCGATGTTGATCGCGCCGAGGCCGGAGGCCGGGACGCCGAAGTCGCGGCCGATCGCGGGGACCGCCACATTGACGATCGTCGTGTCCATGATCGCCATGAAGAGCGCGGAGACGAACACGACGGCTACCGCGGTCGTCGGCGGAATCCTGCGGGCCACGGGGGATCTCCTCGCTCTCGCCGCCGTCAACGCGCGGTCGCCCGCGCCCGGACGGCGCCTGCCGGCCGGGCCGCCCTCACGGACGGTGCGCAGCCGGTCACAGCCTCCAGTGGAACCCGTGCCGCCGCCATCCGCACCCCGGGCGCATCCGGATGCGCGTTCCGTCTCCCTGACGCACTGGTACAAAAGAATCAGGCGACCCGAACCCCGTCCGAGGAGGCCTTCTTGGAAGCGACGCACGACGGGCCGCCCGGCGGCGCGGCCCGGTGGGTGGAACTGGCCGAGGTCGACAACATCCGCGACCTCGGCGGGCTGCCCGTCCACGGCGGCGGCAGGACCCGGCGCGGTGTGGTGTTCCGGGCGAGCACCCTCCAGGACGCCACGGCGGACGACGTGGAACTGCTCCTGGGGCGTTACCGGTTGCGGACGGTCGTCGACCTGCGCGGCCCGGACGAGGCGGCCCGCGAGGGACACGGTCTGCTGGCGGACACCCCCGTGCGCCGGGTCAGCCTGCCCGTCCGCCGTGTGCAGGCGGCCGTGACCGACGCCGTGCCGGCGGTGCGCGGTGAGGCCGTGGACGACACGGCCGGCTTCTACGAGGGCCTGCTCGACGGCAGTGGCGCGTCCCTGGTGGACGCCGCGCGGATCGTCGCGGACACCGACCAGCACGCCGTCGTCTTCCACTGCGCCGTCGGCAAGGACCGCACCGGCGTCCTGGCCGCCCTGCTCCTGGACGCGGTCGGCGTGCCTGCGGACGCCATCGCCGCCGACTACGCCCTCACCGCCCAGCGCGTCGCCCGCATCCGCGAGCGCCTCGCCCGGCTCCCCTCCTACCGGGACCTGCCCGCCGTCGAGCACCACTACATGGCCTCGAAGCCGCAGGTCATGCACCACTTCCTCGACACCCTACGGACCCGCCACGGCGGCGCCGGCCGGTGGCTGCGGGAGCGTGGCCTGACCGGCGCCGAACTCGGCCGCCTCAAAGGCGCGCTCGTGTCAGGGCCCGAGGGCTGACGGCCGTCAGCCGAGGCCGAGCGCCTTCAAGGCGGCCGCCTCCTTCTCCGGCGGCAGCCCCACCGCCGGACGGTCCGGGCGCTGCGGCGCCACCCCGCCCACGGAACGCAGCCACGACCAGGTGTCGGCGACCGTCTCGCCGACCGGACGGCAGCGCAGACCGGCGCCGACCGCACGGGAGACGTCGCCGGTGTGCAGGGTGTCGTACAACTCGCCCGGCGGGAGCCAGACCGGAAGTTCGGACCACGGTTCGACACCGGCGTCGAGCACCGCGGAGGGCTCGGCCCAGCGCAGGTCGGCCTCGCCGCCCGTCACCGCGGCGCAGGTGTCGAGCAGTTCGCCCGTCGTGGTGTGCCCGGACGGGCTGACGAGGTTGTACGCGCCGCCCAGGCCCGCCGCGGCGGCGTCCAGCGTGAAGGCGGCGAGGTCGCGCGCGTCGATGTACTGCAGGGGGAGATCGCGCGGCCCGGGAGCGAGCACGGGGCCGCCGCGGGCGATGCGGGTGAGCCACCACGGCAGGCGGCCGATGTTCTCGTACGGGCCGAGGATCAGCCCCGCCCGGAGCAGCAGCGCCCGGTCGCCGAACGCGTCGACGGCGGCCAGTTCACCGCCCCGCTTGGCCCGCGCGTAGTCCACGTCCGCGCCGTCGTCGGGCGACGCGTCGACCACCGGGCCGTCCTCGTCGAGTCCGGCGGCCGCGGGGTAGGTGTACACCGAGCGGCTGGACACGTAGGCGTAGCGCCCGGCGCGGCCCGCCAGCAGGGCGGCGGAGTCCCGCACCGCCGACGGCGCGCCGGACCACGTGTCCACCACCAGGTCCCACTCGCCGTGCGCGAGAGACGCCAGGCCGCCTTCGGCGACCCGGTCCCCGTGCAGCGCGGTGACCCCCGGCGGCGGCGAGTGCCGTCCCCGGTGGAACACCGTGACCTTCTCGCCGCGCGTCAGCGCCTCCTCCGCCACCGCGCGCCCCACGAACTCCGTACCACCCAGGATCAGCACATTCATGACGCCACTGTGCCGCGCCGCGGGCCGACCCGGGGGCGGTCACGCTGTGAGCGCAACCGCGGGGCTCACGCCGGGCGGTCCGTGCCGAGGAGTTCCGCCGTGAGGGCCGCGAGGCGGCGGCGGAACTCCGCGTCGTACGCCTCGGCCGAGGCCCGCGCCTCCCGCGCGCCGTCGAAGTACCGCCCGGTGACGTCGGCCAGTTCGGGGGCCTCGACCAGGCGCCGGGTGGCGGCCACGCCCTCCTCCAGGGAGTCGACGACGTCCATGCCGGACGCACGGGACATGGCCGTCGGCATGGAGGACGCGGGGTGGAGGCTGTTGACGGTGACGCCGCTGCCGGACAGTTCCTCGGCGAGGTCCAGTCCGTGGCCGATCAGGGCCGGCTTGGAGCGGCAGTAGGCGGCGACCTCGGTGCAGCCGCGGGTGAATTGGGGGTCGCCGAAGTCGATCGGCTGCTGTCCGACCGAGGCCACGTCGACGACCCGGGAGGGTGCCGGACGGCGCAGCGGCGGGAGCAGCTCGCGGGTCAGGAGGACGGGCGCGAGGTGGTTCACGGCCAGGCGCAGTTCGTGCCCGTCCTGGGAGGTCAGCCGTCCGGTGCCGGTGGCGTGGAAGCCGACTCCGGCGTTGTTGACGAGCACGTCGAGCCGGTCGTGGGCGGCGGAGACGTCGGCGGCGAGCCGCCCGGACCCCGGCGCCGGGCGTGGTGCGTTCGGCGCGGGTGGGTGTAGAACGGCTGGTCCCTGCCCGCCCCGGACCCCCGCTTGGAGCGTGCCCCATGTCCCGACCCCATGCCGACGTGGTGTTCACCGGTGGCCCGGTCCACACTGTGGACGCCGTGCTCGGCCGTGCCACCGGTGCCGCCGTGACGGACGGCCGGATCACGGCCGTCGGCCACGACGAGGTCCGCGAGCTCATCGGCCCCGGCACCGAGGTCGTCGACCTGGCCGGACGCCTGCTGCTGCCCGGGTTCCAGGACGCCCACGTCCATCCGCTCGGTGCGGGGCTCGAACTCGGGCAGTGCCATCTCGCCGAGGCCCGCGACTCGGGGGAGTACGTGCGGCTGGTCGGCGCGTACGCCGACGCGCACCCCGGCGCGGAGTGGATCACCGGCGGCGGCTGGTCGCTCGAGGCGTTCCCCGGCGGCAATCCCACCGCCGAGCTCCTTGACGCCGTCGTCCCCGACCGTCCCGTCTTCCTGCCCAACCGCGACCACCACGGCGCCTGGGTCAACTCCCGTGCCCTGGAGCTCGCCGGGGTCACCCGGGACACCCCGGACCCGGCCGACGGCCGCATCGAGCGCGACGCCGGCGGCAACCCCACCGGCATGCTGCAGGAGGGCGCCCAGCATCTCGTCGGCCGCCTGCTGCCCGCCGTCACGCTCGCCGAGCAGAAGGCCGCGCTGCTGCGCGCCCAGTCGGTGCTGCACGCCTTCGGCGTCACCGCGTGGCAGGACGCCATCGTCGGCACGTACGCCAACATGACCGACCCCGTGCCCGCGTACCACGCCGTTCTCGACGAGGGACTGCTCACCGCCCGCGTGGTCGGCGCCCTGTGGTGGGACCGCGACCGCGGCGCCGAGCAGATCCCGGAACTCCTGGAACGGCGTGCGGCGGTGAGCCGCGGGCGGTTCCGTGCCACCACCGTCAAGGTCATGCAGGACGGCATCGCGGAGAACGGGACCGCCGCTCTGCTGGGCCCCTACCTCACCGCCTGCGGCTGCGTCTCCGGCAACAGCGGCATCAGCTTCGTCGATCCGGCCGACCTCGCCAAGTACGTCGCCGAACTCGACGCCCACGACTTCCAGGTGCACTTCCACGCCCTCGGGGACCGCGCCGTCCGCGAGGCCCTGGACGCGGTCCGCGCCGCGCGCGCCGCCAACGGCTTCCGCGACACCCGGCACCACCTGGCGCACCTCCAGGTCGTCCACCCCGACGACGTCGCCCGCTTCCGCGAACTCGGCGCCGCCGCCAACATCCAGGCGCTGTGGGCCGCCCACGAACCCCAGATGGACGAGCTCACGCTGCCCTTCCTCGGCCCCGAACGCGGCGCGTGGCAGTACCCCTTCGGCGACCTCCTGCGCTCCGGGGCGGCGCTCGCCGCGGGCAGCGACTGGCCGGTCAGCAGCCCGGACCCGTTCCAGGCCCTGCACGTCGCCGTCAACCGCCGCATCCCGGGCGCCCCCGACGGGACCCCCGCCTTCCTGCCCGCGCAGCGCCTCGACCTCGCCGCGGCCGTCGCCGCGTACACCGCGGGCTCCGCCCACGTGAACCACCTCGACGACACCGGCACCGTCACCCCGGGCAAGCTGGCCGACCTCGTCGTCCTCGACCGCGACCCCTTCGCCGGCCCGCCGGAGGCCGTCGCGGAGACCCGGGTCCTGCAGACCTTCGTCGACGGCCGCCGCGTGTACGCCGCGGCGGACGCGTGAAGCCCGCCAAGGCCTGCCTTGCCCGGCTCCAGGTGTTACGTATAACGTGACCGTATGTCCCGCATAGCCCTGGTCACCCTCGTCGTCCCCGACCAAGACGAGGCCATCGCCTTCTACACCGGCCCCCTCGCCTTCGAGCTGGCCGAGGACGAGCCGCGCCCCGGCGGCGGCCGGTGGGTGGTCGTGCGCCCGCGCGGCGCCGGGGAGGGCAGCGGGCTGCTGCTCGCACGGGCGAAGAACGAGGCGGAGCTCGCCCGCGTCGGCGACCAGACCGGGGGGCGGGTCGGCTTCTTCCTGCACACCGAGGACTTCGCCGGCGACTACGCGCGGATGCGCGCCGCCGGGGTGACCTTCCTGGAGGAGCCCCGCCACGAGACGTACGGCTCGGTCGTCGTCTTCCAGGACCCCTGGGGGAACCGCTGGGACCTCCTCCAGCCCGCCGCCCCCGCGACCGCCGACCAGGAGCACACCGCGTGACCACGGCCACCGCCACCGACACCGACACGGACACCGACACCGATCTCGATCTCGTCCGCCGGCTGCCCAAGGCCGTGCTGCACGACCACCTCGACGGCGGCCTGCGCCCGGCGACACTCGTGGAACTGGCCGGGCGGATCGGGCACACGCTGCCCGCCACCGACCCCGCCGCGCTGGCGGCCTGGTACTACGACGCCGCCAACTCCGGCGACCTGGTCCGCTACATCGCCACCTTCGAGCACACCATCGCCGTGATGGGCACCCGCGAGGGCCTGCTGCGCGTCGCCGAGGAGTACGTCCTCGACCTGGCCGCCGACGGCGTGGTCTACGGCGAGGTCCGCTACGCCCCCGAACTGCTCGTCCACAGCGGGCTGGCGCTCGCCGAGGTCGTGGAGACCGTCCAGGAGGGCCTGGCCGCGGGTATGGCCAAGGCCGCCGCGGCGGGCACCCCGGTCCGGGTGGGCACGCTGCTGTGCGCGATGCGGATGACCGACCGCAGCCGCGAGGTCGCGGGCCTGGCCGTCACCTACCGGGACGCGGGTGTCGTCGGCTTCGACATCGCCGGCGCCGAGGACGGCTTCCCGCCCGCCGACCACCTGGCCGCCTTCGCGTACCTGCGCGAGGAGAACGTGCCGTTCACCATCCACGCGGGCGAGGCCCACGGCCTGCCCAGCATCCACCAGGCCGTGCAGGTCTGCGGGGCGCTGCGGATCGGCCACGGCGTCCGGCTGGCCGACGACATCGTCGACGGCAAGCTCGGCCGCCTCGCCCACTGGATACGCGACCGCCGCATCGCCCTGGAGGTCTGCCCCACCTCCAACCTGCAGACCGGCGCGGCGGTCTCCGTGGCCGGCCACCCCATCACCCTCCTGCGCGACCTGGGCTTCCGGGTGACCGTCAACACCGACAACCGGCTGGTGTCCGGTACGACGATGACACGCGAGATGGAACGCCTCGTCACGGAGGCCGGCTGGACGGTGGCGGACCTGCGGAAGGCGACCGTGGACGCGCTCAAGAGCGCGTTCATCCCCTTCGACGAGCGCAACGCGCTCATCCGCGACGTCGTCCTGCCGGGATACGAGTCCGCGCTCGCCGGCGGCCGCTGACCGTCCCCCTCCCGACGGACCGGGTGCCGCGGCGTCCTGACGCGCCGTCGGCCCTGACATGCGGGCACCGGGCGTGTGCCGCAGCATGGAGGGGCCGGAACGGGCAGGCGGGAGGCGCCATGGACGGGGACGACGCCGGCGAGTCCGGGGCCGCGCGCGGTGCGGGGAAGCACGCCGCGCGGCGGTCTCCGGGCGGGCGCGCCGGGGTCTTCTTCGCGTTCGTGCCGTGGATCGCCTTCGACATCGTCGCCGGGCCCAGCACCTGGGAACTCGCCGCGCTCGTCGGCCTCGTCGCGTCCGTCGTGCTGAGCGTGCCGGACGTCGCGCACGGCAGTGTGAAGCTGCTGGACGTCACCGGCATCGTCTTCTTCACCGTCGTCTCGCTGCTGGGGCTGTCCCTGGACCGGCAGGACCTGCTGTGGCTGGAGACCTACGCGCAGGTGCTCGCCAACGCGGTCATCGCGGCCGTCGCCCTGGGGTCCCTCGCCTTCGTGCCCTTCACCGAGCAGTACGCCCGCGAGTCGACGCCCCGGGAGGTCTGGGGCACGCCCGCCTTCCAGCGCACCAACCGGGTGCTGACGCTCGTGTGGGGCGGGGTCTTCCTGGTCACCGCGGTCCTGGGGCTGGTCGCCGTGCACGTCACCGCGGGCACGGACTGGCTGAACTGGGTGCTCCCGATCGCGCTGCTGGTGCTCGCCGTGCGCTTCACCGACTGGTATCCGCGGTACGTGCGCGAGCAGGTGCACAAGGGCGTGGCCGAACCGGACCGCTGACCTCGTCCGTCCCCTGCGCCGGGCTTCGCGCATCCTTGGCCTCGGTCGGTGCCCCGCTGAGGGCGGCGGCGGCTCGCCTGGTCCGCCCGCCCGCCCCAAGGACGGTGCTCCTCGTGCAGCCTGCCCCGCACCGTTCCGGCGACGAGTGCGCGCACCCCGGCCGCGCGACGTCGCCGCCCCTGGTCAACACCGCGCGGTACGCTGGTGGACACTGCCGCGCTCACCGCCGAAGCGATTGCCGGGCGCCCGCACGCCGTCCTCGACGTCACCGATCCCGAGCCACTGCCCGCCGGCTTCCCGCTGTGGAACCCGCCCGACGTGCGCCTCGCGGAGGAGCCGGCCCGGCCGGCGGACACGGCGATCGACGGGATCGCGCGGTGCGTCCGCGGCGTGCCCCTGGCGCACGCCGTGCGGGCCGAGGACCTCGACCGCTCCGCGTGACCCGCCGGGCCTTCGGGGCCCGCGGGTCAGGAGCGGCCGGTGCCGCGGTAGAGGTCGAGTTCGCCGTCGAGTTCGACCGCGAGCACGGTCGCGTGGGGGTCCAGGTCCGTCGCGGGCGGGGCGTCGATCCAGGTGACGCCCGGTACCTCGTGCAGCCCGCCGGTGACGTCGTGGCCCAGTTCTGTGCCGGTGCCGACCACCGTCACACGGCGGACGCGGTTGCGCAGCCCCCGTACCGACACGGCCTCCCTCGGGGTGTCGAAGCAGACCAGGTACAGCGTGCGGCGGTCCGCGGACAGGGTGCTGGGGCCGTAGTGGTGACCGGGGGGCAGTCCGGCGACCGTGCCGTGGACGGCGTCGGAGTGCGCGCCGATCCAGGCGCCGAGGCCCTCCAGGCGCTCGGTCTGCTCGGGTGTGATGGTGCCGTCCTCGCGGGGACCGACGTCCAGCAGCAGGTTGCCGCCGGCGCCGATGGTCTCGGTGAAGTAGCGGACCAGCCGGGACACCGATTTGTGGCGGTGGTCGCCGTGCTGGAAACCCCACGAGTCGTTCACGGTCAGGCACAGCTCCCACGGCCCGGTCGGGGGCTCGACCGGGATGCCCTGTTCGGGGGTGGCGTAGTCGCCGTGGCTCATCATCCGGGCGTTGAGCACGGTCGACGGGTTCCCGGCCAGGATCACGGCGGCCAGCGCGTCCAGGCCCCACTGCTCCTCGCTGCGCTCCCACTCGCCGTCGAACCACAGCAGGTCGGGGCGGAACCGCGTGACGAGCTCGGAGACCTGGGCGTCCCGGTAGGCGAGGTAGCGGCGCCAGGCGGCAGGGTCCTGCCGACCGTCCGCGGGGACCACCCAGCGGCTGGTGGAGACGTCCGGCAGGGGCGGGTCGGGGTGGATCACGCTGGCGTAGTCGGGGTGGTTCCAGTCCGAGTGCGAGTAGTACAGGCCGACCTTCAGGCCCTCCTCGCGCAACGCCCGCGCGTACGGGCCGATCAGGTCGCGTCCCGCCGGGGTGCGGTGTGCCACCGAAAGGTCGCCCTCGGCCGTGTCCCACAGCGCGACGCCGTCGTGGTGGCGGGCGGTGAGGACGGCGTACCGGGCGCCCGCGCGGGCGAACAGCCGGGCCCAGGACCCCGGGTCGTAGCGGGCGGCGGTGAAGCCGTCGAGCTGGCGCATGTACTGCTCGTGACCGACCCGGCCGTCGTAGAAGGACCATGACTCGGCGACGCCGTCGACCGCGTAGATCCCGTAGTGGACGAAGATGCCGAGCTTGGCGTCGGGGAACCAGGGCTGCATGGGCATGGCGGCGGGTCCTTGCCGGTCGGGGACGCACGGGCGGGCCGGGACGGCGCGGACATCGGAGGGATCCGGCCTGCGGGGCCGACTCTAAGGTGGTATGGACCACCTGGCAAGCAAGTCCTCCGACGTCTGCGCCGCCCCGGCCCGACGGTCCGCCCCGGCGGTCGGCAGTCAGGGCGTCACTTCACCGAACCGGCCATGACCCCCTCCACGAAGTGCCGTTGGAAGGCGAAGAAGACCGCCAGCGGCACGATCAGCGACAGGAAGGCACCCGGCGCCAGCACGTCGATGTTGGCGCCGAACTGCCGCATCTGCGACTGCAGGGCGACGGTGAGCGGCTGCGACCCGGGGTCCGCGAAGATCAGCGCGACGAGCATGTCGTTCCAGACCCAGAGGAACTGGAAGATGGCCAGGCTCGCGATCGCCGGACGGCCCACCGGCAGCACGAGCTTACGGAAGATCGTCCACTCGGTGCCGCCGTCCATCCGCGCCGCCTCCAGCATCTCGCGCGGGATCTCGGCGAAGTAGTTGCGCAGCAGGAAGATCGCGAAGGGCAGTCCGTACGCGACGTGGAAGAGGACCACGCCGGCCGTCGTCCCGAACAGGCCGACCGCCCCGAAGAGCCGGGCGACCGGCAGCAGCCCGATCTGCACCGGCACCACCAGCATGCCGACCACGACCAGGAACACCCAGTCCCGGCCCGGGAACTCCAGCCAGGCGAAGGCGTATCCGGCGAGCGCGGCGAGCACCACGACCGCCGCGGTCGCGGGGACCGAGATCAGCACGGTGTTCCAGAAGGCCTGGGTGATGCTGCTGTCGGCCAGGATGGCCGAGTAGTTGCCGAAGCCGAGCGACCCGGGGTGCAGCAGCCCGTTCCACCAGCCGGACGTGGAGGTGTCGTCGGAGTTGCGCAGCGACGAGACGAACAGCCCGGCGGTCGGTGTGAGCCAGATCAGCGCGACGACGGTCAGCAGCGCCTGGACCAGCCCGCTGCGCAGCCAGGAGGCGATCCGCCGGGCGGCGGAGGGCCGGCCGGGGCCGCCGCCGGTCCGGGTGGCGGGTGTGCGGGGCGGTGCGGGCCGCGGCGCGGCGCTCTGCACGGTCATCGCGAACTCCTGCGGAAGCGTCGGATGTTGAGGGCCATCGCGGGGAGCACGAGCAGCAGCAGGACGACACCGATCGCGCTGCCCAGGCCCTGGTTGTTGCCGCCGCCGAAGGAGACCAGCCACATCTGCAGGGCCAGCACGTTGGCGTCCTCCTGCACCGGGCCCGGCGCGATGATGTAGACGAGGTCGAAGACCTTCATCACGTTGATCACGAGCGTCACGAAGACCACGCCGAGCACGGGCGCGAGCAGCGGCACCGTGATGCGGCGGAAGATCTGCCACTCGGTCGCGCCGTCCACCCGGGCGGCCTCCAGGGTCTCGCGGGGCAGCGAGGACAGCCCGGCGCCGATCAGCACCATCGCGAAACCGGTCCAGATCCACACGTAGGCACCGATGATCGCCGGGGTGATCAGTGTCGGGCCGAGCCAGGAGACGCCCCCGTACGGAGGCGCGAAGTTCTTCGCCGGGAGCCGGACCTCGCCGCCGCCCGCGGCGTCGGTGAAGCGGAACGAGCCGTCGTCCGCGGTGGTCGTCGTCGCGACGACCCCGCCGTCCTTCATCAGCTCGACCCTCATGTGCGGCAGGCCCTTCTCCTGCGGGTCGACCTGCCCCGGAGTGCCGCCGCCGCCCGGCACGAAGTCCAGGTAGACCACGCCGCTGACGGTGTCCTCACCGGTCGCGGGGGGTGCCGCTGGGCGGGCCGTCGCGGGGATCGAGGCGGGCGGAAGACCCACCAGGCCGAGCGTGACGGTCTGGCCGGGTTCCGCCGGCGTCACGGTCCGGAAGCCGCCGTCGGACGCGGTGAGCACGTCGTCGCCGCGCGGCCGGGCACCCGGGTAGGCCGAGGCGTCGGTGAAGGAGTCGTGGATCGCGACCGCGGCCGCGTTCAGCACGCCGCGCTGCGGGTCCTGGTCGTACACCAGGCGGAAGGTGATGCCCGCGGCGAGGAAGGAGACCGCCATCGGCATGAAGATGAGCAGCTTGAACGCGGTGGCCCAGCGGATCCGTTCGGTGAGCACGGCCAGGACCAGGCCGACGCCGGTGAGCAGCGCCGGGGTGACCACGACCCAGATCGCGGTGTTCCGGACGGCCTTCAAGGTGGCCGGATCGGCGAACATCTCCTGGTAGTTGTCCAGCCCCACGAAGCGGTCGCCGCTCGCGTCGAAGAGGCTGCGGCCGACCGAGAAGAGGATGGGGTAGCCGACGAGGGCGCCGAGCAGTGCCAGCGCCGGCAGCGCGAAGGCGACCGCGGTGACCTTGGCCCGGCGCGAGCGGCGCCGTACGGCCGGCGGGGCGGTGCCGCCCGCCGGGGCGGACGGCACCTTGCGGGTGAGAGCGGAGGACATGGCGGGGCCTCAGCCCTGGTAGGCCTTGGCGGCCGCGGCCTCGAGCTTCGCCGCGGTGGCCTTCGGGTCCTTCGGGTCGGCCAGGAAGTCCTGGAGGATCTTCCACTCGCCCTTGCCGGGCGTGCCGCCGAAGGCGGGCGGGGTCTGGTCGGACATGTCGAAGCGCACCGTGTCCCCGGCGCCGACCAGGGACTTGGCCGTCTCGCGCGTCGTGTCGTCCGCGTAGGCGGCCGGGTCGAGCTTCTGGTTCGGGGAGAGGTAGCCGCCCGCCTTGGCCCAGATCGCCGCGGCCTCGGGGGTCGCCAGGTACTCCAGCAGCTTCATTCCGGCCTTGGTGTTCTTGCCGGACTTCAGCGCCACCGCGGCGTCGCCGCCGCCGACCACCGGCGCGGGACCGCCGTCGACGGACGGGAACGGGAAGAACTTGGCGTCCTCGCCGACCGTGCGGCCCAGGTCGCCGGAGACGACGCCGCCGACGAAGTCGCCCTCGTAGACCATGCCGGCCTTCTGGGTCTTGCCGAAGACCTGCGCGACGGAGTCGGGGAAGCTGGTGGCCAGGGCGCCCTTGTGGCCGCCCGCGAGGAGGTCGTCCTTGCCGAACACCTTGGCCAGGGTGCCGAGCGCCTTCACGACGGTCGGGTCGGTCCAAGGGATCTGGTGCTGCGTCAGCTTGTCGTAGTTCTCCGGGCCGGCCTGCGAGAGGTAGACGTTCTCGAACCAGTCGGTGAGCGTCCAGCCGTCCGAGCCGCCGACGGCGAAGGCGGGCAGGCCCGAGTCGGAGATCGCGCCGGCGGCGTCCAGCAGTTCCTGGAAGGTCTTCGGCGGCTGCACGCCGGCGGTGTCCAGCGCCTGGGGGCTGTACCAGACCGTCGACTTGTCGGAGGCCTTGAAGTACAGGCCGTAGTAGGTGCCGTCGACGGTGCCGAACGTCTGCCAGACCTTGGCGAAGTTCTGCTCCGCGGCGCTCTTCACGGCGGGGGACAGCGGCAGGAGCCAGCCCTTGCCCGCGAACTGCTGGACCACGCCGGGCTGCGGGGCCATGGCCACGTCGGGCGAGTCGCCGCCCGCGATCTTGCTGCCGAGGACGGTGGCGAAGTTGTCGCCGGTGGACACGTAGCTCACCTTCGCCCCGGTCTTCGCGGTGAAGCCGTCCAGGACCTTCTGGAAGTTCTTCTGCTCCGTGCCGGTCCACACGGCGGCGACCGTCACCGTCTGGCCCTTGAGCTGCTGACCGCCGGAGCCGGTACCGGAGTCGGAGGCGGCCTTGGTGTCGCCGCCGCAGGCGGTGGTCGTGAGGGCCAGGCCGCACAGGGCGGTGGCCGCGACGAGCGTGCGCTTCATCGGGGAGGGTCCTTTCCTCGGTGGAGTGGTGCGGGAACGACACGGCACGCCGCGTCAACGGGCTCGTTATACATGCATGTTAGGTATGCATCTCGGCGCGATGTCAATGGAGTTGCCGACAGGAGGCGTCAGCTGGGGGTATTTGCGGCGATAGATGCCGGACGAGCGACAGGGCTCGCCCCAGCCGCATACCTAACATGTAACTATCGGAGGGGAGAGGGGGTCAGCCGCCCCGCACGATCTCCCGCAGCTCGCGGTCCAGCCGCGCCACCGCCTGCGCCGGCGTCGCGTGCTGCGCCAGCGCGTCCCGGCTCACCGCCGCGACCGCCAGGCTCACCTGCTCGTACCGTGCGCTCTTGGGGCGCGGCTTGGCCGCTCGCACGCTCTGCTCCAGCACCGGCAGGTACGGGTAGCGGCGCACCAGCACGGGGTCCCGGTACAGGTCCGCCCACACCGGCGGCAGCGAGCCCTCGGTGAGCACCTGCCGCTGCACGGACTCGCCCGTCATGTAGGCCATCAGATCCGCCGCCGTGCGCGGATGCCGGGTCTGCGCGTTGACCGCCAGGTTGGACCCGCCGAGCACACTGGAGCCCGGACCGTCCGGGCCGGGCAGCGGCACCACGCCGAACCGGCCCGCCACCTTCGAGTCCGGCCCGGAGGCCAGGTCGTACACATAGGGCCAGTTCCGCAGGAAGAGCAACTCGCCGTCCTGGAAGGCGCGCCGGGACTCCTCCTCCTTGAACCGCAGCGCCGCGCGCGGGATCCAGCCCTCGCGTACCCCGCGCACCAGGAAGCCCAGCCCCTCGCGCGCCGCAGCCGAGTCGACGGTGACCCGGCTGCCCT
Source organism: Streptomyces sp. NPDC088354 (assembly GCF_044753585.1). Classification (NCBI taxonomy): domain Bacteria; kingdom Bacillati; phylum Actinomycetota; class Actinomycetes; order Kitasatosporales; family Streptomycetaceae; genus Streptomyces; species Streptomyces sp. NPDC088354. The sequence goes on along the minus strand of NZ_JBIVNJ010000003.1, from coordinate 359,160 downwards.
CGCCGCCGAGGATGCCGCCGCCGGCCGACTGCACGGCCTCGGTGACGTTCACCGTCAGTCCCTCGTACGGCAGGAACTGCCCGGCGTAGCCGCCGATCCGGTACGCCGGGGCGAGCGTCTTCGCCTGCTCCTCCAGCTGCGCCCAGGTGCGCGGCGGCGCCAGGTGCTCCCGGTCGAGGATGTCCTTGCGGTAGTACAGCAGCCCGGCGTTGGTCACGTACGGCACCGCGTACAGCCGCCCGTGGAAGGTCGCGGTGTCCACGACCGAGGGCAGCAGCCGGTCCAGCGGCAGCCCGCGCGGGTCGACCGGCGCGATCCAGCCCGCGCCCGCGAACTCCGAGGTCCACGCGACGTCGATATTGAGGACGTCGAACCGGTCGCTGCCGGACCGCAGGCTGTCCACCATCTGCGCGTGCACCTCGTCGGCCGCCTCCGGCAGCTCCACGAGCGTGGCCCGCTCCAGCGGGTGGGCGCGGTTCCAGCCGTCGAGGACGTGCTGCAGGTAGCCGGTCAGATCCCGGCCGGTGGCCAGCGTCACCGGCCCCCGGCCGCCCTCGCCGGGCGGCCCGTCGGCGGCGCGGGCGCCCGCGCCCCCGTACCCGGTCAGCAGCAGCGCAGCGACGAGCAGCGTCCTTCTCGCGGCCCGCCCCCAGCGCATGTCGTCCTCCAGGTCCCGCACCGGCTCGACGTCGTCGTCGTCCGAAGGGCCATGTATACCTGTTGGACATGCGCGATACTAGCCATTGCGGCAATATGACCTGCTCGACGACGGGCCGGGGCGACAGGAGCCCCTAACACGCAGGTAGCCGGGAGGAGGCGGGACGAGCGTGCGCCTTCCCCTGATGGCACTGCTCGCCAAGGGGGCCGCCCACGGCTACGAGCTCAAGACGGAGCTCGAGAAGCTCTTCGGCGCCGCCTATCCCCAGCCGAACATCGGCCAGATCTACGTGACACTGGCGCGCCTGGAGAAGTCGGGACTGATCCGGGGCGAGGACGTCACCCAGTCCGGCCGGCCCAACAAGCGGATCTACGAACTCACCGACGCCGGGCGGGAGGCCGTCTCCGCCTGGTTCGAGGAGCCCTCCAGCGAACCCCGGGTGCGCGACGAGTTCTTCATGAAGCTCGCCCTCGCCCCGGCCACGGGAATGGCCGACCAGGTCTCCCTGATCAACAAGCAGCGCCGCCACTACCTCAACCTGATGCGGGCCATGTCGCGGCTCGCCTCGGGGGAGGACCGGGACAACCGCATCGCGCAACTGCTCATCGAGGGCGCCACCCTGCATCTGCAGGCCGACCTCGACTGGCTGGAGCGCTGCCAGGAGGAGCTGGAATGAGACGGGCCGAACCGCCCCTCCCGCGGGCACCCCACATGCTCCGGGTCGAGGGACTGGTCAAGACGCACCGCGTGGACGGCGGCGAGGTCAGGGCGGTGCGCGGGGTCGACCTGGAGGTGCGGCCCGGCGAGTTCGTCGCCGTCACCGGGCCGTCGGGCGCCGGCAAGTCCACCCTCCTGCATCTGCTCGGCGGGCTGGAACGCCCCGACCGCGGCCGCATATGGCTGGACGGGCAGCGGGTCGACCAACTCAGCGAGGCCCGCTGGGCGGTGCTGCGGCGGCGCGGCGTCGGCATCGTCTTCCAGTTCTTCAACCTCGTCTCCACCCTCACCGTCGCCGACAACATCGAACTGCCCGCCCTGCTGGCCGGCCGCTCGCCGCGCCAGGTGCGCGCCGCCCGCCAGGAACTGCTGGCCGAACTGGGCCTGGAGGGCAAGGAGGACAGCACCCCCGCCGACCTCTCCGGCGGTGAGCAGCAGCGTGTGGCCCTGGCCAGGGCGCTGGTCAACCGCCCGGCCCTGCTGCTGGCCGACGAGCCCACCGGCAGCCTGGACAGCAGGGGCAGCCGGGAGGTGCTGCGGCTGCTCGCCCGCTGCCACGAACGCGGCCAGACCATCCTGCTGGTCACGCACGACGCCAAGGTGGCCAGCGCCGCGGACCGGGTGATCAGCCTCTTCGACGGCGAGATCGTCGACGACGTCGTCCTCGACGGTCCTTCGGCCGGCGCCCGGCCCTCCCGTGCCGCCGCCGACGTCGTGAAACTGCGGGGCTGACCGCCGTGCGCGCCACCGTCCGCTGGGCCCTCGCCGATCTGCGCACGCACCGCGGGCAGGCCCTGTCCATCGTCCTGGCCACCGCGGGGATCACCGTGGCGCTGCTGCTGTCGGTGGCGCTGCTGGTCTACGCCGCCAACCCCTGGCAGCGGATGTTCACCGCCACGGAGGGCGCGCACGTGTGGCTGCGCACCACCGGCTCCGGCACCGCCGAGGGCACCGCGGCGCTGTCCCGGCTGGACGGCGTCACCGCCGTCTCCGGCCCCTTCCGCACGGTCACCGTCACCGCCCAGCACGGCCGTGAGAAGGCCGCCCTCGACCTGCGCGCCTCCGGCGCCACCCCGCCGGAGGTGGGCCGGCCGCTGATGGACCGCGGCCGCTGGCTCGACGGCGGCGCCGGCGACGGTGTGGTGCTGGAACGGTCGGTGGCCACCGCGCTGTGGGCCGAGCCCGGCGACGAGATCACCGTCACCGGCGCCGGACGGCGCACCACCGTACGGGTGGTGGGCGTCGCCGCGACCGCCGAGCCGGGCTACGCCCCGGGCGACACACCCGGCGTCGGCTGGGCCTCCGCCACGCTGATCGGCGCTCTGGGCCCGGCAGCCGGACGCACGGGGGAGACGGTCGGGCTGCGGCTCGCGGACCCGGCCGACACCGCCTTCGCCGTGCAGCGGGCCGTCACCGCCGTGGGCTCGGACCGCGTGCTGACGGTCTCCACCTGGCGCGAGGCGCGGGCCGACGCCGAGGGCGACAACCACCTTCTCGGGCTGCTGCTCGGGCTGTTCGGGCTGGCCGCGCTGCTCGCCGCGGCGATCGCGGTGACCGGCGGCATCGGCACGCGGGTGCTGGCGTACGTGCGCGACATCGCGGTGCTCAAGGCCGTCGGCTTCACCCCGGCGCAGGTCGTGCGGATGTTCCTGGTGCAGCACGCCGTGCTGGCCACGGCCGGGGTGCTGCTCGGCGCGGTGGCCGCGGAGACCCTGGCGCCGGGGATCCCCGGCCCGATGGGCGAGGCCGTCGCGCTGTGGCAGGGGCTCCCGCAGCACACCTGGGCGCTGCCCGGCACGGCGGCCGCGACCGTGCTGGTCATCGCCCTGGCCACGGTGCTCGCCGCGTGGCGCGCCGGCCGGGTGCCGCCGATTCCCGCCGCGCGCGGGGCCGTTCCGGGGCGGCGGCGGATGTCGGGTGCGGCGCGGGCCGCCCTGCGGCTGCGCACCCCGCCCGCCCTCGTCCTGGGCTGCCGGGGAGTGCTGCACCGCCCGCTGCGGTCGGCGGTCGCGGTCGCCCGGCTGGCGCTCCCGGTACTGATGATCACCGTCGCGCTGGGGACCTGGGCCACCCTGGACCGCTTCGAGCACCATCCCGAACAGGTCGGCCAAGCCGGGGCGTTGACCGCGCGGCCCAACGGACTGACGGACGCGGCCGTGCACCGGCTGCTGGCCGCGGAGCCCGCCGTCACCGCCGTCCACCCGGGCGCCGAACTCACCGCGCTGGCACCCGGCCAGTCGCAGTCCGTCACGCTGCGCGGCATCGGCACCGTCGCCGACCCCTACCCGTTCGCCGTCGCCGAGGGCCGCCGTCCCACCGGTCCGGACGAGGCGGTGGCCGGGCAGGGCCTGCTCGACGCACTGCACGCCGGCGTCGGCCAGTGGGTCCGGGTGACGGTGGGCGGGACCCCGCACATCCTCCACATCGTCGGGCGCAGCATCGAGACCGGGCACGGCGGACGGGTGATCTCGGCGCCGCTGGACGTGCTCCGCGCCCAGGACGACTCGATCCGCCCCGCGTACTACAGCCTGGTGCTACGGCCGGACGCGGACCGGACGGCCGTGCGCACGCGGCTGTCGGAGGTCTCGGACGGCGGGCTGGAGGTGCGCGAGGTCGCCGGGCCCGGCGCCGAACTCTCCCCGGTGCGCGGGGTCGTCATCGGCCTGGTGACCGTGCTGGCGCTGATCGCGCTGGCCGAGCTCTCCACGGCCGTCGGCACCGGCATCCGCGACCACGCCCGCGACATGCGGGCCTACCGCGCGGTGGGCCTGACGCCGCAGCAGACGGTGGCGACGGTGGTGACGGGCATCGGCCTGACCGCGCTGACGGCCGCGGTCACCGGTGTCACGGCCGGGGTGTACGCCTCGGACTGGCTGATCGACCTGCAGGGGCGGTCCAGCGGTGTCGGCGCGGGCATCGCCCAGTCGCCGCCGTGGACGGCGCTCCTGCTGGTCGGCTTCGTGTGCGTGACGGTCGCCGTGACGGCCGCTCTGCTGCCGGCCGCGCGCGCGGCCGGCGACCGCGGCGCGCGCGTGCTGATGCACACCGCCTGACCGGCGGTCCTTGCCCTGCGGGGCCCGCCGCGGTGGAGCCGAGGCGGGCTCCCGGCAAAGGCGGGACGTGGCCGCGCGCCCCGGCGGACTCGTCCGGCGCGCCGATGCCCCCAGGTCTCTCCGCGTGCCGGCAGGACGGCGGCGGCGGGCTGTGCGGCGGCTGCGAGGGCGGCCGCGTACATCGCACCCGCACGCGCCGGAGGAGAACCTCGCGGCGCCGGAGGGCGGCCGGCGGGGCCCGGTCCGCGGCGCGGGGCCCGCCGGCAAGATCCCTGGTAAGAATGGACCGGGCCGGCCGGGCCGGGCCGCGCGGTCCTTGACCGCTCTGTCCGGAGTCGCCGATGCTTGCGTCGCGATATGCGCGTTGTGTGCCGCGACGGGAAACGTCCGTCCCAGGATTCGTACCAGCCGAGGAGTACCCCATGGCCCACCAGGTCCGTGCCGTCGTCGCCCGGGAGAAGGGTTCCCCCGTCAGCCTGGAAACGATCGTCGTGCCCGACCCGGGGCCGGGGGAGGCGCTGGTCAGGATCCAGGCGTGCGGGGTCTGCCACACCGACCTGCACTACCGCGAGGGCGGCATCAACGACGAGTTCCCCTTCCTCCTCGGTCATGAGGCGGCCGGCATCGTGGAGTCCGTCGGCGAGGGCGTGACCGACGTGGCCCCCGGGGACTTCGTCGTCCTCAACTGGCGCGCGGTGTGCGGCCAGTGCCGCGCCTGCCTGCGCGGCCGCCCCTGGTACTGCTTCAACACCCACAACGCGAAGCAGAAGATGACGCTGCTGGACGGGACCGAGCTGTCCCCGGCCCTGGGCATCGGCGCCTTCGCGGAGAAGACCCTCGTCCACGCGGGCCAGTGCACCAAGGTCGACCCCGCCGCCAGCCCGGCCGTCGCCGGGCTGCTCGGCTGCGGGATCATGGCCGGCCTCGGAGCCGCGCTCAACACCGGCAACGTCGGCCGCGGCGACAGCGTCGCCGTCATCGGCTGCGGCGGTGTCGGCGGTTCGGCCGTGATGGGTGCGCGGCTGGCCGGCGCCTCGAAGATCATCGCCATCGACGTCGATCCCCGGAAGCTGGAGACGGCCAGGAAGCTGGGCGCCACCCACACCGTCAACTCCAAGGAGACCGACCCGGTCGAGGCGGTGCGCGAGCTGACCGGCGGCTTCGGCGCCGACGTCGTGATCGAGGCGGTGGGCCGCCCCGAGACGTACAAGCAGGCCTTCTACGCGCGCGACCTGGCCGGTACCGTCGTCCTGGTCGGCGTGCCCACCCCGGAGATGAAGCTGGAGCTCCCGCTGCTGGACGTCTTCGGCCGCGGCGGCGCCCTGAAGTCCTCCTGGTACGGCGACTGCCTGCCCTCCCGCGACTTCCCCGTGCTCATCGACCTGTACCAGCAGGGCCGGCTCGACCTGGGCGCCTTCGTCACCGAGACCATCGCCCTGGACGAGGTGGAGAAGGCCTTCGAGCGGATGCACGGCGGCGACGTCCTGCGTTCGGTGGTGGTCTTCTGATGGCCGCCCGCGTGGACCACCTGGTCACCTCCGGCACCTTCTCCCTCGACGGCGGCACCTGGGACGTCGACAACAACGTCTGGCTCGTCGGCGACGACAGCGAGGCGATCGTCATCGACGCCGCCCACGACGCCGAGGCCATCGCCCGCGCGCTCGGCGGGCGGCGCCTGCTCGCCATCGTCAGCACCCACGCCCACAACGACCACATCGACGCGGCCCCGGCGCTCGCGTCGCTGACCGGCGCGCCGATCCTGCTGCACGGGGACGACCTGCCGCTGTGGAAGCACACGCACCCCGACCGCGCCCCCGACGGCGAATTGACGGACGGTCAGGAGATCGCGGTGGCCGGCACCGGCCTCACCGTCCTGCACACCCCGGGCCACGCCCCGGGCGCCGTCTGCCTGTACGCGCCCGGGCTCGGCACGGTCTTCACCGGTGACACCCTCTTCCAGGGCGGCCCGGGCGCCACGGGGCGGTCCTTCTCGGACTTCCCCACCATCGTCGACTCGATCCGCGAGCGCCTGCTGACCCTGCCGCCGGAGACGGTCGTCCGGACCGGCCACGGCGACAGCACCACCATCGGCGCCGAGGCACCGCACCTCGACGAGTGGATCGCCCGCGGCCATTGAGCCGGGAGACCGTCTGCCGGGGGAGGGCCGGCGGGTCCTCCCCCCGCCGGGGTCACGGCGACCGGACGGAGGTGTGGCCGGTCGCGGTGACCGTGGCCGGCACGATCAGGCCGGCCGCGCCGAACAGCCCCGGTACCGCCCGCCCTTGGCGCGTCTGTGCCGGGGCCGCGGCCACGGTCATAGCTCCCCGCGGTGCGCCAGACGCCCGCGGATCCCGTAGAGGGCCAGCCAGACGCCGATGGCGGCGGCCGCGACGAGGGTGATGTGCAGGGGCAGTTGTGCGACGGGTCCGAGCACCAGCCCGAACAGGGCCAGTGCGGCCACCAGGAACAGCATGCCGGTCCTTCCCGGTTGCTCCGCGATTTCAGTGAACAGTTGTACACCTGCCCTTCCGGGCCACCGCGAAACCCGCCCGCAGGGCTCAGGACGTCAGCACCCGCAGCGGCGTTCCGTCGCGGAACGCCGCGATGTCCTCGGCGGCCTGCCGGTAGAAGACGTCGTACGTGGCCTCCGTGACGTAGCCGAGGTGCGGGGTCAGCAGGGTGTTGGGCAGGGTGCGCAGCTCGTCCCGCGGGGGCAGCGGCTCGATGTCGTAGACGTCCAGCGCCGCGCCCGCGATCCGGCCCTCGCGCAGGGCGGCGACCAGGGCGGGCCTGTCGACAAGAGGGCCGCGGGAGGTGTTCACCAGCAGCGCGGTCGGCTTCATCCAGGCCAGTTCCCCGGCACCGACGAGGCCCGTGCTGCGCTCGCTGAGCTTGTAGTGCACGGAGACGACGTCGGACGTGGAGAACAGCTCCTCCTTGTCCACCGCCAGCGCCCCGTGCCCGGCCGCCCTGGCCGGGTCCAGGTGGGTGCTCCACGCCAGCACCCGCATCCCGAAGGCGGTGCCGATCGCTGCGACGCGCGCCCCGAGCCGTCCGAGGCCCACGATCCCGAGCGTCCGGCCCTCGAGGTCCCCGCCGATGCTGTGCTGCCACTCGCCGCGGCGCATCCCGGCCGCCTCCTGGTGGATGTGCCGGGTGAGCGACAGGATCAGCCCCCACGTCAGCTCCGCCGTGGCGTGCGCGGGGCTGTCGGTGCCGCAGACCGTCACCCCGTGACGCCGGGCCGCCTCCAGGTCGATGGACGCGTTGACCATGCCCGTCGTCACCAGCAGCCGCAGCGCGGGCAGCGCCGCGAAGCGCTCGGCGGTGAACGGGGTGCGCTCCCGCATGGCCACCACCACGTCGAACCCGTCCAGCGCCGCGACCAGCGCATCGGTGGTGTCGAGGTGGTCCTGGCGGAAGACGACCTCCGCCCCCAGGGCGTTCCAGTCGGCGAAGCGGTGGGCCGCCCTCTGGTAGTCGTCCAGCACTGCGATGCGCATCGCTCGGCTCCTTGGCTCGGGACCGGTGCTCCGCCGGTCGGTTCTTGATCGCTGCCGCCGAGGGTAATCCGCGGGCGCGCGCCGCCCGTGGACACCCCCGGCCGAGTGGGCGGCGGATCAGGGCCCCGGCCGTGCGTCCGGCTCCGGGATCGTCTGCTCGGTCCAGATGCTCTTCCCGTACGGCGTGTAGCGGGTGCCCCACCGCTGGCACAGCGCGGCGACCAACTGCAGTCCGCGGCCGCCCTCGTCGCTGGGGGCGGCGTGCCGGATGCGGGGAGTGGTGAGGCTGCCGTCCGACACCTCGCACACCAGACTGCGGCTGCGGATCAGCCGCAGGCCCACGGGGCCGCGTGCGTGCCGGACGACGTTGCCGACCAGCTCACTGGCGATCAGCTCCGTGGTCGTGACCAGGTCGTCCAGGCCCCACCGCTCCAGCTGCCGACGTACGTGGTCGCGGGCCTGGCCGGCGGCGACCGGCTCCTCGGGCAGCGACCACGAGGCCATGTCCTCGGGTGCCAGCGCGTGGGCGCAGGCGATCAGCAGCGCCGCGTCGTCGCCGGCGTGCCCCTTGCCGAGGCCGAGCGCGGTGCACACCTGCTCGCACAGCCGCTTCAGACGGCGCACTTCGAGCCGCCGGTCGTCGTGCCGCCCCCCGCTGCCGGGCGCGGCGGGCGTGAGCGTGAGGGCCCGGGTCAGCACCTCGGCGAGCTCGGCCATGCCGGTGTCGATGTCCCGCCGCGAGGACTCGACCAGGCCGTCGGAGTACAGGGCCAGCAGACTGCGGTCCGGCACCTCCAGTTCCACCAGCGCGAACGGCGGCGTGGCCGCTCCCAGCGGGGGGTCGGGCGGGCCGCCGACGAAGTGGACGGTCCCGTCGGGACGGACCAGCGCGGGCGGTGGATGGCCCGCCCGCGCCAGGGCGCAGCGCCCCGCCGCGGGGTCGTACACGGCGTACAGGCAGGTCGCGTAGAAGTCGTCGCCGAGATCGCTCACCAGGTCGTTGAGGTGCGCCATCAGCTCGTCGGGCGGCAGTTCCAGACCTGCCAGGGTGTGTACGGCGGTACGCAGCCTGCCCATCGTGACGGCCTCGGAGATGCCGTGGCCCATCACGTCGCCGATGACCAGCGCGGTGCGGTCGGCGGAGAGCGGGATGACGTCGTACCAGTCGCCGCCGGCCGTCGTGCCCTCGGTGGCCGGCAGGTAGCGCGCGGCGGCGGTGACCGCGGGCAGCACCGGCAGCGTGCGGGGGAGCAGCCCGCGCTGCAGCTCCTGGGCCCTGCCGTGCTCGGCGTCGTACAACCGGGCACGCTCCAGCGCCTGGGCGATCAGCCCGGCGAGCGCGGTGAGCAGGGTGCGCTCCTCCTCGGTGAACGGGCGCGGCTCGGAGAAGGAGACGACGCAGCAGCCGACCGGTTTGCCCGAGACGATCAGCGGCAGGAACGCCCAGGCATGCTTCTGCGCCCATTCGCGCAGCTCGGCGCGGTTCGGGTAGAGGGAGACGTACTCCCGGGCCGAGGTGATGTAGAGCGGCATCCGGTCGCGGAGCGCGTCGGCGCCCGGGGTGCCCGGGGTCAGCTGCTCCCGCCCGGTGCGCCGCATGAGGTCCGGGGGGTAGCCGACGAAGCCGACGGCGCGCAGGAAGTCGCCCTCCAGGGTCTGGATGATCAGACCGGTCGCGTCGAACAACGGCAGGACGCGCTCGGCCACGGCGTGCACGACGTCGTTCACCGTCACCGCCTCGGCCAGCGCCGTGGTCAGCCGCCCGATGTGCGCGGCGCGGTCCGCCGCGCCCTGAGCGGCCTTGGCCTGCGCCTCCTCCGCCCTGCGCCGCTCGGACACGTCGGTGAGGTAGACCGTCAGGCCGTCGGGCACGGGCATCACCCGGGCCCGGTACGTGCGCTGCCCGCCGTCCCAGGCGATGTCACCGCTGACCGGGGTCCCGGACCGGGCGGCCTCCCGGCAGCGGGCCTCCAGCGCCGAGGGGCCGACCCCGGGCAGGTCCCACAGGATCCGGCCGCCGGTCCTGCCGGGGGTGCCGAGCAGCCGATCGGCCTGGGCGTTGGCGAAGATGATCCGCCCGTCCGGGGCGAGCGCGAGGAAGCCGTCGCTCATGTGCCGCAGCGCGCGCCCCACCGTGTCCATGGCGACCCGGGTCTCGGTGCTGTCCCACAGCACCCCGCGCAGCAGCAAAGGCCTGCCGTCGTCGCCGTGGACGCTGCGCCCGCGCGCCTGGACCCAGCGGAAGCCGCCGTCGGGGCGCCGCACCCGGTACTCGGCGGCGTAGCCGCCGACCGCCCGGGCGGCGTCCTCCGCGTCGGCGATCACCCAGGGCAGGTCCTCGGGGTGCACGAGTTCCACCCAGGTCTCGATGCGCCCGTCGTACATGTCGGGGGGCATGCCGAAGACGTGCTGGGCGGCGTCGTCGAGGAAGGCCTCGCCGGTGCGGACGTTCCACTCCCAGGTGCCCACGCCGACGTCGGTGGCGGTGGTGGGGAGCCGGGTACCGGGCCTGCGCTCGGCCAGGCGCCAGCGCTGGCGCGGCTCGGCGGGCGCGGGCCGGCCGAGCCGGTCGGCCACCCAGGCCGCGATCCGTTCGAGCAGGTCCCACTGGCCGTCGGTGGGCGGCAGGTCGCCGGCCGTCACCACCGACAGCGCGCCGAGCGGGCCCTCGGAGCCGGGCAGCGGGACCGCCGCGACACCGGAGCCCGGCGGGAGGGGGCCCGGGGTGTCCGCGGTCGTGGGCAGCCACAGCCGGATGTTCTCCGCGGTGGCCCTGCCCGGGGCGGTGCGGTCGTGGTCGGCGAGGTAGACCCAGCCGCGGGTGAGGTTCCGGGGCAGCCCGATGCTGGTCGAGAGCCGCAGCGGAACCCCGCCGCGGGCCTGCCGTCCGCGCAGGTGCGCCAGCCCGCCCAGCCCTGCCAGGGCGCCCACCGCCTGCTGCAGCCCCAGCCGCAGCGCATCGCGTTCGCCCTGGTCGTCGCCCGTGGACAGGAGCAGCCGCAGCCTGTCCTCTCCGGGCTGCTCCGATGGCGCTCGCGGTTCCTGGGCGGAGGCTTCGTTCGGGATCATGCCCTCATTCCGTCGGATACTCCTCCCGAGGCCAACATAGCGCCGAGCGCGCGCGCCGTCAGTGCGAGCGGGTCGCGCTGCGCGGGTGGCGGTAGGCGGCGGGTCGTGGCGGTGACCGGCCCCCGCCACCGCGGGAGCCTGCGGCTCCGTGTCGGTCTGCGCGTCCGCTGCCGATGCGCCGGGGCGGGCCTGTCGTGCCCGGCGGACCCCGGGGGGTGGACGGCCGGCCGGTGCTGCTGTCCGTGGGGTGTTGCCCCTGGGTCGCGCGGCCCCAGTCGGGCCGGGCGTCCACCTTTCCTCCCACGCCGGGGCCCCGGGCGGCGCTGCCGTGCCCGGGGGCGAGCCTTCGTGCCTGGCAGAACGAGGGTCGTGGCGGTCCCGGTCCTGCAGTCGCGGGAGCCTGCGGCCCCGCACAGGGCCGGGCGTCCGCGACCGATGCCGGGGGCGCGACGACGCGCGCGAGGGGGCGGGGTGCGGGCGCCGCTGCCCTGCTGGGTGGGCCGTCGGCGGGGACCGTGAGGCCTCCGGTCAGGTGGGCCGCTGGGCGGCGCTGTTACCCAGGCGGCATTGCTCCTGGCCCGAGGGAGCCGCGCTTCTGTATCGGGCCGGGCGCCTGCTGCCCGTGTGAGGGGTGCGGGCGCCGCTGCCGTGCCGGGTGGTGGGTGTTGGCGGGGGGCTCGCGAGCCTTCGGGTGGGGGCGGAGCAGGCTCCGGCGGCAGGCGCATGGCTCCTGGCCGCGGGAGCGAGCGCCGTCGGTGTGAGCGGGTCCCGCTGCGCGGGGTTGTGGGGTACGGCGCGGGGCGTGGCGGTCTCAGTCCCGTAGTCGCAGGTGCCGAGGCTCTGCACAGGGCCGGGCGTCTGCGACCGATGCCCTGGATGCGCATTCGATGACGACCTGCGCGGGGAGGAGGGGTGCGGGCGCCGCTGCCGTGCCGGGTGGTGGGTGTTGGCGGGGGGCTCGCGAGCCTTCGGGTGGGGGCGGAGCAGGCTCCGGCGGCGGGCGGGCATGGCTCCTGGCCGCGGGAGCGAGCGCCGTCGGTGCGAGCGGGTTCCGCTGCGCGGGTTGTGGGGGCACGGCGCGGGGCGTCGATGCCCGCCCCGCCGCCGCGGGAGCCGCGCCTCCGTATCGGGCCGGGGGCCGCTGCCCCGCGTCGTGGCGGACGTCGGCGGGGGGACCGGGCGGCGCGGTGCGGGACCGGCCGGACGGTCCCGCACCGGGTGACCGGCCGTCAGGCGTCCTCGTGGCCCACGTCGACCGTGACGCCCATGACGTGGCTGTACAGTTCCGCCTCGGCGAGCAGCGACCGCGCGACGCTGGACGCCTTGCGGAAGCCGTGTCCCTCGCCCTCGAAGAGCAGATAGCGGTGCCACAGTCCGCGCGCCGCGACCGCCGCGACGATGACCTCCGCCTGGTCCGGGCGGCAGATGAAGTCGTCGGCGCCCTGCAGCATCACCAGCGGGCTGCTGATGCGTGCCGCGTTCGCCAGCGGTGAGACCCGCTCGTACCGCGCGCGGTCGCGGGGGAGTTCACCGATGAGGCCGTGGACGTAGCGGGACTCGAAGTCGTGCGTGTGGCCGCCGGACCAGGCCAGCGGATCGCTGATCGGGTAGTACACCGCACCGCAGGCGAACACGTCGGTCGAGCTGAGGCAGGCCAGCGACGTCCACCCCCCGGCCGAGCCGCCGCGGATCGCGGTGCGGGCGGGGTCCGCGAGCCCGAGAGCGGCCAGTTCGCGTGCCACGGTGACGCTGTCCTCGACGTCCACCACGCCCCAGGAGTGCCGGAGGCGGTCGCGGTACTCACGGCCGTATCCGGTGGAGCCGCCGTAGTCGACGCTCGCGACCGCGAAGCCCCGACTGCAGAAGAGCGAGAACTCCAGGTCGGGGGTGGCGCCGGTGCCGCTGGTCGGGCCGCCGTGGACGTGGATCAGCAGCGGCGGCGCCTCGCCGTCCGGTCCCTTGGCGTCCGGGTTGACCGGCGGGTAGTAGACGTAGTGCACCTCACGGCCGTCCGCCGCGTGGGCGGTGCGGCGCTCCGGAACCGAGTGCCAGGCGGCGTACGGGGTGCGGCCCGCCGGAGTGCAGTCGACGGGCGGGGCGGGGGGCGTCCCGGAGCCGGGCAGGGGTACCCGCAGCACGGTGCGGCCGCGATCGGCGGCGCCCGCGAGGAGCACGGCGTGCGTGTCGTCGGCCCACAGGTCGGAGCCGAACTCGGTCCATCCCGGGGCGAGATCGGTGAGTGTCCCGGTGTCCGGACGCCAGAGCGCGAGCTGCTGGTCGCCGAGGCCGTGGCGCAGGACGACGCCGGCGGTGGTGACCGCGAACCAGCTCTGGCCCACCCGCCACAGCGCGCCGGCGCACTCCCGTCGCATCGGCAGGACGCACTCGACGGCGGCGGCGCCGGCGGGGCCGGCGTCGCGCGGCCCCAGCGAGACGCGGTGCAGATTCCACCAGCCGTCCGGGTCCGCCATCGCGTACAGCGTGTCCGGGCCGGCCCACTCCGCCTGCGGCACCGACACCCCGTCACCGCCCAGTACGCGTACGGCGCCGACCGCGACGCCGTCCACCAGGTCGGCGACCATCAGGTCGGTGGCGTCCCACGGCATCAGCGGATGGTCCCAGCCGATCCAGGCCAGCCGGCGGCCGTCGGGGCAGACGCGGGCACCGGACAGGAAGTGGTGGGAGCGGGCGACCACTCTGATCGCTCCGGGGTCGTCGGCGGCCGCCCCGGACAGCGGCACGGCCACGATGTCGCGGCGGGTTCGGGGGGCCGGATCGTCGTCCCCGGGACCGGACGGCGCGACCGTCACCTCGCGGACGCACCAGACCTCCGTGCCGTCCTGACTGATCGTCATGTCGACGTAACAGGTGTCCGCTCCAGGTCCGTCCGGCGGGGTCAGCGGACGCGGCTCCGGCTCGGCCGGCGCGCCGGGCGCCGCGGCGTCGTCCTGGAGGGACGGGACGTCGGCGCGGTAGAGGCGCTGGTCGCGGTGGTCGGTGAAGACCAGCAGGTGGTGTGCGGCTCCCGGTCGCAGGACGTAGGGACGGCCGCCGTAGCCGAGCGCGCGGTTGCGCACGGACCAGCCCTCGCCCAGCACCGGTCGTGGATCCGGCGCGGCCGCGTGGGTGCGCAGCAGCCGCACGGTGGCGGTCCGCGGGTCCAGGGCGCACCACCAGGTCTCCGCCCCGGCGCCGGAGGGCCAGCTCCTGGATCCCGAACCGGCCGCGACCATGTCCGCGGTGATCGGCGAGGGCCACTCCCCGTGCGGCAGCGCCCGCTTGGGGCCGGGGTCCTGCCGCACCTGACTCCCCTGAAGTGCCTGACGCTCCGTCACGGCGCGCTCCCCTCGAGGTCGACGGCCTGTCCGGCCGCGTCGCGGGCCAGCAGATCGGCCGCGGTCTCCCGGCGCACCATCAGCCGGGCGCGGCCGTCGGCGACCGCGACCACGGCCGGGCGCGGCTGGAAGTTGTAGTTGCTGGCCATCACGTGGTGGTAGGCGCCGGTGGCGGGGACGGCGAGCAGATCGCCGACGGCGACGTCTCCGGGCAGGGCGATGTCGGGCACCACGACGTCACCGCTCTCGCAGTGCTTGCCGACGACGACCGAGTGCCTGGGCGGGCCGGTCACCGTGCGGTTGGCGGTCCAGGCCGTGTACTGGGCGGCGTACAGCGAGGGGCGCAGGGCGTCGCTCATGCCGCCGTCGACGGAGACGAAGCGCCGCCGCAGGCCGTCCTTGACCACGCCGATCCGGTACAGCGTCACCCCGGCCGTGCCGATCATCGACCGGCCGGGCTCCACGGCCAGACGGACCTCGCGGGGATCGAGCACCTCGGCGATCCCCGCCCGCAGCGCGGCGACCGCGTCGGCCGGACGCAGCCGCGGCCGGCCCGGCAGGTAGGGGATGCCGGCGCCGCCGCCGAGGTCGATCTCCGTGACGGTGATGCCGTGGCGCTCGGCGAGCGTCCGGACGAAGCCGGCGATCCGGGCCGCCGCGGTGCGCAGCCCCGCGGTGTCCACGATCTGCGAGCCGATGTGCGAGTGGACGCCCGCGAACCGCAGGCCCGGGGCGCGGTGGGCGGCCAGGGCGGCCCGCTCGGCGTGGCCGCCGGAGATCGGGAAGCCGAACTTGACGTCGTCGCTGCCGGTCGCCATGTAGTCGTGGGTGTCGGCCGCGACCCCGGGCGCGATCCGCAGATAGACGTCCTGGACCCGGCCGGCGGCGCGCGAGAGGGCGGCCAGCCGCTCGATCTCCTCCAGGCAGTCGACGACCACGACGCCGACCCCGTGCCGGACGGCGGCGGCCAGCTCGGCCGGGAGCTTGTTGTTGCCGTGCAGGACGATCCGGGCCGGGTCGAAGCCGGTGCCGACGGCGAGTTCGAGTTCGCCCTCGCTGCACACGTCCAGGTGCAGCCGCTCGGCGTCCACCCAGCGGACCATCTCGGCGCACAGGAAGGCCTTGGAGGCGTAGTGCACCCGGTCGGCCCCGGAGACCCGCCACTGGCGGGCCCGTTCCCTGAAGTCGGCCTCGTCGACGACGTACAGGGGTGTGCCGCACACCTCGGCCAGAGCGGGCAACGAGACCCCGCCGATGTGCAGTTCACCGCCGACGGTGCGGGCGGTCAGCGGCCAGACCTCGGGTGCCTCCTCCGGTCCGGCGGCCGGGGCCAGACCGTCGGCCGCCGCCTCGTGCGCGGCGGGCACGCTGCCGGCGGCGGACGCCTGGCGCGGGGCGGGCGGGGCCGCGTGGGCCGATGACATGGGCGCTACTCCTCGGTGAGGACGACCAGCAGCAGCAGGTCGTCGCTGGACTCGGTGATCTGGTGTTCGTCCGACGCCGCCAGGTGGCAGACGTCGGCGGGGCGCAGGGGGTGCACGAAGTCGCCGACCCGCACGGTGCATTCGCCGGCCAGCACGACGAGGACCTCCTCGCCCGGGTGGCGGACCGGCTCCGCGTGGTCGCCGGGGTCGCCGTGGACCAGCCGGACCTGCAGCCGGGACGCGCCGCTCGCGGTGCGGTCCCAGATGCCGGAGTGGCCGGGCACCTGGGCGAGCAGCGGGGCGGCCGCGAAGCGGGCCGGGAACGCGGGGGCGCTCCCGGCCTCGCCTCCCGCCGCGCCGAACAGTTCGGCCACGCCGCACCCGAGGCCCGCGGCCACCTGTGCCAGCGTGCGCGCGGTCGGGTTGGCCGAGCCCGATTCGATCTGGGAGATGTAGGCCGGGGAGAAGCCCGCCCGGCCGGCAACGGTCGACAGGGTCAGGCCGGATGCCCGTCTGACCTGGGCCACCGACCCGGCGAGTGTGGCGATCGCCCGGTTCGCGGCCTCGTCCAGTGCGGCACGGGGCGACCCGTCCGGTGGTGGTGATGCCTCGGGTGATTCAACCCTTGACGATGTCATCGGGCGACAGTAATACTCGCCGAGCACTTAGGGCAATCGATCCGTCAGATGTATTAACTCCCAGTAAATCGACCTCGCTTAACGGACCAGCTCACCGCGAAACGGACATGAGGGAGGGTCGCGGATGGCCACGGCATTCGCCCCGACGCCGGTGCTCACTCTGCTGAGGACGGCGGCCGCGCAGTGCGGCCCGGCCGGTGAGCGCCTGGTCGCGGTCATCGCGGCGGACTACCCCGCGGCGCTGGAACGCAGACCGGCGCAACTGCTCCGTGCGTCCGGGGCCAGGTCCGAGGACCTCGACCGGCTGCTGGCCATGGCCGGGTTCGCCGACACCGACGATCTGCGGCGTCAGGCCGGCCGGGAGGCGAACCGCCGGCTCACCCCGCCCGATCTGCGGTTCACCCGCCGGGACGGCGAGGCGCAGGATCGTTCCCCGCTGCGCCGCACGCTCGACCGGGAGCAGCAGAACCTCGCCGGCACGCTCAACTCGCTGCAGGCCAACGGTGCCCTGGAGCTGGCGGCCGAGGCGATCCTCGCGGGCCGCCGCCGGTGGATCTTCGGCGACCTCAAGTCGATCGGCTATGCGGCGCTGCTCGCCTCGGACCTGACCTCGTCGCTGCGCGACGTCACGCTGATCCAGCCGGGCAGCGGGGCGGCCGTCAACGCGATCAGTGACGCTCACCCCAGCGATGTACTTGTGGCATACAGCTTTCGCAGTTACAGTCAGCTCACCCTGGGCGTGGCCCGGCAGTTCCAGGCGCTCGGCGCGACGGTGATCGCCCTCACCGACAGCTACGACAGCCCGGTCTGCGCGACGGCGCACCACGTGCTCGCCATCAACACGAGAAGCGAGTCGCCTCGTCACTCGCCCACAGCGGTCACCGCGGTGGGCCACATCCTGGCCTCGCTGGCCGCCGCGGGCGCGAAGGGCGCCGGCCGCCGTGACCGGCGCCGGGCCGAACTCGCCCGGGCACTGCAGTGCTACGCCGACGACGCCGCGGCAGAAGCCCCGGCCGTCACCCGCCCGGTCACCGCCGCGCCGACCGACGTTGCCCTCCTCCCGCAGGCAGACCCCGAGAGAAGCACTTCGTGACCGCACAGCCCGCACCCGCGACGCCCGAGCACCACGCCATGGCGGCCGACACCGTCGACCTGTGCTCCCGTCTCATCACCTTCGACACCAGCAACTTCGGCGGCGGCGACTCCCGGGGCGAGCGTGCCGCGGCGGAGTGGGTCGCCGAGACCCTCACCGACGCGGGCTTCGCGCCGACCGTGCTGGAGTCCGCCCCCGGCCGGGCCAGCACCGTCGTGCGCATCCCGGGCACCGACCCCTCCGCCCCCGCCCTGCTGGTCCACGGGCACCTGGACGTGGTGCCGGCCGAGCCCGCCGACTGGAGCTTCGACCCCTTTTGCGGAGAGGTGCGGGACGGGGCCGTCTGGGGCCGGGGCGCCCTGGACATGAAGGACATGGACGCGATGATGCTGGCCGTGGCCCGGTCGTTCGGCCGCACCGGCTACCGGCCGCCGCGGGACATCGTCATGGCCTTCGTCGCGGACGAGGAGGACACCGGCGCGTACGGCGCGGGCTTCCTGACGGAGAAGCACCCCGACCTCTTCGAAGGCGTCACCACCGCGATCAGTGAATCCGGCGGCCACGCGGTGCACCTTCCGAACGGGACGCGGTTGTACCCGATCGCCGCGGGGGAGCGGGGCAGCGCCTGGATGACCCTCACCGCCCGCGGCACGGCGGGCCACGGCTCCCGCCGCAATCCGGACAACGCTGTCAGCACCCTCGCCCGCGTGCTCGCGGAACTGTCCGCCCACTCCTGGCCCGTACACATCACGCCCACCGTGGGCGCCCTCCTCGACGGGCTGGGCGCGCACCTCGGGATCGAGATCGACCCGGCGGACCCGGCCTCCCTGGCGCGGCTCGGCGAGGCCGCGCGGCTGGTCGAGGCGACCGTGTCCAACACCCTCAACCCGACCATGCTGCAGGCCGGCTACAAGCACAACGTCATCCCCAGCGAGGCCACCGCCGGTGTGGACGGCCGGATCCTGCCCGGCGCGGAGGACGCCTTCTTCGAGGTCGTCGACGCCATCCTGGGCTCCGCGGTGACCCGGGAGTTCGCCAGCTTCGCCGCCCCGGTCTCCGCCGACCACACCACCGCGGAGTTCGCCGCGATGGCGGCGGCGCTGCGGGCCCACGACCCCGAGGCGCTGGTACTGCCGTACTGCATGTCCGGGGGCACCGACGCCAAGGCGTTCGCACGGCTCGGCATCGCCGGCTACGGCTTCGCCCCCGGCACCACTCCACCGGGTTTCTCCCACTGGGACTTCGTGCACGGCGTCGACGAGCGGGTGCTCGTGGACAGCCTCGCCTTCGGAGTCCGGGTCCTCGACAGCTACCTGCGAACGGACCCTCGTACCGGCTCTGCCCGCTGAGCCGACGTCCCCCCCTGCCCTGGCACGACCACGGCACTGAAAAGGAGAAGGATTCCGTGACGATAGGCACTGCCACGCCCCCGAGAGCCCGCGGCCGCGGATTCGCACGCGCCGCGTCCGCTCTGGGCGCCACCCTGCTGCTCGGCGCCGCGACGATCGGCACCGCGCCGACGGCGTCCGCCGCGCAGGGCACCACCCTGCGGTCGGCGATGGCCGGCCAGGTGGACTCCCTGAATCCCTTCCTCGGGTACCTCAAGGGTTCGCTCGACGTCTACGCAGCTGTCTATCCGACCCTCAACACCCTGAAGGCCGACGGCACCCCGGGTCCGTACCTCGCGACCTCGTGGAGCACCTCGCCGGACAAGCTCACCTGGACGTTCAAGATCCGGGACGGCCTGAAGTGGAGCGACGGCAAGCCGCTCACCGCCGAGGACGCCGCCTGGACGCTCAACCTCATCATGACCGACGACATCGCCGGCACGGCCAACGGGTCGCTGGTCGAGAACTTCGCGTCGGTCACCGCCCCCGACCCCACCACCCTGGTCATCAAGACCAAGGCGCCGCAGGCGAACATGCTGTACGTCAGCATCCCCGTCAGCGGCATCCCGATCGTGCCGAAGCACATCTGGGAGTCGCACGTCGCCGGTCTCAAGGACTACACGAACGACAGCTTCCCGCTCGTCGGCTACGGCCCGTGGACGCTGACGCAGTACAAGACCGAGCAGTACGCCAAGTTCGACGCCAACAAGAAGTTCGTCCTGGGCGCCCCCAAGTTCGACCACCTGATCCAGCAGTCCTTCAAGACCTCCGACGCCGCGGTCGCCGCGCTGCGCAGTGGTCAGCTCGACTTCGTCAACAACGCCAGCCTCAACTCGACGCTGTACGAGTCGCTGAAGGGCCAGAAGTCGGTCCAGACCTTCCAGGAGGTCGGCAACCGCTGGACCGCCGTCGAGATCAACGCGGGCGCCAGGACCCGGACCGGCAAGAAGATCGGCACCGGCAACCCGGCGCTGGCCGACGCGACCCTGCGTACCGCGATCGCGCTGGCCACCGACAAGCAGACCCTGGTCGACAAGGTGCTCGGCGGTCTCGGCACGGTGAGCCACAGCTACCTCCCGCCGGCCTGGCCCCAGTGGTCCTGGAGCCCCGCCGCCGGGGAGAAGCTCGACCACGACCCGGCCAAGGCGAACCAGATGCTGGACGACGCCGGCTACACCAAGGGCGAGGACGGCATCCGGACCGACCCCAAGACCAAGAAGCCGCTGGTCCTGCGGCTGGGGATCCACTCCGACACCTCGCGTGACACCCAGGTATCGACCTACATGTCGGGCTGGCTGAAGCAGATCGGCATCAAGGTCGACATCCAGGCGCTGAGCTCCACCAAGCTCAACGACGACCTGGCCAAGGGCGACTGGGACATGCTCATGGACTCCTGGAGCACCGGCGCGGACCCGACCTACCTGCTCGGCATCCAGACCTGCGACGCCCGGCCCAACGACGACGGCTCGGCCGGCAGCACCGACGCCTTCTTCTGCGACCCGGAGTACGACCGGCTCTTCAAGCAGCAGGTCATCACCTTCGACCCGGCCGAGCGGGCGAAGATCATCGGCCGGATGCAGTCCATCCTCTACAAGGCCAACAGCGACCTGACCCTGTACTACGCCAACGGCCTGAACGCGGTGCGCACCGACACGGTGACCGGCCTCGCGGAGGGCAAGCCCGACGCGGCCGGCCTCTACCAGCCGCAGACCACCTTCTGGAACTACCTGAACGCCACCCCGGCGGCGGGAGGGAAGGCGGCCTCCTCCTCCGGCAACGGCACGCTCATCGGCGTGGGCGTCGCCCTCGTGGTCGTGATCCTCGGCGGCGCCGTGTTCGTGATCAGGCGCCGGGCCGGCGCGGACGAGCGTGAATAGCCGATGACCAGCACTACGGACACCGCCGGGCCGGCCGGCCCGGGCACCGTGGGGGAGGCGCCTTCGGGCGCCCCCCGCCCGGGGCCGGGCACGCCGCGCGACCCGCGACGACTCGGCCTGCTGCGCTACCTCGGCGGCAAACTCGCCGCCGCCGCGGTGAGCTTCGCCGTCACCCTCGTCATCTGCTTCGTGATGTTCAGCCTGATGCCGGCCGACCCGGTGCAGGCGCTCACCCGGGGCCGTCCGGTCAGCGACGCCCAGATGATCCAGTTGCGCCACCAGCTCGGGGTCGACCAGCCGCTGTGGCGGCAGTTCGTCTCGTTCGTGACCGACACCCTGCAGGGAAAGCTCGGTTACTCGTGGGGGCTCAAGGACTCGGTGGCCCACCTGATCGGTGAGCGCATCGGCCCCACACTGCTGCTGATGGGGACCGCCACCGTGATCTCCGTCGTGCTCGGCCTCTGGCTGGGCGTCCGCAGCGGCTGGCGGCACGGCAGCCTCCTGGACCGGATCACCTCGGGTGCCTCGCTGACGCTGTGGTCGGTGCCGACCTTCTGGCTCGGCATGATCCTCCTGATCGTCTTCAGCGTCGGCATCGGACCGATCCCCGGCCTGTTCCCGGCGGGCCAGATGAGCGACCCCTCCCTGGACGGCGGCGGGATCGAGCACGTCCTCGACGTGGCCCGGCACCTGGTGCTTCCCGCGACGACCCTGGTCCTGGTGGTCTTCGCGCAGTACGTGACCATCATGCGGTCCTCCATCATCGACGAGCTGGGCAGCCCGTACCTGCTGACCGCGCGCGCCAAGGGCCTGCGGGACGACGTCGTCCGGCGCCACCACGCGGTGCCCAACGCCCTGCTGCCCTCGGTGACCGTGATCTTCCTCCACCTCGGCACCATCGTCGGCGGGGCGATCACGGTGGAGACCGTCTACTCCTGGCCGGGCCTGGGCTATCTGACCTACCAGGCCCTCCAGGTCCCCGATCTCCCGCTGCTGCGGGGGACCTTCATCATCTTCAGCGCCTCGGTGATCATCATGAACCTCCTCGCCGACGTGGTGTACCGCTTCCTCGACCCGCGGGTGCGTGCCCAGTGACCCACCTCGACACCGCACTCGCGCCGCCGCGGTTCCACGCGCTGCGCCGCTTCGCCCGCGCCTACGCGCAGCGTCCGTCCGGCCTGGCGGGCCTCGGCATCCTGCTGGCCTTCGGCCTGCTGGCGCTGTGCGCCCCGCTGTTCATCGGCGACGACCAGCTCGACGTGGTCAAGGTGGACGGCCCGCTGCTCGCGGCGCCGAGCGGCGGTTATCTGCTGGGCACCGACCAGGCGGGCCGGTCGATCCTGCTGATGACGATCTGGGGCGCCCGCTCGTCGCTGGCCATCGGCATCATCGCCACCTTGCTGACCGTGCTGCTCGGCAGCGCGATCGGACTGCTGGCCGGCCACTACCAGGGCCGCGTCGGCAAGGCCCTGATGCACGTCACCGACTGGTTCATCGCGCTGCCCAGCCTGCCGCTGGCCATCTCGCTGTCCGCGGTGATCGGTCAGGGCTCGGCGTCCATCACCATCGCCATCGCGGTGACGAGCTGGACCGGCACGGCGCGCCTGATCCGGGCCCAGACGCTCGCCGTCGAGGCGCGGCCGTTCATCGAGCGGGCCAAGGCACTCGGCGCCAGCGACGTCCAGGTGATGCTGCGGCACGTACTGCCCAACGTGGCACCGCTGATCCTGGTCTCCAGCACGCTGACCGTGGCCTCGGCCATCCTGTCCCAGGCGACCCTGACCTTCCTCGGGCTCGGCGACCCGATCAGTGTGTCCTGGGGCTCGATGCTCAACGCGGCGCTCGCCCAGGGAGCGGTGAGCGCCGGCGACTGGTGGTGGCTGCTGCCGCCCGGCGTCGCGATCCTTGTCGTCGTCCTGGGCTTCACCCTCACCGGACGGGCCGTCGAGCACGTCCTCAACCCCCGGATGGTGAGCGGCTCATGAGCATGCTCGAGGTACGCGACCTCAAGGTCACCTACCGGAACGGCAAGAACGGCAGCGACGTACCCGCCGTACGCGGAGTGAGCTTCGACCTCGACGGCGGCCAGACCCTCGGCCTGGCCGGCGAGTCCGGCTCCGGCAAGTCGACCATGGCGCTGAGCCTGCTGCGGCTGCTGCCCGCGTCCGCCCGGATCAGTGGCGAGGTGCGCTTCCAGGGCGAGGACACCCTGACCGCGTCCTGGAGCAGACTCCGCGCGGTGCGCTGGGCACAGGCGTCGGTGGTGTTCCAGGGCGCGATGAGCGCGCTGAACCCGGTGCAGACCATCGGCGACCAGATCTGCGAGCCGATCGTGCTGCACGAGAAGGTGGGCCGGCGGGCGGCACGTGCCCGCGCGGCCGAACTCCTCGACAGCGTGGGCGTCCCCGCGCGCCGGCTGGGCAGCTACCCGCACGAGTTCTCCGGTGGCCAGCGGCAGCGCATCATGATCGCCATGGCGCTGGCCTGCCGCCCCGACCTGATCATCGCGGACGAGCCGACCACCGCCCTGGACGTGATGGTGCAGGCGCAGATCCTGCAGCTGCTCACGGACCTGGTCCAGGAGCGGAACATCGGCGTCATCATGATCAGCCACGACCTGTCCGTGCTCTCGCATATGTGCGACCGCCTCGCGGTGATGTACGCGGGGGAGATGGTGGAGACCGGGCCGTCCACCGAGCTGTTCGGGGATCCGCGCCACCCCTACACCCGGGCACTGGGCCGGGCCTTCCCGACCATCGGCGACCCGGCCTCGCGCCGCGCGCCCGCCGGGCTGCCGGGCGACCCGCCGAACCTGGCGCAGCTCGGCGAGGGCTGTGCGTTCGCCCCCCGCTGCCCCGAGGTGTCGGACGCGTGCCGGACCCGTGCGGTCGAGCTGTGGCCGAGCGGACCAGAGCGGCACGCGGCCTGCCTGCGCGTACTGCCCGAATTCCCCGGCGGGTCGGCAGACCGCACCGTCAGCAGAGGGAGTGAGAAGTGAGCACCACCGCAGAGCGAGCCGCCGCCGACGCCCGTACGGACGCGGAGGCGCCGGCGCTCGAGGTCCGCGACCTCCGCGTCACCTATCCGCCCCGGGGCGGCCGCGGCCCGGCCCACGCCGTGGACGGCGCGGACCTGCGGATCGGACAGGGCGAGATCGTGGCGCTGATCGGCGAGTCCGGCTGCGGCAAGAGCACCCTCGCCAGGGCGCTGGTGGGGCTCGTCAGGCCCACCGGCGGTGAGGTCCGGTACCGGGGCGACCGGCTGGGCCACTCCAACGCGGCGCTCAAGGAGCACCGGCGCCATGTGCAGCTCGTGCTGCAGGACCCCGGTGGCGCGCTGAACCCCCGGCAGACCGTCTACGACGCGGTCGCGGAGGGGCCGCGTCTGCACGGGATGACCGGCGATCTCAACGCCCGCGTCCACCACGCCCTGTCCCAGGCGGGGCTGCGGCCTCCCGAGGACTTCATGCGGCGCTATCCGCACGAGATGTCGGGCGGCCAGCAGCAGCGCGTGGTGATCGCCGGCGCGCTGGCGCTCGGCCCGTCGGTCGTCGTCGCCGACGAGCCGGTCGCCTCCCTGGACGCCTCGGTGCGCGGCGAGATCCTGAAGCTGCTCCTGGACCTCCGTGACGAACTGGGCCTGTCCGCCCTCGTGGTGAGCCACGATCTGGGCCTTGCCTGGAACATCGCGGACCGGGTGGCGGTGATGTACCTCGGGCGGATCGTCGAGGTCGGCACCGTGGAGGAGGTGCTGCTGCATCCGCGGCACCCCTACACCAAGGCGCTGTTGTCGGTGCTGCCGGACTCCGGCCGCGACCGGCGTCCCACCCTGCTGACCGGCGAGCCGCCGGACCCCACGGCGATCCCGGAAGGCTGCCGGTTCCACCCGCGCTGCCCGCTGTTCGCCGGGCTGGACGAGGAAGGGCGGCGCACGGCCCGGTGCACCACGGACGACCTTCCGGTGCTCTCCGCGGACCCGTCGCTCGGCGCCCAGGTCGCCTGCCACCTGGCCGGGGAGAACGGGGCCGCGGAGAGCCGGGACGAGGACAGCGGAGCCGCCCGATGACGGGCGGCGGCACCATCGTCCGGGGCTGCGCCCGGCCCGGCGCGTCCGGCGACGACATCGTGGTCGACGATGTCGACGGCCCCGAGGAGATGGCCTCCTGCATGGAGCTGTACGCCGACGTCATGGGCCTGCGCCCGGGTGACGGCGGTGTCAACCCCCGGCTGCTGACCGCCCTCCAGGCCAACAGCGGCCTGGTGGTGGACGCGCACCGGGGCCGGGAACTGGTCGGCTTCGCCTACAGCTTCCTGGCCCGCGAACCCCTCGAGGACGGGCCCGGCACGGCCGGTGGGCCCGCCTGGCGCTTCTACCAGTACTCCCAGCTCGCCGTGGTCGCCCGCGCCCACCAGGGCAAGGGGATCGGCCGGCGGCTCAAGCACGCCCAGCGGGACCGGTGTCTGGCCGAGGGGATCACGCTGATGCGGTGGACCTTCGACCCGGTCAAGACCCGCAACGCGCACTTCAACCTCGATGTCCTCGGCGGCCGGCTGACCGCCGTCAAACCCGCCATGTACGGCCCGGACGGCTTCGGTGACGACACCGGCGAGGTGACCGACCGGTTCCTCGTGGACTGGCACCTCACCGAGCCGCCCCGCGCCGCCCGGCCGCTGGTCCCCCGGGCCGGCTGGCGGCCCGGCACGGTCCACCGCGACGGGGAGGACGTCATCGTCGTCGTTCCCGCCCAGTGGCAGAAGCACCGGGCCGAGCACGGCGCCGGCGCCGCGGCCGACCTGCGCCGGCGGCTGTGCGAGACCTTCGGAACGGTCCTCACCGAGCACGAAGGGGTGTCCTGCCGGCGGCTGGACGAAGATCTCGCGGCCTACCGGTTCGTGCCCCGCCGGGCAGACTAGGAATGCACCACATGCCCATCACCATCACCGAGGTCGAGCTCTCGCTGACGCGGCTCGACCTCGTCCACGCGTTCGAGACCAGCTCGCACCGCAAGTCCCACCTGGACCACATCCTCATCCGGGCCACCGCGTCGGACGGCACCGTGGGGTGGGGCGAGTGTGCCTCGCCCAGCGATCCGTACTACTGCGGCGAGTCGACCTGGAGCTGCTGGCACATCCTCAGCGAGTACCTCGTCCCCCTCCTGCTGGGCAGGCCCTGGGAGACACCGCAGGACGCGGCACGCCACACCGCCGCCGTGAGCGGGAACAACTTCGCCCGCGCGGGCCTGGAGATGGCCTGCTGGGACCTGTACGGCAAGACCCGCGGCGCGCCGCTGGCCGACCTGCTCGGCGGGACGGCCGACCGGGTCGCCGCCGGAGTCAGCCTCGGTATCGAACCGACCGTCGACGAGCTGCTGGAGCAGGTGTCCCGCCACGTCGGCGACGGATACCGGCGGGTCAAGCTCAAGATCCGGCCGGGCTGGGACATCGAGCCGGTCAAGGCCGTTCGCGCCGCCTTCCCCGGCATCGCCCTCCAGGTGGACGCCAACACCGCCTACACCCCCGGCCAGTCCGAGCTGCTGACCGCGCTCGACGGCCTCGGCCTGCTGATGATCGAGCAGCCGTACGCGGAGGACGACCTGCTCTCGCACGCGGAACTGGCCGCCCGCCTCGACACCCCGGTCTGCCTCGACGAGAGCATCACCTCGGTGCCGGTGCTCAGGACCGCGCTGCGACTGGGGGCGGCGGACGTCGTGAACATCAAGGTCTCCCGGCTGGGCGGGCTGCACCCGGCCAGGGCCGTGCACGACGTGTGCGCCGGCGCCGGGGTCCCGGTCTGGTGCGGCGGCATGCACGAGTTCGGGATCGGCCGCGCCGCGAACCTCGCGCTGGCCGCCCTTCCGGGATTCACCCTGCCGTCCGACGTGTCGGGGTCCGACAAGTACTACCGCGAGGACATCGTGTCCCCGCCGATCCGGGCCGTCGACGGCCTGGTGGAGGTGCCGCGCGCCACGCCCGGGATCGGGGTCACCGTCGAGGAGCATGTCGTGGCCGAGCACACGCTGCGCACCTGGACCGGCGCGGTGGACCGTACGACCGAGGGGAGCCGGGCGTGAAGGTCCTGATCTCCGCCGACATGGAGGGCGCCACCGGCGTCACCTTCCCCGACGACGTCCGGCCGGGCCACGCCCGCTGGGAGTACCACCGGCAACTCCTCACCGCCGACGTCAACGCCGCGGTCGCCGGCTTCGCCGCGGCCGGGGCCACCGAGATCCTGGTCAACGAGGCGCACTCCGACCAGCGCAACCTGCTGCTCGACCGGCTCGACGAGCGGGCGCGGCTGCTCATCGGCACCCACAAGCCGCTGGGCATGATGGAGGGCATCGACCGTTCGCCGGACGCGGTGGCCCTCGTCGGCTACCACACCGGTGCCGGGCAGCCCGGCGTTCTCGCCCACACCTATCTGCCGAACACCATCACCGAGGTGCGCATCGACGGCCGCCCCGCCTCCGAGGGACGGATGAACGCCCTGCTCGCCGACGAGTACGGGGTCCCCGTCGTCCTGGTGACCGGCGACGACCTGTGCTGCCTGGACTCCGAGGACTGGGCCCCGCACGCCGCCCGCGCCGTGGTGAAGACCTGCGTCGACCGCTACGCGGCGGTCTGCCTGCCGCCCGTCCACAGCGCCGCCCGGATCGCCGAGGCCGCGCGCGAGGGGCTGCGGGCGCTGCCCGGGCCCGCGGGTCCCAAGACACCGCCGCCGGGCGGCTACACCTACGAGGTGGCCTTCGACGCCGCCCACCTCGCACCGGCCGCCACCTACATCCCGGGCGTCGAGCAGACCGACCCGCTGACGGTCCGCTTCACCCTGCCCACCATGTACGAGGCGATCCGCTGCTTCCGGGCCGTGACCCGGGTGGCCACATCCGCCATGGAGAGCTGCTATGGCTGAGTCGATGGACGAACTACTGGCCCGGGCCGCCCTGTTGAGGGACCAGGCGTTGCGCCGGCTGGAGACCCTGGTGAACACCGAGAGCCCGTCCGGCGACGCCGGACGCATCGACGTCGTCACCAGGGAACTGGAGGCCGCCTACACGGCCGTCGGCGCGCGCACCGAGCGCGTTCCCGGCGCGGACGGCGACCACCTGGTGTGCCACTGGGCCGGCGGCGGCCCCGACGACGGCCACATTCTGATGATCGGTCACTCCGACACCGTGTTCCCCGCGGGAACCACCGCGGAGCGGCCGTTCCGGCTGGAGCCCGACGGCGACACCGTCACCGGCCCCGGGGTCTTCGACATGAAGGGCTCCCTGGTCGAGGTCGAACTGGCCATGCGGCTGCTGGCCGGCACCGGGTCCCGGCCCTTCCGGCCGGTCCGGCTGGTCGTCGTCAACGACGAGGAGATCGGCAGCCCCGACGGCCGTCGTCTGGTGGCCCGGCACGCCGAGGGGGCCGTCGCCGTGCTCGGCCTCGAAGCGCCGCTGCCCGGCGGCGCGTTGAAGACCGGACGGCGTGGCGTGGCCCGGATCAGGATCGACGTGGAGGGCGTGAGCGCCCACGCGGGCCTCGACCCCGGCCTCGGCGTCCCGGCGATCGACGAGCTGGTCGACCAGCTGAGGGCCCTGCGTACCGCGGTCCCGGCCCCGCCGGCCGCCGAGCTCAACGTGGGCACGATCCAGGGCGGCACCCGGGCCAACGTGGTGTCCGGGCACGCCCGGGCGGAACTGGGCCTGCGCTTCGCCGACCAGGAGGCCGAGGACGCCGCCCTCGCCGCGGTGGAGTCGCTCGTGCCGTTCCGCGACGGCGCGCGGATCAGCACCACGCGGGTGTCCTACCGGCCCGCCTGGGCCGCCGACCCCGCCAACCCGCTCGCCGCGGATCTGATCCGGCTGGCCGGCGCCCTGGGACTGGAGCTGACCACCGGGACCTCCGGCGGCGCCGGGGACACCAATCACACCGGAGCGGCGGGGATCCCCACGGCGGACGGGCTCGGCCCCGAGGGCGGCGGCGCGCACAGTGCCGCCGAACACGCCTCGGTGCGCTCGCTGCTGCACCGGGCCGCGCTGCTGGCCGCCTATCTGGGCGGCCCCGCCGCCGTGGCGGAGGACAAGGAGAACACGTGAGCACCCAAACCGGATACGTCCGCCCCCGGGCACTGCGCGCGGGCGACCGCGTCGCGGTCATCGCCGCCAGCGGCCCACCGAACCAGGAACGGCTCGACCGCGGCGTGCGGGCGCTGCTCGACCTGGGGCTGCGGCCCGACGTCCTCGACTCGGCCCGTGCCCCGGGTGAGTACCTGGCGGGGGACGACGACCTGCGCGCGGCCGACCTCACCACCGCGCTCACCGACCCGGCCTACGCCGCCGTGCTGTGCGCCTGCGGCGGATACGGCGCCCAGCGCACCCTGGAACGGGTCGACTGGGAGAAGATCGGCACGCCCTCGCCCCGGGTCCTGGTGGGCTATTCCGACGTGACGTCCCTGCTGGAGGCGGTCGCCGTCAAGCTGGGCTGGGTCTCGCTGTTCGGGCCCATGGTCGCGGGCCGGGACTTCCACCAGGGCGAGTACGGCTTCGACACCCTCGCCCGTCTGCTGACCGACCCGGAGCCGGTCCGCGAGCTCGTCTTCCCCGGTGCCAGGACGCTGGTGCCGGGCGTCGCGGAGGGCACCACCCTGGGCGGTACCGCGAGCATGCTCGCCAGCTCGCTGGGCAGTGACACCTCGCTGCCCGCCCGGGGCGGCATCCTCTTCCTCGAGGACGTGGACGAGGAGCCGTACCGGCTGGACCGGATCCTCACCCAGCTGCGCCGCTCCGGGTACCTGGACGGCGTGGCGGGCATCCTCTGCGGCACCTGGACCGGCTGCGGCGAGCCGGAGCAGGTCGAGCGGCTGCTCCGCGACCGGCTCGGCGGCCTCGGCGTCCCGGTGCTCACGGGGGCCGACATCGGCCACGGCGTGCCGATGCAGACCTTCCCGGTCGGCGTACCGGCCCGACTCGACGCCACAGCGGGGGTCCTGCGGTTCCTGGAGCCCGTCCTGTCGGCGTCCTGAGCCGGGCGGTCCGCGACGGGGCCGCGGGGCGTCCGCGGCACACCTGTGACGTGCGCCGCAGACGCCCCGCCCTAACTTGAATCTCAGATGCGCATTATCTAGCCTCGGGGTATGCGCCTCACCAAGTCCACCGACCTCGCGCTCCGCGCGGTGATGGCCCTCGCCGTCAAGGGCGAGCCGTCCACCGCCAGGGACGTCGCCGACGCGGTACGGGTTCCGTACTCGCACCTGGCCAAGGTCGTGGCCCGGCTGCAGCACCTCGGGGTCGTCGAGACCCGGCGCGGCCGCGGCGGGGGCCTCACCCTCACCGAGGCCGGGCGCGCGGCCTCGATCGGTGCCCTGGTGCGGGAGCTGGAGGGGGTCGGGGACGTGGTGGACTGCGAGGGGGAGGTGCCCTGCCCGCTGGCCGGTGCCTGCAGGCTGCGCGGGGCGCTGCGCCGCGCGCAGGAGGCCTTCTACGTCTCCCTCGACCCGCTCACGGTCCAGGACCTGACGGCCGCGCCGACCGGGCCGGTCCTGGTGGGGCTGGTCGGGCGGGGCCCGTCCGGTCCCGGCGCCTGAGGGTCCGGCCCGCATCCCGTTTCCCGCCGTCCGGGGCGCCTTCCGTGCGCCTTTTAATGCGAATCTTGTATACCTATTAAGGAGCCGTCCATGCTCAGCGAGAAGTCCGCGGCGACCGTCCGCGCCACCCTGCCCGCCGTCGGCGCGGCGATCTCCGAGATCTCCGAGCGCTTGTACGACCGGCTCTTCGCCGCCCACCCCGAGCTGCTGCGCGATCTGTTCAACCGCGGCAACCAGGCGGACGGCACCCAGCGGCAGGCGCTCGCGGCAGCCATCGCCCACTTCGCGACCGCCCTCGTCGAGCACCCCGACCGGCGCCCGGACGCCATGCTGGCCCGCATCGCGCACAAGCACGCCTCCCTCGGCATCAGCCCCGGCCAGTACGAGGTCGTCCACACGCACCTGTTCGCCGGGATCGCCGAGGTCCTGGGCGACGCCGTCACCGAGGAGGTCGGCGCGGCCTGGAACGAGGTCTACTGGCTCATGGCGAACGCCCTCATCGCCATCGAGCAGCGCCTGTACGCCGAGAAGGGCGTCCTGCTCGGCGACACCTGGCGCCCGTGGGAGGTGGCCGAGCGCGTCCGTGAGACCGAGGACGTCGTCACCTTCCGGCTGCGCCCCGCCGACGGCGGCCCCCTGCCCGCCTTCGGCCCCGGTCAGTACGTCTCCGTACGCGTCGAACTCCCCGACGGCGCCCGCCAGATCCGCCAGTACAGCATGTCCGGCGCCCCGGGCGACGCCACCCGGCAGTTCAGCGTCAAGCGGGTGCACGGCGGCGCCGGGGACCCGGCGGGCGAGGTCTCCTGCCACCTCCACGACCACGTCGCCGAGGGCGCGCGGCTCGAACTGTCCGCCCCCTACGGCGATGTCGTCCTGCGCGACGAGGGCGCGCCGCTGCTGCTGGCGTCCGCCGGGATTGGCTGCACTCCGATGCTCGCGATGCTCCACCAGCTGGCCGGCTCCGGCTACGAGGCCCCCGTCGCCGTCGTCCACGGCGACCGCTCGCCGGCCGACCACGCCCACGCCGCGGACCACCGGGCCCTGACCGCGAAGCTTCCCCGGGGCAGCGCCCACTTCTGGTACGAGGACCCCCAGGGCGCCCTGTCCGGCGACCGGAGGGGCCGGGTGGACCTCGGCGACGTCCCGCTGCCCGAAGGGCTCCAGGCGTACCTCTGCGGCCCGCTGCCGTTCCTGCGCGCCGTCCGCACCCAGCTGCTGGAGCGCGGGGTGCCCGCCTCCGCCGTGCACTACGAGGTCTTCGGCCCCGATCTGTGGCTGGGCCGGGACTGACCGGCCACACTGGTCGGATGGCGGCAGTGGAGAAGGCCGGCGGCAAGGCGGTCAAGCGCAGCGCGGGAATCCTGCTCTTCCGCGGTACCCCGGGCGCGGCGCCCGAGGTGCTGCTGGGCCACATGGGCGGCCCCTTCTGGGCGTCGAAGGACGCCGGTGGATGGACCATCCCCAAGGGCGAGTACGAGCCGGACGAGACCGCGGAGGCCGCCGCCCGGCGCGAGTTCCTGGAGGAACTGGGCCTGCCGGTGCCGGACGGCGAGCTGCTGCCGCTGGGGGAGAACACCCAGTCCAACGGCAAGATCGTCACCATCTGGGCCCTGGAGGGCGATCTCGACACCGCTCTCGTCGTCCCCGGCACCTTCACCTTGGAGTGGCCGAGGGGATCGGGGAACATCCGTGAGTTCCCCGAGGTCGACCGCGCCGAGTGGTTCCCCCTCGACGCGGCCGGCGACAAGATCCTCACGGCCCAGCGCACCTTTCTCGACCGCCTCCGCCGCCTGCTCACCGCCGCGGGCTCGGTTGACGGATCTTGAGAAGGGTGAGGGTCTTCCGGCCTGGTGCGGAGTGCGACAGCTGCACCGGTGACCGGAAAGGCCCTCGTGCCGCACCGCAATGTGCACCCCTGACCGAGACCGGACGGCTGCCCGGCGCGAAGCCCCGGCCGCGGCCGTGATCGCCTACCAGCGACCGGCCCTGCCGTCCGCCGGCAACGGCACAGCCGAAGGCCTCGACCGCACCCTGCTCGAGGAGCCGGAGCTTGACGCGCTCCCCGGCCGGCCGCGCAGCCGCAACCACCACCGCTGACACACCCCCTGAAGCGGCGGAGGCCGACTGCTCCGGTGCCGCCGCGTACGCGTCCTGCGGATTCCCGGCCGGCCCGAGCTCCCGCTCCGGCACCGGTACCCGACGGCTCGCCGCCCGGCTCCCGTGTCTCCTCGGGCCGGAGCGGCGCGTGCGGGACGAGCATCGCGTGCCGCGGCGGGATCACCACCACGACCGTGCCGTTCCTCCCCGGCGCCACGGCGAACAGCCGTACTGCCGCTGCGCGGTTTCCCCGCGGGCCCGACCCGGTACGGCTTCGCGTGCGGCACGCGTCAACCGCGTGCCGTGTGAGCGGGGGAGCGCGCGTGACCTCCGGCTGCGGCACCTCGACGTCCTCGCGCCCGCGGACCCTCCGGTGCCGGTGGTGCGCCCCTTTGTCGGCATCGACCTGCTGGAAGCCGACGCCGTGCTCCTGACCCGCACGCCGCTCGGCCCGGACGCGTGTTCCGCCCGGGCAGCGTGCGGTACTCCGCGGCACGGTGTGCGATCCGGGCCCCTGGGTGCCGGGAATGTGCGTTACGTCATAGTTTTTGACCATCCGGTCCAGCATCGGGTTTCTTACCGTACAGTCCAGAACGGGACCCGCCACATGGGACGCGGGTCCGACGTGGAACAGCGACCGCGGAGGAAGACCTCCGCCGAACAGGAGCCTTGATCATGGGACAGCTCGACGGTAAGACAGCGATCGTCACCGGGGGCAACAGCGGTATCGGGCTGGCCACCGCCAAGCGATTCGCGGCCGAGGGCGCACACGTGTTCATCACGGGCCGCCGCCAGGAGGCGCTCGACGCCGCGCTGGCCGAGATCGGCCCGAACGCCACTGCCGTCCGGGGCGACGTCTCCGATCTTGCCGACATCGACCGCCTCTACGCGGCCGTCGCCGAGCAGGGCCGCCGCATCGATGTGCTGTTCGCCAACGCGGGCGGCGGCGAGTTCGCCACCTTGGAAGACGTCACCGAGAAGCACTTCGACTCGACCTTCGGCATCAACGTGCGGGGTACGCTCTTCACGGTCCAGAAGGCGCTTCCCTTGCTGAACGACGCCGCTTCGGTCATCCTCACCGGATCCACTGCGGCGACCTCCGGTGGCGAGGCCTTCGGCGTCTACGCCGCTTCCAAGGCCGCCATCCGGTCCTTCTCCCGCACCTGGGCAAACGAACTCAAGGTCCGGAACATCCGGGTGAACACGCTCGTTCCGGGTCCGATCGAGACGCCCGGCAACTCCGGACTGGCTCCCAACGCGGCAGAGGCCGCCAAGCTCTGGGACTTCTTCGCCGGCCAGATCCCCCTGGGGCGGATGGGCCGCCCCGAGGAGGCCGCCGCCGCGGCACTCTTCCTCGCCGGCGACCAGAGCAGCTTCATCACCGGCATCGAGCTCTTCGTCGACGGCGGCCTCAAGCAGGTCTGACCGCCGATTCGGCTCCGGAGGTATCCGCCCCCGCGGGCGCGGCGGCTTCGGCCCGCGGGCGGCACCCCCTCATTCCGGGAGCCACGGCAACTCGCCGTACCGGAGGCGTCATGGGCCCGCGCCCGCTCCACAGTGTCCGGCGAGTGCCTGCCTGATCTCGGTGGCTCGGCGGTGTGCCGACCGCTCGGACGAGGCCCATGCGATGTAGGCGTCCGGTCTGACCAGTACGGACGTGCTGGTCGGACCGGCTGGGCTGACGCACTCCACCGCGTCGGCCCACCCTTCGCCCACCGCGGCGAAAAGTGCCGCGTCTGCCGGAGTCACCAGTACGAACCGGCGGCCGCGCAGGACCTCGTACAGGCGTCGTCCATCGGTGAGGAGGGCATCCGGTGCCCTCTTGCCCGTGAGGGGGTGCGCGCCGGCCGGGGCTCTGTAGGCGATGTCGATTCCCGACATCGCCCGCCCCAGCCGCAGGGCCACCGGCGGGAAACGCAGGACGGTCCGGGCGGCGAAGTCCCGGACGCCGCGAAGGGCCCGCGGGGTGGTCAGCACACCACGCAGCAGCGTTCCACTCATGCGCAGCACTCTGCGTCCCACCGGGAGCCTTTCGGCCTCATAGGTGTCGAGCAGGGCTTCGGGGGCACGGTCGCGCAGAACGGCGGCGAGTTTCCAGCCCAAGTTCGCCGAGTCCTGGATGCTGGTGTTCATGCCCATGCCGCCGGCAGGGGAGTGCACGTGCGCCGCGTCACCGACGAGGAAGACCCTGCCTACGCGGTAGCGGGGCGACTGCCGCTCGTCGCTGTGGAACCGTGAGATCCAGCGCGGGTCGTGCATGCCGAAATCGCGGCCGAGCGCCCGGCGGGCGATGGCTCGAATCTCCTCCAGGTCGACCGGTGCGTTGTCGGGCATCTCATGGTGGCGATTCCACGCCATGATGCGGAACCATCCATCGCCGAACGGAACGAGGATCGCGAAGGCATCGCCCACCGCCCCCACGGTAGGGGGCTTCTTCGGGGGGTCGGCCAACCGGACATCGGCAAGCATCATCGACCGCACCGCGGAGCGGCCGGGGAAGGGCAGGCCGAGAGATCGGCGCACCGTGCTGCCTCTTCCGTCGGCGCCCACAACCCAGGCGGCGCGCAGGGTCCGAGTGGAGCCGTCCGGCGCCCGAACCCGAACGTCGACTCCGGTCGCATCCTGCGCGAGCCCGACGGCTTCCCAGCCTTCCCGGAAATCGGCGCCATGGGAAAGGGCCCGCGTCCGGAGTACGTGCTCGGTGTGGTACTGCGGAGTCACCAGCACATGCGGGAAACGGGTCGGCAACCGCGACAGATCGATCCCCAGGAACTGGAGAACCGGGTTACGGATGCCGGTCGCGAGCAGCTGGTCGGCAACACCGCGGGCGTCCAGCTGTTCCAACGTCCGCGCGTGGACCGCGAACGCCCGAGTGAGCGGTGATTCCTGCACTCGGCGCTCGACAACGGTACAGCTGACACCGGCCTCCGCCAGATCACCCGCCAGCAATAGCCCCGATGGACCTGCTCCCACGATCACTACCTGATGGTCGGAGCTCATTCTGATGCCCTCCAGGGGTCGACGGGGCCACCGTGGTGGGTCCGCCCCAGGACTGACTCCGGTACTCCTCGCCCGGCCGCCCGGCCGCCGAAAAACGAAGCCCCCGGGGCGCCGGTGCCGGCCGCGCGAGGGCTCTACAAACCGTACCGCCGGCTCGAGACCTTCGCGCGGCGTCCCGGCACGCCCGCTCGGCCTCGAAACACGGCAAGGCGGGGACGGGCCACCGCTGTCGCCGCTTTCTGCGAGGGCTCGGGCATCCGTTGTGCATCACACGAGAAGGAGTAACGCATCTGGTGAGCTGGGGCGGACTCCCGGGCCGACGTGCAGACTCGAAAGAACTGCGTGTGGGAGCCCGAAGCCACTGAGCCGACGCGACGTTGTCCATTCGGCCCCGTGAGCCCGGACTTCGGAGGGGTGCACGCCGCCGGCCTTTGCAGAAGTGGGTGCCGTCATGACCGTAGCGCGCATACCTGTCA
The DNA here is from genome assembly GCF_044753585.1 of Streptomyces sp. NPDC088354. Taxonomy (NCBI): domain Bacteria; kingdom Bacillati; phylum Actinomycetota; class Actinomycetes; order Kitasatosporales; family Streptomycetaceae; genus Streptomyces; species Streptomyces sp. NPDC088354. The sequence continues at coordinate 323,268 of NZ_JBIVNJ010000003.1, read as the reverse complement.
CCTTTTTCGGCATTTCCCTGGGAATCTCAGGTCTGGCGGGCGCCTGGCTGACAGCGGCCCAGCAAGGCCATGTGCCTCCTGAGGTCGGCCGGGCCCTGGTGGCGGTCGCCGCCGTCGTCTGGTGCGGGACGTTGTCGCTGTACCTGCGGTACGTCCTGTCCGTGCGGGGCGCGTTCAAGGCCGACATGCTCGACAGTGCGGCAAGCCCCTTCGCCTCACTGGCCGTCATCACCCCGATGCTGCTCGCCGCGCAGGGAATAGTGCCTTACGCCCCTGACGCCGGCCGGTTCGTCGTGGACGTCTTCCTCGTCCTCACCGTGCTGCTGGGCGGCTGGTACACCGGGCAATGGATATACGGCCCGCTCGGACTGGACCAACTCCACCCCGGCTACTTCCTGCCCACCGTCGGCGGTGGTCTCGTTGCCGCCTTCAGCGCCGCCCAGGTCGGACAGCGGCGGTTGGCGGAGGTCATGTTCGGCCTGGGCATCGTCTCGTGGCTCGTCCTGGGCTCGATGATCCTGGCCCGACTGTTCTTTCGGCCTCCCCTGCCCCCTGGCCTCTCGCCGACGCTTGCCATCGAGATCGTGCCCGCCTCGATGGCAAGCGTCGCCTGCTTCGCTCTCAACGACAACCGCGTCGACCGGCTCTCGGCGGTACTGGCGGGCTACTGCCTATTGATGATCCTGGCCCAGATCCGCCTCCTTCCCCTGTTCCTGAGCCTGAGGTTCACGCCGGGCTTCTGGGCCTTCACCTTTTCCTGGACGACAGTGGCCATCACCGCACTGCACTGGATCGACCGCGGTCGCCCTCCCGGCGGCCTCATCGCCTCCTACCTCGTCCTGGCCGCTGCCACCGTGCTCGTAGGAGCCATAGCGGTGCGGACCCTCATCGCCATGAAGGAGCATCAATTGCTGCCCCCGCCGAACGCACCACCGCCGTCAGCGGAGGGATACAGACGCTCCGGCACGGCCTGACAGGGGCGGCGCCGAACAAGCCGTCATCTGCCGGCGCACCCCGGAGGCAAGCGCTGCTCCGCCCCATCGTGGCTCGTCGGACCTCTCGTCCTTTCCGGCTCACTCGGCAAGCCCGATCACCAGCCACATCAGCAGAGCCCCCGTCACCGTGAACAACAAAGTGGCCTTGGAAGGGTGCGGACTGTGCGCCTCCGGCAATATGTCCGATGTCGCGAGGTACAGCAGGAAGCCGGCGAAGAATCCGAGGTACAGGCCCAGCAACCCCGTCGGGATCGTGAATCCCAAAGTAATCGCCGCCCCGACCACCGGGGCCACCGCGTCGGCCACCAGCAGCGTCTGAGCCCGGCGCCGGGCACTGCCGTAGAGCCTGGTGATCGTGTAGGTGTTGAACCCGTCGGCGAAGTCATGGGAGATCACGGCGATGGCGACGACGATGCCCAGCGTATTGCCGGCCTGATACGCGGCACCGATGGCGAATCCGTCGATCACACTGTGTCCCACCAGTGCTGAGGCCGCGGCCAGGCCGACTCCCTCCGCCGGCTGCTGCGCATGCCCCAAAGCGTGGGTGTGCGGTGCGTACTCGCTCTCGTGACCGCGATGAATGGCGACCCCTCGCTCCACCACGTGCAGAGTGAGGAATCCCGCAACGAACATGAGCAATGCCGCGGGAACACCGAAAACGTGCCGTGGCTGAGCGATCAGCGCATCGGGAAGCAGATCGAAGCCGATGACGCCGAGCATGAGGCCGGCGGCAAGACCGAGCACCAGATGACGGCGGTCACCGACCCGCTGCGCCACGACTCCACCGACAAGGGTCATGGCCATGGCGCACGCGGCTATCAGAACCGGCATAGGGCAATCTTGCGCGACGTCGTGAAGGGTTGCTACTCCGCCTGCCGCCGGGCCGTCACAGTGAGCCGCGCGCCTTCATGCCGTCATCAGGCCCGACCGCGCCCGTCCCCGGGGAGACGGCTTTCACCCGGGGCCTCGGCCGCGCAGGTCGGGAAATGGACGGAACGCCGAGGTGCGGCCTGCCCGGCCGAGACCGGCAGGGTCCAGTGCCCTGTCGAGTACCGGGTACGTAACCCGCGCGGGGGCGGCCACGCGGCGGGGCCGTGTCGCACGAGTGGCTCCGCGGCCACCGCGCGGCGAGCGCGTGGCTAGGAGGCCCCGGCGGGGCCGCTGTTGGCGCGTTCGGAGGAGGAGTAGATCGACTCGATCTGCGCCGCGTACTCGCGCAGGATCGCGTCCCGGCGCAGCTTGAGGGACGGCGTCAGCAGCCCGTTGGCCACGGAGAACTCGTGCGGCAGCACGCGGAACGCGCGGATGGACTCGGCGCGCGAGACAGCGGCGTTGGCGACCGACACCGCCCGCTGGAGTTCGGCCCGCAGGTCGCGCTCCGCCATGCCCGCCCCCATCTGCACGGCTTCCGGGTCGAGCGTGATCAGGGCGGCGATGAACGGGCGGTTGTCGCCGATGACGACGCACTGCGAGACGAACGGGTGCGCCCGCAGCCGCTCCTCCAGCACCAGCGGGGCGACGCTCTTGCCGCTGCTGGTGATGATGATGTCCTTCTTCCGCCCGGTGATCGTGAGATATCCGTCCGGGTCGAGCCGCCCCACGTCGCCGGTGGCCATCCAGCCGCCGAGCCGCCAGACGGCCTGGTTGGCCGCGGGGTTGGCGTGGTAGCCGGCGAAGACGGTGCTTCCGCGCACCAGCACCTCGCCGTCCGGGGCGATGCGCACCGCGCAGCCCGGCAGCGCGCGGCCCACCGTGCCGAAGCGCACTTTGCCTCGCGGCTGGGCGGTGATGGCCGCCGTCGTCTCGGTCAGCCCGTAGCCGTCGTAGATCGTCAGCCCCGCGCCGGCGAACAGCAGGGACAGGTCGCGGCTGAGCGGGGAGCCGCCGGAGACGGTGTAGTGCACCCTGCCGCCCAGGATGTCGCGGATGCGGCCGTACACCATGCGCTCGAAGGCCGAATGCGCCGCCCTCAGCAGCGGACCGGGGCCCGGCCCGCCCTCCACCGTGTGCCGTTCCGCGGCCTCGGCCCAGCGCACGGCGACGTCGGCGGCCCGGTCGAACAGCTGGCGCTTGCCGGCCCGCTCGGCGGCCCGGCGGGCGCCTTCGATGATCTTCTCGTAGATGTACGGGACGGCCAGGACGATCGTCGGCCGGAAGGTCGCGAACGCCGGCAGCAGCGCGGCGGGGGACAGGTCCGGCTGATGCCCCAGCAGCACACCGCCGCGCAGTGCGCAGACCGAGATCATCAATCCGTATATGTGGGACATCGGCAGGAACGCCAGGACCGACGCCCGCTGCCCGGGCGGCGCGAACAGGGGGCCGTAGCCGGCCAGCAGGGTGTCGCACTCGGCGGCCAGGTTGGCGTGCGTGATCAGGCAGCCCTTGGGCGGCCCCGTGGTGCCCGAGGTGTACGCCACGACCGCGACCGACTGCGGCTCCACCTCCCAGCGCCGCTGCTCCACCAGCACCGCGGGAACCGCCCGGCCGAGCGCGCCGAGCCACCGCACGCAGTCCGCGTCGAGCTGCCAGATGCGGCGCAGCGCGGGCAGGGTGTCGCAGACGGCGCCCACCGTCATGGCGTGGTCCTCGTGCTCCACCACGATCGCCACGGCCCCGGAGTCGCCGAGGATCCAGCGGACCTGCTCGGCCGAGGACGTCGGGTAGACCGGCACGACCCGTGCGCCCACCGACCAGAGGGCGTAGGCGAACAACGTCCACTCGTAGCGGGTCCTGGCCATCACCGCGACCGGGTCGCCGAAGCCGATCCCCTCGGCGACGAGCCCCTTCGCGAGTTCGACCACCTCGTCGCGGAACCCGGCCGCCGACACCTCCTGCCAGACCTCGCCGTCCGGTTCGACCCTGCGGGCGAGGGCGGGCGTGCCCGGCCGCTTCCAGGCCGCCTCGTACACCGATTCCGCGAGTCCCCCCGACCGCAGCGGCTCGGCCAGGGGCGGAAGGCCGAATTCGCGCAAGGTGCCCCCTTCCCCGAGCCAGTGCCACGCCGCACCCGGATCCGGCGTGGACGGAAGATATCCGGCCAATGGGCCACCTGCCTAGAGGTGGGGCGGAAGCGGCGGTCCCGGTGCGAACGGGAAGCTCCGGCCCTGCGGGGCGTCCGGCCGGGGCCGGGATGCCCCGGCAGTGCGCCCCGACGCCGTCTCAGGCGGGCAGCCCGGCCAGCCAGTCGGCCAGGATCCGGTTGACCTCGTCCGGCCGTTCCTGCTGGACCCAGTGGCCGCAGTCGTCGAGGAGGCGGGAGGAGACCAGCCCGGGAAGGGTGTCGGGGAAGGCGCCGATGGCGTCGGCCATCCACGCGACGGAGGCGTCCAGGGCGCCGGCGACGAACAGCGACGGCTGGCGGACCGGAGCGCCGTCGAACGCGGCGAGGTCCTCCCAGTCGCGGTCCATGTTCCGGTAGCGGTTGAGCGCCCCGGTCGTCCCGGTCCGCTCGAACTCCCCGGCGCAGGCGTCCAGTCCGTCCTCACCGAGCCACGCGGGCGGCGGTCCGACGGGGAAGCGGTCGCGTAGCCTGCCGCCCGCGCCGACGAAGTACGGGCTCGCGGCGCCCGGCGGCGGCATGGTGCCGGCCGACAGGGCCGCGTAGAAGCCCGCCAGCCAGCCCCGCACATCGGGCTCGATCTCGGCCTCCGCGCGGCCCGGCTCCTGGAAGTAGGACACGTAGAACTCGTCCTCCCCGGCGCCCCCGCCCATCCGTGCGAAGACCTCACCGGGCCGCGGGCCGCCGCGTGGGGCGTAGGGGACGCCGAGCATCCCCACCGCGCGGAAGACGTCCGGTTCGGTCAGGGCGGAGGTGGCGGCGATGGCCGAGCCCCAGTCGTGGCCGACCACCACGGCCGTCTCCTCACCCAGGGCGCGTACCACCGCGACGTTGTCCGCCACCAGGTCGAGCATCCGGTACGCCTCCACGGCGCCCGGCCGGGAGGACCGGCCGTAGCCGCGGACGTCGACGGCGACCGCGCGGTACCCGGCCGCCGCGAGCGCCGGCACCTGGTGGCGCCAGGAGTACCAGCCCTCCGGGAAGCCGTGCACGAGAAGCACCAGCGGCCCCTCGCCCTGTTCCACCAGGTGGATCCGGCCCGCCGGTGACGGGACCAGGCGATGCCTTGCCCGACCGCCCTGTTGCGTCATGCATCCCTCCACAACCACTGATTCGTCATGTCGTGGCACGGCGCCCTGCGCCCGTTCCGTGCCCACGGCCCGATCATGCGGGGGACCCGTGCGGCGGGCGAGTTTCCTTGCCGTTCCGGCAAACGACGCCAGGCGGGGGCGCCCGTAGCCCGCCTCACCCACCGGCGTATGATGGGAGATCGCCCTTGACCTGCAATAACGCGGGCAGGGAGCCGAGTCCGGGAGTTTCGCGATGCTGCGCACCATGTTCAAGTCCAAGATCCACCGTGCCACGGTGACCGAGGCCGATCTCCACTATGTCGGATCCGTGACCATCGACGCCGAGTTGATGGAGGCGGCCGACCTCCTCCCCGGCGAACTGGTCCACATCGTCGATGTCACCAACGGTGCACGGCTGGAGACCTACGTCATCGAGGGCCGGCGCGGTTCCGGGGTCATCGGCATCAACGGTGCCGCGGCCCATCTGGTGCATCCCGGGGACCTCGTGATCCTCATCAGCTATGCCCAGGTGGACGACTCCGAGGCCCGTGACCTGCGGCCGAAGGTCGTTCATGTCGACGCGGCCAACGGCATCGTGGCCCTGGGCGACGACCTCGCGGAGCCCGTGCCGGGAAGCGGCACCACGGCGAGCCCACAGGCGGCGTATGGGGCCTGAGGGGGTCCTGTGAAGGCTGTGCTATTGTCCGCTCAACTTCGAGGTATCCGCCCTGGTACACACCGTGACCACGGACGGAACACCGGTGGGGGAGCGGCCGGCGGCCGTACCCGCACAGCACGCCTCGGGCCTGACGTACCAGCAGCTCTCCGTGCCCCGGTGGATCGGCTGGGCGGCCACGGGAACCCTCGTGCCCGGGCCCGGACACCGGCGTCCGCGTGAGCGGACGGCGGAGCACCGTTTTGTTCGGCCCGAAAGGAACTGAGTCCATGCACGCTGGCAGAGCTGCCAGACTGCGCACCGCGATATTCGTGGTCCTCACTCTCACCGCGTCGACCGCCGCCGCAGGCTGCGGCGGCCAGTCGGGGAGCGACGGGGGCGCTGTCAGGGTGGGCATCGCGCTCCCTACCAGGGCCCAGACGCGGTGGATCGCCGACGGCCAGAATATGGTCAAGCAGTTCAAGGCGAAGGGGTACGAGACCGACCTCCAATTCGCCGGAGACAACGTTGACACGCAGGTCGACCAGGTTCAGAAGATGATCGACGAGGGCGACAAGGTCCTGGTCATCGGCGCGGTCGACGGCTTCGAGCTGGGTGAGGTGCTCCAGCAGGCGCACCGGGCCGGCATCAAGGTCATCGCGTACGACCGCCTGCTGCTCGGCACCAGCAACGTCGACTACTACGCCAGCTTCAACAACGACAAGGTCGGCCAGCTGCAGGCCGACTACATCGTCGACAAGCTCGGCCTCAAGCAGCACCCGGACAGCACGTTCACCCTGGAAATCTTCGCCGGCGACACCGACGACAACAACGCGCAGTTCTTCTTCAACGGCGCGATGAACGTCCTCCAGCCGTACATCAAGAGCGGCCGGCTGGTCATCAAGAGTGGCCAGTCCCGGCTCAGCCAGGTGGCCACGCTCAAGTGGGACGCCGCGATCGCCACCGAGACGATGACGACCCGGCTGAAGAACTACTACCGTTCGGCCACCGTCGACGCCGTCCTCGCCCCCAACGACGGCATCGCGCGCGGTGTCATCGACGCCCTGAAGAAGGACGGGTACGGGAAGGACGGCAAGCCGATGCCGGTCATCACCGGCCAGGACGCCGAAGTGGACTCCGTCAAGGAGATCATCAAGGGCGATCAGTCGATGACCGTGTACAAGGACACCCGCAAGCTCGCGGCCCGTGCCGTCGAGATGGCCGGCGCGGTCCTCTCCGGCGCGAAGCCGGAGATCAACAACGACACGGACTACGACAACGGCAACAAGGTCGTGCCCGCGTACCTGCTCACCCCGGTCAGCGTCGACAAGGGCAACTACAAGAAGCTGCTCGTCGACAGCGGTTACATCAAGACCTCCGACTTGAAGTGACCCACGACGAGGGGCCGGGCGGAACACAATGTTCCGCCCGGCCCTCGTTGTTTTCCGTTGTGGGCGAGTGTCAGAAGATCACGTTGAGCAGACCGAAGTTCGAGAAGCCGCGGCCGTAGCCGAAGCCACCGCCGAAGCCACCGCCGTAGCCGCCACCGTGGCCGCCGAACTTGTGGCCCTTGCCGCCGCCGTGGCCGCCGTGGCCACCGCGACCGCCCTCGCCGAAGCCGCCGCCGCCGAAGCCGCGGCCACCCTCGCCGAAGCCGCCGAAGCCGAAGCCACGACCGAGGCCCAGACCGCCGAAGCCGAAGCCGCGGCCGAGGCCGAGGCCGCCGAAGCCGAAGCCACGGTTCAGGCCGAGACCGCCGAAGCCGAAGCCGCCGCGACCGCCGAAGCCACCGAAGCCGAACCCGCGGCCGAAGCCGTTGCCAAAGCCATAGTCGTCAATGCGGATCACGCTGTACCCGAAGCCGTTGTTCCTGCCGTGACCACCACCCTTGCCGCCGAAGCCGCCACGGCCGCCTTCGCCGAAGCCGCCGCCGAAGCCGCCGAAGCCGCCGAAGTTGCCGCTGCCGATGTTCCCGCGGCCGAAGTTGCCGCTGCCGATGTTCCCGCGGCCGAAGTTGCCGGCACCCAGGTTGCCGCCGCCGAAGTTGCCGGCGCCGATGTTCCCGCCGCCGAAGCCGCCACGGCCGCCCTCGCCGAAGCCGCCGCCGAAGCCGCCGCCGAAGCCGCCGCCGAAGCCGCCGCCGAAGCCGCCGCCGCCGAAGCCGCCGCCGCCGTTACCGCCGCCGAAGCCCTCGCCGCCGCCGCCGAAGCCGCCGCCGTTGCCGCCGCCGAAGCCGCCGCCGTTGCCGCCGCCGAAGCCGCCGCTGAAGCCCTCGCCGCCGCCGTTGCCGCCGCCGAAGCCCTCGCCGCCGAGGTCGCCGCCGTCACGGGCGCCGAGGTCGTCGCCGCCGTTGTCGACCCCGTTGTCGGCGGGGTCGTCGCCGGCGAGGGTGTTGTCGGCCGGGTCCAGGTTGCCGCCGTTGTCGGCGGGGTCGAGGTTGCTGCCGTTGTCGGCCGGGTCCGCGGCCGGGTCGGCGGCCGGGTCCGCGGCGTCGAGGTTGCCGCCGTTGTCGACCGAGTTGTCGGCGGGGTCGACGTTCCCGCCGTTGTCCACCGCGTTGTCGGCCGGGCCGTCGCCGGCGAGGGTGCCGCTGTTGTCGGCCGGGTCGACATTGCCGCCGTTGTCCACCGAGTTGTCGGCGGCGTCGTCGTTCCCGCCGTTGTCGTCATCCTCGTCGAGCAGCCGCGTCTGGCTGCTGCTGTCGCGGAGCACCGTGTGGCCGGCGGCGGCGGCCGAGCCGGCGCTCGCGGCGATCAGGCCGGTGGCCAGGAGTCCGGTGGCGACACCGAGAGCGGTGCGGCGCGTCAGACTGGTTCGCATGAGGGTCCTCTCCTCGGACGCGTGGTCGGCGGCGGTCGCCGCCTCTGCGATCAGTCGTACGTCCCCCCGCCGGAGCCCGCCCGTCGAGCGGAGCGTCCGGGCGACAACGTGGCCAAGGAAGTGACGCACTGCCACGAGACGGAAGGAGCCTTCCTGACTCGGTGACAGCCTGGCACCGGCGCGGCTTGCCGCCCCGGCTCTCGGGGTCAACTGCCCTTCGTGCGAGGCGTACTGGACCTGCGGAACCGGCGTCAGGTCCGACGGCCGCCTCCCCCGTCCGGCGGCATGAGGGACCGTCTGTGCGATCAGCGGCCGCGCGCCGCGCCCCGCCGCAGCCGGCCGGTGATGGCACGGGCCCGTCGGTGGACCCGGGCGGACATCCCCTTCGAGGAGGGGGCGGCGGCGACCAACTGCTCCGACAGCCACCGGGAGCGCTGCTCTAGGTCCAGCTCGTTCAGCAGCCGGTCGATGTTGGCCAGCAGCGCCCCGTGCAGATCCCAGTTCTCCCAGCGCCGTTCGGTCTCCGCCCACAGCAGTGCCGCGATCCGGTCGCGCTCCTCCCGGCCGCGTCGCAAGGCGTCCTCCAGCCGTGCTTCCGCCTGCTCGGCGCCCGCGGTCACCTGGGCCGCGATCAGCCGGCCGTAGCTGTCGACGGCATCGGCCATGTCGGCGAAGAGTTCGTCCATCCCGTCGGCGAGTTCCTGGGAGAACAGCGGCTCCCGCGGCCCGCGCTCCCGCTCCATCTCGGTCAGGGAGCGGCACAGCGTCCGCATCAGGACCGTCGAGACCTCCAGGGTGTCCAGGCCGCTGCGCAGGATCAGCCGGGCCATCGCGCCCTCCGCCGGCCTGACCCGGGGGTTGAGCCGGGTGCCTTCCTCCGCCCGGCGCAGCGACGCGTCGAAGCGGGCGATCTCGTTGTCCAGCCGCCGGGCCTCCATCAGCCATGTACGGGCCCGTTCGGCGGTCGCGCCGGCGCGCAGCTCGCCACCCATACGGACCATCAGCAGCCGCATGTGCTCGGCCAGCTCGCGCACCGCCTCACCGGCCGGCTCGACGAACGCCGGCGGGGGCACGACCACGTTCAGCAGCACGCCCACGGCCGCCCCGACCAGCGTCTCCATGACACGGTCCACGGCTTCCCCGGACGGGGCCGGCACCGCCAGGATCAGCATCGCGCTGATCGCCACCTCGGCCACGAACTCGTCCACCCGGATGAAGTGCCCGGTCACCAGCGAGGCCAGGATGATCAGCCCGAGGCTCCACCACGTGAGCCCGATGAGCTCGCTGAAGCCCACCGCGATCAGCACGCCCGCCACCACGCTGAGCACCCGGCGGATGCCCGTCGTCACAGTCGTGTAGAGAGTGACCTGGACGACCAGCAACGCCGTCAGCGGGGCCGTCAGCGGCGCCGGGTTGGGCAGCACCCAGACGGCCACGGCGTACGACAGGACCGCGGCCACCGTGGAGCGCACCGTCTGCACGGCGATCGGGTCGCTGTTGAGCCGCACGAGGTCGGCGGCGCGTGGGGGGAGGCCGGCGGGCACACAGCCACTATCCCCGGCCGCACGGCCCGGGCAGCGGAGCGCGGACGGTGCGCCAGCGCGTGTTTCGAAAGTGCCGCCGCGAAGGGCGGCGGCGGCCGGGGCGGTCCGGCGTGGGCGCGTCCTCGGCCTTGTCGTCACCTTCCCTCCCCTGGCTGCCGCTGGGAGGTGCCCCCACCCCGCTGCGCCTGGCACGGCACTGCCCCGGCCGCCGGCCCGGGGGAGTTGCCGCACCGTCCGAGCGGCCCACGACGAGGGCGACTCTCCGCCGTGCGATGCACCGCACCCGGGGGCACCTCCCGGGGGTGGCCGGGAGACCCGCGGGGCCCGCCCTCCGGGCAGCCGGCGCCCATGTGACGACCGGGCCTAGCCCGCCGGTGTGAATCCCGTCCCCGACACGCCTTGGGAGCCGGGTCCCCGCCCCGGCACGGAGCTTCATGGTGCGGCGCGGAAGTTGTCCGATCCCGGCGAGCGAGGTGCAGGTGCCCATGGCGCGAGCGGTACGGCCGGTGCGCGGGAGCGGAGTTCTCGCCGCGGCGCGGGAGTTGTGCGCCGCGGGGGCCGGGTGCGGGGCCAAGACGGCCGTCCGTGCCGCCGTGCGGTGAAGGCGGGCGTCCCGCCTCCGCTGCCCGGGCCGCTGGCCGATCTGGCGCCGCTGCTGGACGACTACGGCTACCTGGCGGTCGGCGTGCTCGTGCTCCTCGACAACTGCGGCGTCCCCGTGCCGGGCCAGACGATCCTGGTGGTCGCCGCCGCCTACGCGGGCACCGGGCGGATGGACCTCGCGGGCGTCGTCGCGGTCGCCGCGGCCGCCGCCGTGCTGGGCGACTGCCTGGGCTACCTGATCGGACGCAGCGGCGGGCGGGCCTTCGTGCACCGTTGGGGCCGCTACGTGCTGCTGACGCCGGCACGCTTCGCGCGCGGGGAGGCGTTCTTCGCCCGCCGCGCCGACCTTGTGATCGTCTTCGCGCGCTTCTTGGACGTCCTGCGGCAGACGAAGGGCATCATCGCCGGCACCGCGGGCATGCCCTGGTGGCGGTTCCTCGGCTGCACGACGCTGGGGGCCCTGCTGTGGGTCGGCGCCTGGGCGGGCATCGGCTTCGCGGCGGGCACCCGGCTCGGGTCGGTCTACTCCTGGGTCACCCGTTCGCAGGTGTACCTGCTGATCGCCCTGGGCGTGCTGCTCGCCGCCCTCGTGGCCCGCCGGCTCTGGCGCCGCCGTCGCGACGGCGGCCGGTGAACTCACCCCACGGCCGGGGGGAATTGCCCGGGGGCGGCTCAGACGACGCAGAACTCGTTGCCCTCGGGGTCCCGCAGCACCACCCCGTAGTGGTCCATCCCCGGCGTGGACAGCAGCCGCAGCCGGGAGGCACCCGCCGCGAGCAGCCGCTCCACCTCGGCGTCGACGCGCTCCTTGCGGGTCGCCAAGGGGACGTCCTCCCGGCGCCCGCCCACCTTCACGTCCAGATGCAGCCGGTTCTTCCCGGACTTGCCCTCGGGCACCTGCTGGAACCAGATCCGCGGGCCGGCCCCCTCCGGATCCACGATCGAGTCGCAGCAGTCGGAGTCGCCCAGCTCCTCCTCGGGGACGCCGATGCTCAGCCAGTACTCCCGCCAGGTGGGGAAGCCGGCGGGAGCGTCCTCCGGCTTGTACCGCAGCGCCGCGGCCCAGAAGCGCACCTGTGCCGCGGGGTCGGCGCAGTCGATCGTGAGCTGGAACGCGACCATGAACGGTCCCTCCCTGGAAGGCGACCGGCCCGAGCTGGTACCGGCACCCGCCATGTTGCCCCAGGGGACTGACAACGGCCGCCGGCGCCGGCGGGTCAGCCGGCGGACTCCAGGCGGAAACCGACCTTCAGCCCGACCTGGAAGTGGCCGACCTGCCCGTTCTCGAAGTGGCCGCGGATCTGGGTGACCTCGAACCAGTCCAGATTGCGCAGCGTCTCCGATGCCCGGGCGAGCCCGTTGCGAATGGCCGCGTCGACGCTCACGTCCGACGAGCCGACGATCTCGGTCACCCGGTAGGTGTGGTCGGTCATGACGGTCTCCCTGGGCCGTGGGCGGATGGTTCCGGCTTCCTCCACCGTGCCTCACGGCCCGTCCCGCCGCGAGGGGAAGGACAGTGCCCGCGGGTTAGCCCGCGGCGGCGGCCGGGAAGGCGCCCTGCATGGCCAGGGCCAACGACGAGGTCCAAGCCCTGCTCCAGGAGTACGCCGACCTCGTCAGGATCACCGGTGGCGACGCCTTCAAGGCACGCGCCTACGAGAAGGCCGCCCGCGCCATCGGCGGCCACCACGAGGACGTCTCCCGGCTCGACGGCAAGGCGCTGCGCGAGATCCCCGGTGTCGGCAGGTCCGTCGCCGACAAGGTCGCCGAGTACCTGGGCACCGGCAAGGTCGCGGCCGTGGAGGAACTGCGCGCCAGGATCCCGGCGGGCGTCCGGGAGATGACCGCGATCCCGATGCTCGGCCCCAAGCGCGCGATGACCCTCTACAAGGAGCTGCACATCGCCTCCGTACCCGAACTGGCCGAGGCCATCGAGCAGGAGCGGCTGCGCGGCCTGCCCGGCTTCGGCCCCCGGACCGAGGAGAACATCCTGCACGGCATCGGCCTGATGCGGTCCTCCGGCGGCCGGGTGTCCCTGAACGTCGCCACCGGGCTCGCCGAGGAGGTCGTCGCGGCCCTGTCGGAGGTCCCCGGGTGCCGGCGCTGTGCCTACGCGGGCTCCTTGCGCCGTATGCGCGAGACGATCGGCGACGTGGACGTCCTCGTCGCCGCCGAGCGGTCCGCCCCCTTCATGGAGGCGTTCACCCGTCTGCCGTACGCCGCCGGGACCATCGCGCGCGGGGAGAAGAAGACCTCGATCCGTACGACCCGAGGCCTGCAGGTGGACCTGCGGGTGGTGCCGCCGGACTCCTGGGGCGCCGCGATGCAGTACTTCACCGGCTCCAAGGCGCACAACATCCGCACCCGTGCGCTCGCCGTGCACCACCGGCTCAAGCTCTCCGAGTACGGGCTCTTCGACGCGGGGACCGGCGAGCTGATCGTCTCCCGCACCGAGGAGGAGGTCTACGCGCGGCTCGGCCTGCCCTGGATACCGCCCACCCTGCGCGAGGACCGCGGGGAGATCGAGGAGGGGCTGGCGGGCGGGCTCCCCGAGCCGGTCGCCGAGCGGGACATCCGCGGCGACCTGCACACCCACACCGACCTCACCGACGGAGTGTCCGGCCTGGAGGAGATGGTCGAGGCCGCCGCGCGCCGCGGCTACGCGTACTACGCCGTCACCGACCACGCGCCCGACCTGTACATGCAGCGGATGACGGACGAGAAGATCCTCGCCCAGCGCGAACGCGTCCGGGCCCTGGACCGCGCCCACCGCGGCATGCGCGTCCTGCACGGCACCGAGCTCAACATCGGCCCGGACGGCGGCCTGGACTGGCCCGACGCCTTCCTTTCGGGCTTCGACCTGTGCGTCGCCTCGATCCACTCGCACTTCCACCAGGACCGCGCCGCGCTCACCCGGCGGCTGGTGCGGGCCGCGGAGAACCCCCACGTCCACATCATCGGCCACCCCACCACCCGGATGCTGGGCAGGCGCCCGGCCGTCGACGCGGACTTCGACGAGGTCTTCGCCGCCTGCGCGCGAACCGGCACCGCGCTGGAGGTCAACGCCCAGCCCGACCGGCTGGACCTCGGTGACGAGCTCATCCTGCGTGCCCGCCGGCACGGTGTGCGGTTCGCCGTGGACAGCGACGCCCACTCCACCCTCCACCTGGACTTCATGCGCTACGGCGTCGGCACCGCCCAGCGCGGCCGCCTCACCAAGGACGACGTGATCAACACCTGGCCCCTCACCCGGCTGCGCCGTTTCCTGCGCAAGAACGGCGATAGGCATCCGTGACCCCGCTCGGGGTAGGCGACGGACAACGGACCAGAACCACGGCCAGGACATCGAGGAGAGCACGATGCTGCTGCTGGGACTTCTGCTGATGGGCGCGACAGCCGCCTTCACCGGGCTCCTGATCTCGGACAACCTTTCCGGAGGGCCCGACTACACCGTGACGATGTTCGGAACCGACATCGCCACCCTGAACACCCTCGGCGTCTTCCTCGCCGGTATCGCCCTCGGCCTGGTGTTCTGCGTGGCCGCGGGCATGGCGATGGCGGGCGCCGGACGCTCGCGCAGCCGCCGTGCCGAGCTGCGCGCCCTGCGCCGGCGCGCGCGGGCGCACGAGGCCGCCGCGGCGACCCCGGCCGGCACCACGGACGCCGGGACCGCCGACACCACCACGACCACCACCGGGAAGACCACCACCGCTGTGCCCTCGCGCCGCAGTCGAATGCACCTGTTCGGGCACTGAGCCCGGCGCGCCGTCCGCGCGGCAGCCTCCGTGCGGCGGGCCCGTCGAAGATGCCCACCTGACCCGCTGCCCCCATCCTTGGAACGGGCGACGATCAAGGAGGCCAGGACGTGTCCACCACGAAGATCTGCTGCGTGGCCGGCGCACCCTGCTGGGTCAGTCTGATGGCGCGCGACCTGGACGTGGCGAAGGCGTTCTACGGGCCGCTGCTCGGGTGGACCTTCGAACCGGGCCCGTCGCGCTGGGGACCGTACGAACGGGCGATGATCGACGGCACCGAGGTCGCGGGCATCGGGGCCATCGCCCGCGACTGGGAGACCTCGGTCGCGTGGACGACCTACTTCGGCGTGGAGAGCGCGGACGCCACCGCCTCCGACATCCGCGATCGCGGCGGCACGGTCGCCGTCGGCCCGCTGGACTTCGACGCCGGGCGCCTGGCGCTCGTCGCCGACTCCATGGGCGCGGCGTTCGGCATCTGGGAGGGCGAGCAGGGCCCGCCGCGCAAGCTGCGCATGCACGGGGCGCCCACCTGGATCGAGCTGCGCACCCGCGACGCCTTTGCGGCCGCCCTCTTCTACGGCGAGGTCTTCCACTGGGACCGGCGCGGCCCTCGCTACATGGTGGAGTGGGAGAACGACCGCGTCGTGCTGTACGTGGACGGCCACAGCGTGGCGGGCATCCGCGGCGGCGGGGTCGAGGCGGCGGCCGACCCGAAGGTGCGGCCGCGCTGGCACGTCTTCTTCGCCGTCGACGACGTCGACGCGGCCGTCACCCGCGCCAAGGAACTGGGCGCCGAGATCACCGGCGAGCCCATCGACAGCGCCTACGGGCGCGTCGCCGGCATCCGCGATCCCGAGGGCGGGCTGCTGTCGCTGATCAGCGATCACCCCTGACCGGCCGGGAGCGCCATGGAGTGGTTCACGGCTCCCGAGTACTGGCTGAGCCGCGTCGTCATCCAGCGCGGCCTGGCCGTGCTGTACTTCGTCGCCTTCGCGGGCGCCGCGCACCAGTTCCGCGCCCTCATCGGTGAGCACGGCCTGCTGCCCGTGCCCCGGTTCACCGCCCGGGTCCCCTTCTCCCACGCGCCGAGCCTGTTCCACTGGCGGTACTCCGACCGCCTCTTCGCGACCGTCGCCTGGGGCGGTGCCGCGCTGTCCGCCGCCGTCGCCGCCGGGGCGGCCGACCTCGTGCCGCTCTGGGCGGCCATGCTGATGTGGACCGCGCTGTGGCTGCTCTACCTGTCCATCGTCAACGTCGGACAGACCTGGTACGCGTTCGGCTGGGAGTCCCTGCTGCTGGAGGCCGGCTTCCTCGCCGTCTTCCTCGGCAACGACGACACCGGCCCCCCGGTGCTCGTCCTGTGGCTGATGCGCTGGCTGCTCTTCCGCGTCGAGTTCGGCGCGGGCCTGATCAAGATGCGCGGCGACGCCTGCTGGCGCGACCTGACCTGCCTGGACTACCACCACGAGACGCAGCCGATGCCCGGCCCGCTCAGCTGGTTCTTCCACCGGCTGCCCCGGCCGGTGCACCGCGTGGAGACGGCGGCCAACCACTTCGCGCAACTCGTCGTCCCGGTCGCGCTGTTCACACCGCAACCGGTGGCGAGCATCGCCGCCGCGATCGTGATCGGCACCCAGCTCTGGCTGGTCGTGTCCGGCAACTTCGCCTGGCTGAACTGGCTCACCATCGTGCTCGCCGTCTCCGCCGTCGACGGCTCCCTGCTCGCCGCGCCCCCCGCGCGCGCCGCCGCCCCCGCGCCCGGCTGGTACGAGGGCCTGGTGCTGGCCGCCACGGCGCTGGTCGTCCTGCTCAGCTGGTGGCCCGCACGCAACCTGGTCTCGCGCGGCCAGATGATGAACGTGTCCTTCAACCGGCTGCACCTGGTGAACTCCTACGGCGCCTTCGGCAGCGTCAACCGCGTCCGCATGGAGGTCGTCGTCGAGGGCACCGACGCCGCGGAGCTCGGACCCGGCACCGTCTGGAAGGAGTACGGCTTCAAGGGCAAGCCCACCGATCCCCGCCGGATGCCCCGCCAGTTCGCCCCGTTCCACCTGCGCCTGGACTGGCTCATGTGGTTCGCCGGGATCTCCTCGGCCTACGCCTGGCCCTGGTTCCTGCCGTTCGTCGGCAAGCTGCTCGACAACGACCCCGGCACCCTGCGGCTGCTGCGCAGCAACCCGTTCCCGCACGCCCCGCCCACCCACGTGCGGGCCCGGCTCTACCACTACCGCTTCACCGACTGGCACACCCTGCGCACCACGGGCGCCTGGTGGGACCGCACCCTGGTGCGCGACTACCTCCCGCCGGTCGACCGCGACAGCCTCGGCCGCCACGGGTAGCGGCGCAGCCGTCAGCGGATCCGGACGCCCGCGCGGAAGACGGCGCGCACGTCGCGGAGCGCGGCGAGTCCGGCGAGGGGGTCGCCGCCGACGGCGAGGAAGTCGGCGTCGCTACCGGCCCGGATGCGGCCCTTGCGGCCGCCGACCCCGCACAGGGCCGCCGCCCGGCTGGTGACGGCCTTGAGGGCTTCCAGCGGGGACGCGCCGAGCGCGGTCAGTTCCAGCGGCGCGTACGGCAGGCTGTCGTGCGGCCGGTTGCACGCCGTGCCCGCGTCCGAGCCCACGGCGATCCGGGCGCCGAGCCGGATCAGGGCACGGTAGGCCGCGTGGACGGTGTCGGCGTACGCCCCCGGCTCCCTGACCGGCGTCATGCTGACGAAGGTCCCGCTCCCCGCGACGAGGGCCTGCAGCCGCAGTTCCTCGACCGCCCCGTGGCCGCCGAGGAACGACGCGTGCTCCAGGCTGTCCACTCCCGCGGCCAGCGCGTCCTCGATCGCCACCACGCCGTGGGCGTGCGCCGCCACCGGGAGGCCGAGGCGATGGGCCTCGTCGGCCACGGTCCGCAGTTCGTCGCGCGTGTACTGTGCACGACGCGGGTCCGAGCCCGGCGTGCGGACGTCCCCGCTCGCGACGATCGTCACCAGGGAGCACCCCCGGGCATGGCGCTCCCGCACGGCCTCGACCAGCGCGCGCGTGCCCACCGCCGCGCCGCCCAGGGCATGACCGTGGCCCCCGGGTGTGGTGATCGGCGGCCCCGCGGCGAGGATCTCGGGCCCCAGGCCGGGATCGGCGGCGGTCCGCTCCGCCAGGGCCGAGGCGAGGAAGCCGCGGTCCCCGACGTCCCTGACCGTGGTGACCCCCGCGTGCAGCGCCGTGCGGGCCGCGACGCGCATGCGCGCCAGCAGCCGCTCGTCGTCCGCCGCGACGAGCGAGCCCACCGGGTCCGGCCCCGCGTCCAACGCCAGGTGGGCGCGCACGTCGACCAGTCCGGGCAGGAGGCACACGTCGTCGCCCAGGTCGACCAGCGGCACGCCGGGCGGGATCGAACCCGTCCGGTCCACGGCGAGGACCCGGTCGCGCCGGACCCGCACGGTCACCGGGCCGGACAGCGTGAAGCCGTCGAACATCCTTCCCGCGCGGAGGGCGTACGTGGCGGCCGGGGCGTCGGCACCGGTCCGGGGCCGTGCCGGGGAGGCCGGGGACAGGGGCAGGGTCATGTCGCCCCCTGCGTGCGGTGGTTCATGGAGTGGGGGGCCTCGCTTGCCTCGCGCACGAGGGCTGCCCCGCGCGGATTCGGATCCTGTTCGCCTGCCCTGTCGATGCTGACAGGAGCCGGGGCCCGCGGGCATCGGGAGGATGACCCATATTTTCCCGGCCCAGGAAGCCCGGGGCCGGGCCGCGGCTGAGGAGAAGTACCGACGTCCCACGGGCCGCGCGCCCGCCCCGCGATCCACCGCGCGGAAATCCCCTGGAACGCGCCGCCCCGATCACCGAGGATGACAGCGACGGCCGGACGACCAGGGAGGGCGCGGTGACGACGGTTCCCGTCCTGGAGATCGCCTGCGACGAATCCGGGTCGGACGGCGAGAACCTCATCGGCGGCAACACCGACGTGTTCGCCCACGCGGGCGTACGGCTGGACCCCGCGGAGGCACACGCCTGCCTGCGCGTGATGCGCGACCGGATCCGCTCCCCGGCTGTGGAGTACAAGGCCAACCACCTGCTGCGCGAGAAGCACCGGCCCGTCCTGGAGTGGTTCCTCGGCCCGTCCGGACCGCTCCCGCCCGACGCCCGGGTCCACCTCACCGACAAGGCGTTCTTCGTCGTCCGCCGCGTCGCCGACGTACTGCTCGACGACCGGGACCAGGCCGCGCCGCTCTACGTCGAGGGCCGCCGCGCGCTCCCGGCCGCGCGCTGGCGCGCGTTCCTGGAGTCGGCCAACGACCTCGTCCGCACCCGCAACCGGGACGCCGGGCCGGCGCCCGTCGACGCCTTCTTCCGCACCCTCGACACCCTGCCCGGCACCGCCCTGGCCGCGCGGCTGCGGCACACCCGCCCCCGCGCCGAGGCGTTCCGGGCCCGCGTCCTGGAGGGGTCGCCGTCGGTGCCGGAACTGGACCCGCTGCTCCCGTCCCTGGCCCGTACCGTCGCGCACTTCGGCCGGTACGGACACCCCGTGTCCGTCGTCCACGACCGCCAGAACACGCTCACCGCCGAACGCGTCCGCCGGCTGGTGGCGATCCTGCCGCCGCCGTCCCGGCTCGCGTCGCTCACCCTCGTAGAGTCCCGGTCCGACCCGCGGGTGCAGCTCGCCGACTTCCTCGCCGGAGTGGCGCGCAAGATCGCCTCGGACGCCCTCAACGACCGCGCCGACGGCCCGCTCACCGATCTGCTCCGCCCGCACGTGGACCCGCACTCCCTCTGGGCCGACGAGCCCAGCCGGTCGCTGCTGCTCAGTCGCGCCACGGAGTCGGGCGGATCTCGAAACCCGTGAGGCCCTCGGGTTCCTCCTCGTGGACGCGGACCCGGTCGACGATCGCCAGGGGAGACCCTTCGTGGGCCCACTCCACCATCCGCCCGACCGCCTCGGCGGAGCCCTCGAAGACCGATTCCACCGAGCCGTCGGGCAGGTTGCGCACCCAGCCGCTCACCCCCTCCTCCAGCGCGGTGCGCCGGCAGGTATCGCGGAAGAACACGCCCTGCACGTCGCCGGAGACGATTACACTGCGCCGGATCACGACGGCTCCACCCCGGAGACCGCCGCGGTGAAGGCGTCGGCGTCCAGGACCGCCGCGCCGCCCGGATCGTTGTTGAAGTAGACGAACACGTCGGAGTCCTTCGGCCAGGTGTCCGCGATGCGGTGGGCCCAGGTGGTGAGGGCCCGCGCCCCGTATCGCGGCCAGGGACGGGCGATGCCCTCATGGAACCGCACGTAGCCCCAGTCCGCCGTGCGCCACAGTGGCGTCGCCGGACGGGCCCGCCAGTCGGCCCAGCACAGGGCGACGCCGTGCCGCTCCAGCAGGGCCCGGATCTCCGGCATCCACCACGAGGGATGCCGCGGTTCGAGTGCCACCCGCACCTCCCGCGGGAAGCACCGCAGGCACCCGTCGAGCACCCGCCCGTCCGCGCGCAGGTTCGGCGGCAGCTGGAGCAGTACGGGCCCCAGCCGGTCGCCGAGCCCCTCGGCGTGCGTCAGCAGCCGGCGCACCGGCTCCTCGGGATCGCGCAGCCGCTTCATGTGGGTCAGGTACCGGCTGGCCTTGACCGCCATGACGAACCCGTCGGGGGTGTGCTCGCGCCAGGCGGCGAAGGTCTCCCGGGACGGCAGCCGGTAGAAGGCGTTGTTGCTCTCCACCGTCGGGAAGTGCCGGGCGTACTCCTCCAGCCACAGCCGCTGCGGGACCTCCGGCGGGTACAGGACCTCTCGCCAGTCCTTGTACTGCCACCCGGACGTTCCGACGAGCACGGGCATCGCGCGGTCCCTGCCGTTTGCTTGCTGGACACTATTCAGGGTAGGCCGTAAGGAGTCCCGCATGTCCCGCTCGCGGGGGTGAACCATGCACTTCACAGATCGCGCGGATGCCGGACGGCAGCTGGCCGGGCGGCTGCGGCATCTGGAGGACGACAACCCCGTCGTGCTCGGCCTGCCACGCGGTGGCGT
Organism: Streptomyces sp. NPDC088354; assembly: GCF_044753585.1. Taxonomy (NCBI): domain Bacteria; kingdom Bacillati; phylum Actinomycetota; class Actinomycetes; order Kitasatosporales; family Streptomycetaceae; genus Streptomyces; species Streptomyces sp. NPDC088354. The sequence goes on along the minus strand of NZ_JBIVNJ010000003.1, from coordinate 302,768 downwards.
CGTCGTCGCCTACGAGGTGGCGCAGGTCCTGCACGCCCCCCTGGACGTCATCGTCGTCCGCAAACTCGGCGTCCCCTACCACCGGGAGCTCGGCTTCGGCGCCATCGGCGAGGACGGCGCCCGGGTGCTCAGCGACGACATCGTGCAGATGAGCCATGTCTCCCCGGACGACATCGACACCGTCGAGCGGCACGAGGAGGCCGAGCTGTCCCGGCAGGCGCACCGCTTCCGCGACGGGCGGCCGCGCACCGAGCTGGCCGGCCGCACGGTCGTCCTCGTGGACGACGGCGTCGCGACGGGCGCCACCGCGCTGGCCGCCTGCGAGGTGGCGCGCGCCCGGGGCGCCGCCCGTGTCGTGCTGGCCGTGCCGGTGGCCGCGCCGCAAGCGATGCCCGCGCTGCGGGCCGCCGCCGACGACGTGGTGTGCCTGTCGGTGCCGGCCGTGTTCTTCGCGGTGGGGGAGTGGTACCACGACTTCTCGCAGACCGCCGACGACGAGGTCTCCGGGCTGCTGAAGCAGGCCGTGGCCAGAGGTCCGCGGACCACTGACGTCGAGGTGGAGACCGCCGGGGTCCGGCTGGCCGGCACCCTCACCATGCCCGCCGACGCCCGCGCGGTGGTGGTCTTCGCCCACGGCACGGGCAGCGGCCGCCACAGCCCCCGCAACCGCGCGGTGGCCGCCGCCCTGAACCAGGCCGGGCTCGGCACGCTGCTGTTCGACCTGCTGACCCCTGCGGAGGAGACCGACCGCGCCAACGTCTTCGACGTGGAACTGCTGGCCGACCGTCTCGCCGGGGTCACCCGCTGGGCCCGCCGGGAGAACCTGCCCGTCGCCTACTTCGGCGCGAGCACCGGCGCCGCCGCCGCGCTGCGGGCGGCCGCCCGGCCGGGGGCGGAGGTCTCCTCGGTGGTCTCCCGCGGCGGCCGGCCGGATCTGGCCGGCCCCGACCTCCGCACGGTGCGCGCACCCACCCTGCTGATCGTGGGCGGACGCGACGACGTGGTCCTGGAGCTGAACCGGCGCGCCCAGGCGGAGCTGACCTGCCCCAGCCTGCTGCACGTGGTGCCGGGCGCCACGCACCTGTTCGAGGAACCAGGCGCACTCGACGAGGTCGCACACCTGGCGCGCGACTGGTTCTCCGGTCACCTGCCTGCGACGCCGGGCCCGTGACCGTAGTCTGATGTGCAGGACTCGGGACGGCACGGGAGGACGCCCATGAGCAGTACGGTCACGATGCTGGACTCACTGCCGATCCACCACCGCCGAGTCTTCCTGGAGCACGCCAAGCGGGTGAGCTTCCCGCAGAGCTGGCGGATCTTCGACGAGGGCAGGTTCGCGGACCGCTTCTGGGTGGTGGAGTCCGGCGCCGTCTCCCTCGACATGGAGGTTCCCGGTCGCGGCCCGGTCTCCGTGGACACCCTCGGCCCCGGTGAACTGGTCGGCTGGTCATGGCTGTTCCCGCCCTACCGCTGGCAGCTCGCCGCGCACGCGCTGGGCACGGTCGGCGCCTACGAGTTCGTCGCGGCCGAGGTCCGGGAGCTGTTCAAGGACGACCCGGTGCTCGGCCAGGCCGTCGTGCTCGCCGCCGCCCAGACCATCGCGCAACGGCTGGGCGCGGCGCGCGCCCGGATGGTCGACCTGTACGGGCCCCGGCTGCAGGAGCACTCCTGAGCGCGTACCCGCGGTTCCCGCCGGAGCCCTGAGGGTACCGGAGGATCCGGGTCGTCCCGGACGCTCCGGCACGGGGGCGGACGTCCGGGTTCCGTATCGGCGCGCCCCGTGCGGTGCGGACGGCGCGGACGCGGGCCCGGCCCCTGGAGGGGCGGTCCCGCCGAGTCGCGATCCGGGGCGTTCCGGACGGGCGGGGCGTGCCGCGGCTGCATAGCCTGGCAGCGTGAGCCGCCATGAAGTCCCCGCCTCCCGCCCCGTCCTCGGGCCGGCGCGGGGCTGGCTGCACGCGCTCGGCGTCGTCGTCGCCGGCTTCGCGGTCATGCTGGTCGTCGCCGCGCTCGGGCTGTGGCTCGCCGGGGCCTCGGAGTTGCCGCAGGGCGCCTTCGTCCCGGTCATAGCGGCGACCGTGGTCATGGCGGTCGGCGGCCGGGTCGCCCTGGACGGCGGCGCGGGCTTCATCGCCGAGACACAGGCGGCCGTCGTCGTGGTCCCGCTGTCCGTGGCGCTGGCGGGGGCCCTGGTCACGGCCTACGCGTTCCTGCGGCCCCTGCGGTCCCACGCCGTGCTGTCCGGCGGGCATCTGCTGCGCATCGTCCTGCGGACGGCCCTGTTGTGGGTCCTCGCCCTCCTGCTGATCGTCTACGGCGCCCGGCACAGCTTCACCCTCAGCGCGGGCAACGCGTACCTCGACGAGATCGCCCAGTTGCTGGGCACCACCCCGACCGTCGGCTTCCACGCCCTGGTCGGTACCACCGTGGGCCTCGGGCTGCTGTGGCTGCTGGTCGTCCTCCTGATCGCGCTGGCCGTCTCCCGGCGGGTCCCGCTGCCGCCGCGGCTCGCGCCGGCGCACGCCACGGTGCGGCCCGCCGTCCGCGCCATGGTCGCCGTGCTCCTGGTGTACGTCATCGCGGCGGCGATCGTCGCCCTCGTCACGGCCGACACCCGGATGGACGCCGGGGACACCCTCGCCGTCGTCTTCCTCGGGCTGCCGAACCTCGCCTGGCTCGCCTTCGGACTGGGCCTGGGCGCCAGTTGGCACGGCCATGTGAAGGGCGCCGTCGGACTGCCGATGCCGGAGCCGCTCGCGCGGGTCCTGCGCACCGGCGGCGACGGCGACGTCACCCTCGACCTCGCCTCCCTCACCCGGCAGGACGGCCGTGCCTGGTGGCTCCTCGTGGCCGCGGCCGTCGCCATGCTCGCTGCCGGATGGGCCGCGGCCCGCCGCGCCCCGCCGGGTGCCGGGCATCTCCGCAACGCGGTCCGCCTGGCGCTGACGGCCGCGGCCGCCATGCTGCTGATCGGCCTCCTCACCTGGATCGACGCCCACTACGGCCTGTCCCTCTTCGGTATCGGCGACCCCTCGGACACCGGCGGCCTCGGCGGCTCCGTCGTCCTCGTCCCGGACCTGGCCGCCGCCGTCGGCCTCGCCGCGGGCTGGGGCGCCGTCACGGGTCTCCTCGGCAGTCTCGTGGCCCGGCCGCGCCGTCGACGGGTCGGGTCGAACGGGGTCGGCGTGGCGCCTGGCCCGCCCGGCGGGCGGTCTTCGTGAGGCGGCTCACCGTCGCATGACGACCGGTTCCTGCTGCCGCAGCAGTCGTACGACGATGTACGCCATGACCGCGGACAGGGCGGCCATCGCGCCCATGTCCAGCGCCCACACCCAGGGCTCGGGCCGGAACAGCGGGTCGGAGGTGATGCGTCCCGGCACCAGGGCGCCCAGATCGAGCGTGGCCGCCATCGCGGCCAGCCCCCAGCGCGCCGGCACCAGCCAGGAGAACTGCTCCAGTCCCGGTACCCCGTGCAGCTTCAGCAGCGCGCCGCAGAAGACGACCTGCACCAGGGCGACGAGCACCAGCAGCGGCATGGTCACCTCCTCCTTGCGCACCAGCGCCGAGACCACCAGCCCGAGCATCATCGAGGTGAAGGCCAGCAGCGCCGCGGCCAGGGTGAGCTCCAGCAGCGGGCTGGTGAACACCCCGCTGCCGCCGCCGGGTCTCAGCCGGACCCCGACGAGCGCGACCATCGTCAGGACGACCCCCTGGACGACCGTGATCGCGCCCAACACCGCGATCTTGGAGCAGAGATAGGCCGACCGGGACAGTCCGACGGCACGCTCGCGACGGTAGATCACCCGCTCCTTGACCAGTTCGCGCACCGCGTTGGCGGCACCCGTCAGCACCGAGCCGACGCACAGGATCAGCAGCACGTTGAGCGTGTTCTGCTGCGTCAGCGCGCCGCCGGCCAGGGCGCGCGCCATGCCGCCCATGACGAACGGCAGCGCGACCATGATCGCCAGGAAGGTGCGGTCGGCCGCGAGCGACGCCGTGTAGCGGCGCACCAGCGTCCACCACTGGCCGCGCCAGTGCTGGGGTTTGGGCGGCACCAGGGCCGGGCGCGGGGCGGGACCCGGCGGTTCCAGCTGGTCCATCGCGTCGGTGACGTACTCGTCGTGCAGCGCGGAGGACTCGTACTGGCCCGCCCAGTCCCGGCGCCGCTCGTTCTCGAACGCCTCGAAGGCCTCCGGCCACTGCCGGAAGCCGAAGAACGGCAGGGTCTCGTCCGGCGGTCCGTAGTACGCCATGCGCCCGCCCGGCGCCATGACCAGCAGCCGGTCGCAGACCTCCAGGCTGAGCACGCTGTGGGTCACCACGACGACCGTGCGGCCGTCGTCGGCGAGGCCGCGCAGCATCGTCATCACCGAGCGGTCCATGCCCGGGTCCAGGCCCGAGGTCGGTTCGTCGAGGAAGAGCAGGGACGGCTTGGTCAGCAGTTCCAGCGCCACGCTCACGCGCTTGCGCTGGCCGCCGGAGAGGGTGTGGACGGGCTGGCCCGCGCGGGCCTGCAGCCCGAGTTCCGCGATCACCTCGTCGACCCGGGCCTCCCGCTCCCGCTGCGCGGTGTCACTGGGGAAGCGCAGTTCGGCGGCGTACAACAGGGCCCGGCGAACGGGTAGTTGGAGGTGAAGGATGTCGTCCTGCGGCACGAGGCCGATGCGCTGCCGCAGGTCCGCGTACTCGCGGTAGAGGTCACGGCCGTCGTAGAGCACCGTGCCCTGGTCCGCGGGGCGCAGCCCGGTCAGCGCGTTGAGCAGCGTCGACTTGCCGGAGCCGCTCGGGCCCACCACGGCCAGCAGGCTCTTCTCGCCGACGGGGAAGGAGATGTCGTCCAGCAGCGTCTTGCCGCCGTCCTCCACCGTCACCGACAGATCGCGGACGCACAGCGCCACTTCACCGGTGTCGGTGAACAGCTGCAGCTTGTCGCCGACCAGCCGGAAGACCGTGTGGCCGACGTCGATGATGTCGCCCTGGTGCACCGTCGCCCGCTCCACCGGCTGGCCGTCCAGGTAGGTGCCGTTGTGGCTGTGCAGGTCGACGATCTCGTAGCCGCCGCCGGCCAGCGCCCGCAGTTCGGCGTGGTGCTGGGAGACCAGCAGGTCCTCGACGACCAGGTCGTTGTCGGCCGCGCGCCCGATGTGGATCGTGTGGTCGGGCAGCGGCCGCACCGACGTCGGCCGGCGGAAGGTCCCGGTGGCCAGCGGCGAGGCGATCGGCGGCGGCCGGTAGACCGGTGCGGCCGAGGCCCGGGTCAGCCGGGCCCAGGGGCCGGTCAGCGGATGCCCGAAGCGGACCACGCTGCCCGCACCCACGCCCCACTGGCGGACGTTCCTGCCGTCCGCGAAGGTGCCGTTGGTGCTCCCGGCGTCCTCCAGGACCCACTGCCCGGCGACCGTACGGAGGACGGCGTGATGCCACGAGACCCGGGGGTCGTCGAGGACGATCTCGCCGTCCGGGTCACGGCCGACGCGGTACATCCTGCCCGGGACCAGGACCAGGCTGTCCCCGGCGGTCTCCAGCACGAGTTCGGGCGCGGAGGGCGCGAGTCGGCGCTCAGCCACACCGTCGATCGTAGTCGCGCCCGGCCCGTCGCGCCCGGCCGTACGGCCTCACCAGTCGGTCGGCGCGTAGTCCTTGAGGAAGACGCCGTGCAGGTCCTCGCCCAGTTCGCCGCGGACGATGGGGTCGTAGACCCGGGCCGCGCCGTCGATGAGGTCGAGCGGGGCGTGGAAGCCCTCGTCGGCGAGCCGGGACTTCTCCGGGTGCGGACGTTCGTCGGTGATCCACCCGGTGTCGACGCTGGTCATCAGGATGCCGTCGGTCTCCAGCATCTCCCGCGCGCTGGTACGGGTCAGCATGTTGAGGGCGGCCTTGGCCATGTTGGTGTGCGGGTGGCCGGGGCCCTTGTAGCCGCGGCTGAACTTGCCCTCCATGGCGGAGACGTTCACCACGTAGGTGCGGCGCGCGGGGGAGGCGGCCATGGCCGGGCGCAACCTGCTGACCAGGATGAACGGGGCGGTCTCGTTGCACAGCTGCACTTCGAGCATCTCGACCGGGTCGACCTCGCCGATCCCGCGGCTCCAGCTGTTCTCCGGGTCCAGGTCGGGCACCAGGCCGCCGGCGTCGATCGCGGTGCCCGCCTCGATCCGGGCGAGCGAGGCCGAACCGCTGACCAGTGCCAGTTCGGTCACCTCCTGGGCGCGCGCCGCGCTCTCCTGGCGCGGGCCGGGCAGGGCCGGCTGGGCGCCGCTCCCGAAGGTGCCGAAGACCTCGGAGGCGGGCAGCTCGCCGGCCGGCAGCGGCGCGGACTCCGCGGCCACCAGCTCGGCGTACGCCTGCGGCGAGCGGCGCACGGTCTGCGCAGCGTTGTTGATCAGGACGTCGAGCGGGCCCTCGGCGGCGACCGCGTCGGCCAGCGCCACGACCTGGGCCGGGTCCCGCAGGTCGATGCCGACGATCTTGAGCCGGTGGATCCACTCGTCGCTGTCGGGCATCGCCTTGAAGCGGCGGATCGCGTCGGCGGGGAAGCGGGTGGTGATCGTCGTGTGCGCGCCGTCGCGCAGCAGGCGCAGCGCGATGTACATGCCGATCTTGGCCCGGCCGCCGGTCAGCAGCGCGCGCCGCCCGGTCAGGTCGGTGCGGGCGTCGCGCCGGGCGCGGTTGAAGGCGGCGCACGACTGGCACAGCTGGTGGTAGAAGGCGTCCACCTCGACGTAGCGCTGCTTGCACACGTAGCAGGAGCGCGGCCGCTGCAGGACGCCGGCGATCTCGCCGAGCACCGACGAGGAGGGCAGCAGGCCCTGCGTCTCGTCGTCGATCCGCTCCGCGGAGCCGGTCGCGGTGGCCTCGGTGACGAACTTGTCGTGGGCCGTCTTGGACGCCCGCCGCTCCTGGCGGCGGCGCTGCTTCACGGTCCGGTAGATGCCCGCCGTGGCCTTGCGGACGGTGATCGCGTCCGGGTGGTCCACGGGCAGCTCGTCCAGCTCCCGGAGGACGCTGAGGCACAGCTCCAGGCGTGCCGGGTCGATGCCCGGGACGCCCTCCCACGCCGTTGCCGTGCCTTGCTCGTTCTCGGTCGCCGTCATGCCCGCCGTCGTTCCCTGGTTCGTGTGTTCCCGCTGCTTCCTGGGGAACTGTACGAAACCTGGCGGCGCACGGCCAAAAAGGCGGCGGAACCGAGGACCTTGGTCCCGGGCTCCCGTCCCGTGCGGTCGCTGCGCGTGACCGCGCGCGGCCGGTGCGCGGCGGTCACTCCAGGGGCGCGGTGGCCTCGCTCTCGTACGCGTAGTCCCAGGGCTCGTCGGCCATGTGCTCCAGGCGCTTGTAGTACGCCGCGCTGTCCGGCCACGCCTGGTGCAGTCCCGCGTCCTGCACGGTGATCGCCATCGGGTCGTACAGGATGCCCTCGGGGGGCTGCCCCCCGGCTACCAGGGCGATGCCGAGTGTCAGACCGTCCCCGGGGCCGCCGTGGAGTCGGATCCTGGTGGTCATGGAGGTCACCTCCTCATCCCATGATCTCTCGTGATCGGCCGGCGGGGGAGGTTTGGTGAAGAAGCCCCGTCCCGACCGGCTGCGGGCGGACAGTGCGTGAAAGATCCGTTACGTTACGCTCCGGCCCGCTCCAACCCCCACGAGGAGCTCGCGTGCGCGCCTTCAGTCTGCCCGCGCTGGTGCCCGCGACCCATGTCGGCGGGCTCGCCGACGTGCTGTTCGAGGACGCGGCGCGGACGCCGGACGCGGTGCGGCTGGGCCGCAAGGCGGACGGGCGGTGGGTGGATGTGACAGCCGCCACGTTCCGTGACGAGGTGATGGCGCTGGCGCGGGGGCTGCTGGCGCACGGCGTGCGGTTCGGGGACCGGATCGCGATCATGTCGCGGACCCGGTACGAGTGGACCCTCTTCGATTTCGCCCTGTGGACCATCGGGGCGCAGCCGGTCCCGGTCTACCCGACCTCCTCGGCCGAGCAGCTGCGCTGGATCCTGCACGACACGGGGGCGGTCGGCTGCGTGCTGGAGCACGAGGACCACGCGATGACCCTCGGCTCGGTGATCGAGCACCTGCCGGCCGTGACCCGGGTCTGGCAACTGGACGACGGCGCCGTCAAGCAGCTCATGGCGGACGGCGAGCGGGTCGCCGAGGACGTGGTGCACCGGCACCGCCTGGCGGTCACCCCGGACGCGGTCGCCACGGTGATCTACACCTCCGGGACGACCGGCCGCCCGCGCGGCTGCGTTCTCACCCACGGCAACTTCATGGCCGAGTGCGACAACGTGATCGCCCAGTGGCGGCCGATCTTCGAGACCGGCACCGCGGAGCCGCCGTCGGTGCTGCTCTTCCTGCCGCTGTCGCACGTGTTCGGCCGCATGATCCAGGTCTGCGCGGTCCGGGCCGGGGCGCGGCTGGGCCACCAGCCGGACATGTCGGCCGCGGCGCTGCTGCCGGATCTCGCCGAGTTCCGGCCGACCTTCCTGCTGGCCGTCCCGTACGTCTTCGAGAAGGTCTTCGACGCCGCGCGGGGCAAAGCCGAGGAGGGCGGCAACCTCGGTGCCTTCGACCGGGCCGTCGACGTCGCCGTGCGCTTCGCCGAGGCCCGCGAACGGCGCGCCCTGGGCACCGGTCCCGGGCCGAGCGCGGCACTGCGTGTGCTGCACCGGCTCTACGACCGGCTGGTGTACGCCAAGGTGCGCGAGGCGCTGGGCGGCCGGGTCCGCAACGCGGTCAGCGGCGGCTCGACGATGGGGCGGCGGCTGGGACTGTTCTACGAGGGCGCCGGCGTGACGGTCTACGAGGGGTACGGCCTCACCGAGTCCACCTCCGCCGCCACCGCGAACCCGCCCGGGAAGGTGCGTTACGGCACCGTCGGGCATCCGGTGCCCGGCACCTCGGTGCTGATCTCCGAGGAGGGCGAGATCCTGCTGCAGGGCCCGACCGTGTTCTCGGGCTACCTCGGCGACCCGCAGGGCACCGACGAGGCGTTGCGCGAGGGCTGGCTCGCCACCGGCGACCTCGGTTTTCTGGACGAGCACGGCTATCTGACCATCACCGGCCGCAAGAAGGAGATCATCGTCACGACCAGCGGCAAGAACCTCTCGCCCGCCGTCCTGGAGGAGCGCGTCCGCGAGCACCCGCTGATCGAGCACTGCCTGGTCATAGGCAACGACCGCCCCTTCGTCACCGCCCTGGTGACGCTCGACGGCGATGCGGCGGCGCGCTGGCTGCGGTTGCGCGGCAGGCCCCCGGCCGGGCTGCGGGAGCTGGTGCGCGACCCGGAGGTGGAGGCGGAGGTGCGGCGCGCGGTGTCGGCGGCCAACACGCGGGTGTCGAAGGCGGAGTCGATCCGCGCCTTCCGCGTGCTGGCCGCCTGTTTCACCGAGGAGGAGGGGCTGGTCACCCCGTCGCGCAAGCTCGTCCGCCGGGCCGTCGAGGAGGCTTACGCGGCCGAGATCGACGCGATGTACCAGCGTTGAGCGGCGCCCGGCATCACGGTTTGGGGAGCGTGCACCCCGCGAGGCCGAGGTCGAACTGGTTCCCGGTGGTCACGCACGCGCCGATGCCGTACGTCTCCTCGGCGTAGTTGATGCCCTGACGGACCGTCACGGTGCCGTTCTGGTCGACCTCGCAGGGGTTGTTGAGGGTGCACCGCGCACCGTCCTCGTTGCCCGTGTTGTTGATCGCCACGACCTTGCCGGTCGAGGTGTCGATCACGGGCGAACCGGAGGTGCCGCCGATGGTGTTGCACGCGGAGGTGTAGCGGACCGAGTCCTTCCAGGTCCAGTCGCCCTCCTTGAGCCGGTACACGAAGCCGTCGATGGCGCAGGTGTAGATGGTCTTCCAGTAGCCGGAGACCACCTTGATCGCGGCGCCCTGCACGGGATGGGCGGCGGAGAGCTCCAGTGCGGAGATCCCGTACGAGGACTGGATCTGCGCGTAGGTGCGGTTGAGCTGGTAGACCGATATGTCGGTGTCGGTCATCGTCGCGTAGGCGAGCTTGGTGGCCCGCAGCGTGGCGACGTTGCGGCCCGAGGCGTTGAGCAGTCCGAAGGTGCGGGTCGAGGACTGGTTGAGCAGCACCTCGCCGGGGTCCAGGAAGCCGCTGGTGAGGCAGTGACCGTTGGACAGCACCAGCGCGGGGTCGCTGGAGGCCGAGGCCGGGAAGCGGATGAGCGAGCCGGAGCAGTTGCTGAGCGACACCGTGCCGGCGAAGTTCACGGTGACCGCGGCGGGGGCCGCGGTCCGCACACCGGTGGCGTCCCGGCTCGTGGCCGAGGCGGGCGCGGTGGACAACCCGAGGCCGGCGACTGCCGCGAGAGCGGTCAGGACAGCCGCCAAGGCACCTCTGAGAGGTCGTTTCATGTGGGGGGTCCTCTCGAGACCGAAGTTCTTTCGGTTTTGGCATGCACATTGTCATGACTCGAGAGGGCCCGTACAAGAGGGCATGGCACGGCGGCGCCGCGGCGACGGACCTGCCGTCGCCGCGGCCCGGCAGCGCGGTCAGCGGCAGGTGTCGGCGTGGCCGAAGTCGACGACGAACCGCTCGGGGCCGTGCAGCCGCTTCGTGGTCCAGGACGGCTTCGAGGTGAACGAGGTGCCGAACGTGACGACGCCCTCGAAGTCACCTGTCAGGGCGAGGCCCTTGAGCTTCGGCAGCCTCAGGGCCGTCAGCCGGGGCCCCTTGTAGGTGTTCCCGCCCGCCGCGTTGTGGGCGGCGGCCGGCGACAGCTTGATCTCGACGAAGTACGTGCCCGCGAGCGGCACTTTCCTCCCCGAGCCGTCGTAGCGCAGTCGCGTGACGCGCTTGACGGTGGTGGGCGGCAGGGCGCCCTTGGCGTCGATCACGAGCCGGTCGTACGTGCAGTGCGTGGCCGTCCGGGCGTTCGTGATCCGGGTCGTGGCCTTCGTGGCGTTCGTGGCCTTCACGGCCGTGGTGCCGGAAGCGGCCGGGGCCGCCCCCGCCGAGGCGGAGGCGGGCACCGCGGCCACGGCACCGGTGAGCAGAGCCAGACCCGCGGCGGCTGCCGCGAGTCGGTGGTGTCGGCGCATGGCGTCCCCCATGGGAGCGACGGTTCCGGGAACCGGATGTCGCTAGGGAAGACTCGCGGCCGGCTCGCTCGGTTGCACGACGGGGGAGGGGATGACGACCGGGGCCGTCACCTCGACCAGTTCGATCACCTCGACGGGTTGGGCCGGTGCGACCGGTGCGGGCTGCCGCGCGGCGGGCACCTCGGCCCGGTGCGCCGCGCCGTGCGCCGCCCGGGCGAGCGCACGCCGGTCGTGCCAGGTGCCCGCGGTGATCGGCGCGAGCACCGCCACCTCCGCGGTCAGGCCGCGGCCCGACACGACCCGGCGCACCGAGTCCATCAGCGTGTCCGCCCCGACGAACGCCGGGGCGGTGCTGCGCGTGCCGTCCGCCAGCCGGTAGTCGATCCGCAGGGGCTGCACGTCGGCACCCGCGTTCAGCGCGGCCTGGAACAGCGCCCCGCGGAAGCGGCCCTCCTCGCGGCCGCACCAGGTGCTCCCCTCGGGGAAGGCGACGACCGTCGCCCCGCCGCGCAGCGCCTCCGCCACCTCGGCGACGGTGTCCGGCAGGGTCCGGAACCGCTCGCGGTCGATGAAGATGGTCCGGCCGAGCACGCACAGCGGGCCGATGACCGGCCAGCCCCGGATCTCCGCCTTGGCGACGTTGCGTCCCGGGATGACGGCGGCGATCAGCAGGATGTCCATCCAGGACACATGGTTGGCGACCACCAGCAGCCCCCGGCCGGGCTCGCGCGCCGCCGGCGGGGCCGGCACCCGGATCCGCATGCCGAACGCGGCCGCCACCGACCGCATCCAGGCGCGGACCAGGGAGTCACGCAGTGCCGGGGGGCACAGCGCGGCCACCGGAACGGCCAGGACGACACCGATCAGCAGCACCACGAGCGCGGCGGCGTAGCGCACCAGCCGGCTCAGCCGGCCCACCAGGGGAGCCTCACCGGTCACGCACTCCTGCGGGGTGCAGGGGGAGACCGGCGACCACCACGTGGCGGCCATCACGAGGACCCGAGGGAGCCGAGCGAGCCGAAGTGGCGCAGGTAACGCTCGTCCGTGCGCTCCAGCGAGAGCAGGATGAACAGGTCGGCGACACCGAACTCCGGGTCGTGGGCGGGCTCGCCGCAGACCCAGGCGCCCAGGCGCAGGTAGCCGCGGAGCAGGGCGGGCAGCGCGGCGCGGGCCGGGCGGGCCAGGCCCGTCGGGTCCCAGGGGCGGTGCGGCGTGACCCGGTACTCCTCGGGGGCCATGTACTTGGCCGAGACCCGGTCCCAGACGCCGGCCGCCGTCGAGCCGCCGTCGGCGAGCGGCACCGAGCAGCAGCCGGCCAGCCAGTTGTGGCCGGTGGTCGCCATGTAGCGGGTGATGCCGCCCCACATCAGCGCGACGACGGCACCGTCGCGGTGGTCGGGGTGCACGCAGGAGCGTCCGACCTCGACGAGGTCGTGCTGGATGGGGGCGAGCCGGCCGAGGTCGAACTCGGTCTCGGAGTAGGTGCGCCCCGCGCGGCGGGCGTTGGCGGGGGTCAGCAGCCGGTAGGTGCCGACGACGTCGCCGGTGTGGTCGTCCTTCACCAGCAGGTGGTCGCAGAAGGCGTCGAGGGCGTCGATGTCCAGGCCCGGTTCGGGCGTGTCCAGCACGGCTCCCATTTCCCCGGCGAACACCAGGTGCCGCAGACGCTGCGCGGCCCGCACCTCGGCCTCGTCCTGGGCGAGGCTCACCGAATAGCGGGGACGGTCGCCTACGTTGTCGACAACGGGCGCGAGTTCGTACGAAGCGGTCATGGCGCGATTCCCTGGTCAGGGGGACGGGGACACCCCTATCTGTCCCGTCGGCGCCTTGCCTTGGCATGTCCTCTGCGGAGCGTGGAGATGTGCGCTCGCTGAATCACTGGGGGTGCGGTGCCGGTCGGTGCCCGCTTCACCCGGAAAGCGCGCCCAAGCGGCCTTCGAGCAGCAGCAGGAGTTCGCCGAGGGTTTCGGCCAGCCCCTGGCGCGGGCCGTCCGGCAGGCCGGACAGCAATCCCTCTTCGTACGCGAGCTGTTCGGGCAGCAGGCGGTCCACGAGCGCCAGGCCGGCGGGGGTCAGCCGCAGGTGCGAGACCCGGCGGTCCCGGTCGTCCGGGCGGCGGCCGATGAGGCCGCGCTCCTCCAGCAGCTTGATCCGCTTGGTGATCGCCGCTCCCGAAGCGAAAGTTTCACGTGCCAGACGTCCGGGCGTCAATTCACCGCCGACGCGGCGCAGCGCGCAGAGGATGTCGTACTCCGGGCGGGTGAGGCCCTCGCGGTTCAGTGGCGCGTCGACGGCGAGCTGCAGGAGCGCGGTGCACCGGTTCAGGCGCCCGATCACGGCGACGGGCGCGAAGTCCAGCTCCGGGTGCACGTCCTGCCATTGGCGCAGCACCGTCGCGACGGCGTCCTCCACGCGCGATGTCCTTCCTCGGTCCGCCGGCGGCTCCGGCGGCGTCCGCATGATCGTACGCGTCGTCAAGCCGGGGTGACGGACCGGCCCGCGCCGCGGCAGCCGGCGAGAGCCAGGTGGCCGCGCCGTTCCGCGTCGGTGATCCGTTCCTCGGGCAGGGGGCCGCTCCACCACTCGCCGGAGGCGGTGTCGACGGCCTCGCGCAGTTCCAGCAGCGCCGCGGTGAGCCGGGGCTCCCGGGGCAGCCGGGCGGCGAGCTCGCCCTCCAGTCGGTCCAGGGCGGCGCCGACCCGCCGGCCGGCGTGCCGATTGGGCACCGCGAAGCACACCGCGAGCCCGGCCACCGCCCCGACGAGGGTGTCCACCCAGCGGTCGGTGACCAGCGGGCCCGCGGGGCGGGCGCCCGCGAACTCGGTCATGACCATGGCCATCGGCGTCACGAACGCACTGGCCAGCCAGTAGTTGCGGGCGATGGTGGCCTCAGCGGCGACATTGCAGGCCAGCGCGGTCGCGATCAGGGCCACCGCGCCGGTGGTCGTGAACGGCACGAGCAGGGTGAACAGCAGCACCCCGAGTAGATTGCCCACGACGCGCTGCAGCGCCCGCTGCCAGGACAGTGTGGTGTTGGCGGCGAGGACCGCGGCGGCGGTCACGACGGCCCAGTACGGACGGTCCACGCCGAGCGCCATCGAGGCCCAGCCCGCCACCGCGCTGCCGAGGCCGACCCGCAGGCCGATCGGCAGCAGGTGCCGCGCGGTCGGGCCGTGGGCGGGCGCCGGCCTCACGGGGACGTCCGTGCCGCCGGCGGCGCCCGGGTCCGGCAGGGTCCGTGTCGTGCGCAGTTCCCGGGCCCAGGCGGTCAGCCGGGGGGCGCCGTCGGGTCCGGTGGCCCCGGCGCGTGCCAGCAGGCGCTCCAGCCGCGCGCGGTGGGCGCTCGCCCCGGCGGCCCGCAGTGTGTGCCACGCGGCGTTCCCGGCGGCGGTCGCCGCGTGCCGGGCCCGTGCCGGGCTCCCGTCGCCCGCCAGGACGTGCGCCCGGGCCTCCAGCGCACGCGCCACGGCGGCGCGCTCGGGCCCGTACGGGCGCACCAGGGCGGGCGCCATGCCCACCAGCCAGGCGACCGCCCCGCCCAGTACCATCAGCCCCACGTGTTCCGGTACCTGCGCCGGGGTCTGCGGCGCGAACGCGGCGCTCGCCGCGACGAAGGTGAAGATCACGTTTCCCGGCGGCCCGACCCGCGTCGCGTCGCACACCACCTTGTGCGCCGCGGCGAGCGCGGCGGCGACGGCGACCCGCACCGCCGTCGCGTCGGTCAGCGCGGCCGTCGTCATGGCGACCGCGCCCCCGGCCGCCATGCCCAGCACGACCAGCGCGAGTGTCCGTGCCCGTGCCGCGTACGGCAGCCCGTGCGCGTACAGCGCGCACAGCCCGCCACCCGCCGCGTAGAGCACCAGATCGAGCCGTCCCAGGGCCAGCAGGACCCCCTCCACGATTCCCACGGCGACGACCACGCTGACGGCCCGGTGGTGCCAGAGGTCCTTGTCGGCACGGAGGCGGAGGGCGTCACGGAGGGGGTGGAGGACGGGAGGCATGACGATAAGTTTAGCAGGTGTTTTACTCGTGAAAGATATGCAGGGCGATGTGCGGCTGCCGCTGCTGCCGCAGAGCCGGCGCACGCACGAGGCGGCGGTCAGGTGCCAGGGCACTCGACCGCCGCCTCGGCTGCGGGATCAGGCCGGGAAGGCCAGCGAGAGCGCGAAGCGCGACTCGCTGTCGGTCCACCAGTGCTGGAGGGCGAGGCCCGCGGCGGCCAGCTCCGCGCGAACGCCTTCCTCGCGGAACTTGGCGGAGATCTCGGTGCGCATCTCCTCGCCGCGCGAGAAGTCGACCGTGAGGTCGAGCGCCGGCACCTTCACCGTGACGTTCCCGCGGGCCCGCAGCCGCATCTCGATCCACTCGTGCTCGCGGTCCCAGACGGCCACGTGCTCGAAGTCGGCCGGGTCGAAATCGGCGCCGAGCTCCCGGTCGATCACGGACAGCACGTTCTTGTTGAACGCGGCCGTGACGCCCTGCGCGTCGTCGTATGCGGCCACGAGGGTCGCCTCGTCCTTGACCAGGTCCGTGCCGAGCAGCAGCGCGTCGCCGCGGGAGAGCAGGGCGCGGACGGAGCCGAGGAAACGGGCGCGCTCGTCCGGCAGGAGGTTGCCGATGGTTCCGCCGAGGAACGCCACCAGGCGCGGCCCCGGGGTCTGCGGCAGCGCGAGGCCGTGCTGGAAGTCGGCGACCAGGGCGTGGACGCTCAGTTCCTGGTGGTCGGCGAGCAGGGCCTCCCCGGCGCCGCGGAGCGCCGACTCGCTGACGTCGACGGGCACGTAGGTCAGGGGGGTGCCCAGGGCGTCGATGAGCAGGCGGGTCTTCTCCGACGAGCCGGAACCGAGTTCGACCAGGGTGCGGGCCCCGGTCGCCCGGGCGATCTCGGCCGCTCTGGCGGTCAGGATCTCCCGTTCGGCGCGGGTCGGGTAGTACTCGGACAGCCGGGTGATCTCCTCGAACAGCTCGCTGCCGTGGGCGTCGTAGAACCACTTGGGCGGGAGCTGCTTGGGGCTGCGGTTCAGCCCGTACGCCACGTCGGAGCGCAGGGCGGCCGCCGTGGCGTCCGCGGGCAGGGTGCGAGTGAGAGTGAAGGGGCTCACAGGTGCGGCTCCTTGAGCGGGATCAGCAGGACCTCGGTGGGATCGCCGTACAGCAGATGGCGGTCGGGCACCTCGGTCCAGCGGGGACTGTCGTCGTACGGCTCGGAGGCCACGACGACGCTGCGGCCGGGTTCCGCCAGATACCAGAGGGTGTCCCCCCAGGCAGTGGCGGCGATGGAACGGCCGTCGCTGAGAAGGAAGTTGAGCCGGGATTCGGGGGTCAGGGCGGCGAGCCGGCCGACGGTGTCGGCCAGCGCCTCGTCGGGGGGCGCCCCGGCTCGCAGCCGTTGCAGTGTGAGGGCCCAGGCCAGCGCGGAGTCGCAGCGTGCCTCCAGGGTCAGCAACTCCTCGGCCGGCAGCGAGCGGGCGGCCTCGGCCACCGAGTGCGGCCAGCCGCGCAGGGCGCCGTTGTGGCTGAACAGCCACGGGCCCGCCGTGTACGGGGCGGCGGCGGACTCGTCGGCGGCCGATCCCTCCGTGATGTCGCGGACCGCGCCGAGCAGCGCGCCGGACCGCGTCACCCGGCACACGTCCGCGAACGAGGGGTCGTCCCAGATCGGCCCGGACCGCCGGTAGCGCGCCGGGACCGGGTCGCCCGGCGCGTACCAGCCGAGCCCGAAGCCGTCGGCGTTGACCGTGCCGTACTTCTGGCGGCGCGGCGCCCACGACTGGCGGTACAGCGAGTGCGGGGGGTCGATCACGACGTCCCGCAACGCCACCGGCGGCCCGATGTAGGCGATGTGACGGCACATCAGGGGGCCGTCCCGTCCCCGGGGGCCGTCACGCCGTCTCCGGACGCGCGTCGCGGGCCGTGCGGAAGCCGGAGAAGATCTGCCGCCTGATCGGGTAGTCCCAGTTGCGGAAGGTGCCCCGGACGGCGACCGCGTCGGCGGCGAACGAACCGCCGCGCAGCACCTTGTGGTCGGAGCCGAAGAACACCTCCGAGTACTCCTTGTACGGGAACGGGGCGAAGCCCGGGTACGGCAGGAAGTCGCTCGCCGTCCACTCCCACACGTCGCCGATCATCTGCCGGACGCCGAGCGGCGAGGCACCGGCCGGGTAGCTGCCCACGGGGGCGGGCTGCAGATGGCGCTGGCCCAGGTTGGCCAGTTCCGGCGCCGGCTCCGCGTCGCCCCAGGGGTAGCGGCGCGAGCGGCCGGTCGCGGGGTCGTGCCGGGCGGCCTTCTCCCACTCGGTCTCCGTCGGCAGCCGGCGCCCCGCCCAGCGGGCGTAGGCGTCCGCCTCGTACCAGGACACATGCAGTACGGGCTCCGCGGCCGGCACCGGCTCCGTCACCCCGAAGCGCCTGCGCAGCCACGCCCCGCCCTCACGGCGCCAGAACAGCGGCGCGAACAGGCCGTGTTCCCGCACGTGCGCCCAGCCGGCCGGGGTCCACCAGCGCTCGTCCTCGTAGCCGCCGTCCTCGATGAAGGCGGTGTACGCGCCGTTGCTCACCGGCACCGTGTCGATGAAGAACGGCGGCACGTCCCGGCTGTGCGCGGGGCGCTCGTTGTCCAGCGCCCACGGCTCCGCGGAGGTGCCCATGGTGAACGGGCCGCCGGGCACGAGGACTTCGGCGGGCAGCAGGGCCGCGTCCGCGGGAGCGGGGGCGGGTGCGGGCGAGGTCAGCGCGGCGGGGCCGCGGCGCAGCTGGTGGGTGATGAGCATCGTCTCGTCGTGCTGCTGCTCGTGCTGCGCGATCATCCCGAAGGCGAACGCGGCGTCGGTCAGCCGGTTGCCGTGCAGCGGCGCGCGCTCCAGGATCTCCAGCACCCGCCCGCGCACGTCCGAGGCGTACGCGTGCGCCTCGGCGGGCGGCAGCAGCGGCAGCGTGGGCCGCTCGGAGCGCGGGTGCTCGAAGGCGTCGTAGATCGGGTCGATGTCGGGCCGCAGCGCCTCACGGCCGCCGACGGTCCGCAGCAGCCACTGCTCCTCCTGGTTGCCGATGTGGGCCAGGTCCCACACGAGCGGCGACATCAGGGGGGAGTGCTGCGCCGTGAGCTCGTGCTCGTCGACGCAGGTGGTCAGCCCGTGGGTGCGCTCACGGGCGGTGACGAGCGCGTCAAGCGCCCGCCGTCGCAGCGCCTCGGGGTCGAGAGCGGGTGCGGTCACGAGTGGCTCTCCTTGCGTTGGAAGGCATCGAGCAGGTCGTCGGCGGGACAGCGGCCGCGCAGGACGAAACGCTCGGTGAAGTCGGCCACCGCGGCCTGCACGGCGTCGCTCGCCCCGAGCCGGGGCAGGGCCTCGCGGGCCGCGGCGAAGCAGGTGACGGCGGTGGCGTGGAGTTCCGGGTCGGCCAGGGCGTGGCGGGCGGCACGCCGCCACAGGGGGTTGCGCGGCGCGGGGCCGGGGCCGGCCGCGTCGGCGAGGGGCTTGACCGCGCGATAGGCGATCTCCGAGGCGGCGGCGTCGTCGAAGAGCGCTGTGGCGACGGCCAGCGGCACGATCCAGCCGTCCCGGCCGGACTGCGCGTCGATCATGCGCAGCTCCAGGTAGCCGCGCGGCCGCACGGGCGGGAACAGCGTGGACAGGTGGTAGTCCAGGTCGGCGGTGGTGGGCGGCCGGTGCACCCCGCTGCGGATCCACTGCCGGAAGGTGAGCCCCTCCGGCACCGTCCACGGCCCCTCGTCACCGCGGATGCACAGCACCGGCGCGTCGAGGGCGTACGCGGTCCAGGCGGCCCGCGGATCGGGGCCGGTCGTCTCCGGTGCCAGGGTGCGGCCGGGGTCGAGCGCGGCCCACACCGCCTGCCGGGTGGACTTCCAGCCCGTGGGACGGCCGCCGCTGAGCGGCGAATTGGCGAAGGCGGCGACGAGGACGGCGCCCAGCAGATGGGCCAGCAGCCAGCGTCTGCCGAGCCCGAAGGGGCCCGGCTCCGCGGTGCCGGAGTCCAGGCAGACCTGCACCGAGGCCGTCGAGCACATCATGGACCGTCCGGCGGGTCCGGACCGGTCGAAGTACGTCTCCATGGCCGCGTACCGCGGCTCGTCGAGCAGCCGGCGCGGCCGCCGCCACGGGTCGTGGCCGTGCCCGGCCAGCGCCAGGCCGTCCTGGCGGAGCCGGTGGCGTACGGAGTCGAGGTCCGCCGCCGCGGCATTCACGCACGCGGTCAGCGAGGTGGCGGGCAGCGAGCTGAGCTCCAGCTGTCCGCCGGGCTCTGAGGTGAGCCGGGAACGGAGGAACAGGGTCCGCAGGCCGTCCACGGCGGCGGTGAGCCGAGCGGGGCCGACCGGGCGGGCCGGGTCGTGCGGGTCGTGAAGGAACCATTCCAGTTCCACACCTATGTGGCGCGGCGGGCCGGTCTTGAAACAGATGCCCTGGATGTGGTCCTCCGCCGTTGTCTCGGTGATCGGTTCGGATGTCCCCATGTGGTGACTGGTGGCGGGCATGGCCTGTACCTCCCGTCGAAGGTGGTGGTGTGTACCTCGCGTCTACCGCGTGTCCGTACCACCTAAGCCGTTCGGCGCACACCGCTCAAGAGCGCCCCGACGAACGTCCGAGATACGTAAGGTCCGCCCGCGCCGGTGGGCGTTCCTGCGTTCCGGTCATCATCAAGGGTGGACCGGGCCCCCGATCCGCGCATCCGGAGCGGGTGTATGGGCAGGTCAGAGCCTTGGGGGCGGGATCTCGGCGATGGTCGCCCGTTTTCGGCCCCGGCGGACCGGGATCGGGGCGTCCGGCGTGGTCACCCCTCTCCGCGAGGGGCGGCACGGGCTCCGGCGCTCCGGGGGGACCCGGGATCCCCGCTGTCACGGGGGCGGCTTCCCCGGCGAACGAGGGGCGAGATCCAGCCATGCGATCAGACCGGGCGCGGACAGTGCGCCCACGCGGCCGGGCCGGCGACCGCCGAGGCGGCCGCCGGCCCACGGGGCCACGACGGTAGCGGCCATGGCGCACCCCCTGTGGGGACCGTGCCATGGCTGACGCTGTGTCAGATGTCAGATGTCAGATGTCAGGTGTCAGGACTTCGGGGCGGACTCGCCCTCGGCGATGGACTTCCGGACCTCGTCCATGTCCAGTGCACGGGCCTGCTTGATCAGGTCCTCCAGAGCCGGCGCCGGCAGCGCTCCCGGCTGGGCGAAGACCGCGACCTTGTCGCGGATGATCATCAGGGTCGGGATCGACTGGATCTGGAACGCGGCGGCCAGTTCCTGCTGGGCCTCCGTGTCGACCTTGCCGAAGACGAGGTCGGTGTTCTCCTTCGCCGCGGCCTCGTAGACCGGGGCGAACATCCGGCACGGGCCGCACCAGGACGCCCAGAAGTCGATCAGCACGAAGTCGTTGGCGGAGACGACCTCGTCGAAGTTGTCCTTGGTCAGCTCAACAGTGGCCATGCTTCCCTTACCTGCTTCCGGGGCACCGTCGGTCGGAACCCACTGACCCTAACCGAAGGCATGAGGCCGCTATTCCGTACGACGCGCCCGCCCACCGCCCGCGGGGGATGCCGGGTGCGAGAGGGGTCCGGGCCCGCGCCGCGGCAGGCCAGGGTGCCCGCGCATGCCGTGCCGGTCACCGGGGCCCGACGGCCTCGCCCACTCCCTGGCGGCCGGGGCCGAGGCCGGGGCGGGAGGGGGCCGCGCGGCGTCCTCCTCGTTCCCGAGCCCGACCGGGCAAGGCCGGGCAGGGCCGGCGAGGGCCGGCGGAGGTCACGCGGACCCCGCGCCGCGGACGGCGCACCGTCGCGACAGGCCTCAGGGCACGACCGTCACCGGCCAGCGGCCCGCCTTGACCAGGCGCACCGCCACCGATCCGACGATCCGGTGCCCGGCCTTCTCCGAGGCGCCGACGACGACCGCGTCGGCCTTGAGGTCGTCCGCCGCCTTCGACAGCCCGCTGAAGGCGTCGCCCTGGAAGGTGTGGAATTCCCAGCGCACGGCGAAGGCTCCGCGCAGCCTCTGCACGGCCTTCTCTATCTCCGCCTTGAGCTCGTCGGCGATCTCGGCGGTGGCCTCCGCGACCGGCGCGCCGAACGCCGCGCCGGTGGCCAGGACCGGCTGCACGTACACGATCGCCAGCAGTGACCCCTGCCTCCGCGCGAGCCCGGCGGCGTACGCGGCCGCCCGCCACGACGACTCGCTCCCGTCCACCCCGGCCACGATCACTTTCGGGCCGTCGGTGCCCCGTTCGAAGGGCCCTTTGTCGCTCACGGTCCGAGCCTACTGGCGCGACTGCCGCGCGCGGCGCACAGGGCGCGGGGAGTCCTGGGTCGTGGCCAAATGTCCGTCCGTCAGGCGCTGCAACGCGGTGACGAACACCGTCCGCTCGGCGTCCGGAAGGGCTTCGAGGACCTCCCCGTGCACCCGGGCGGTGATCTGCTGCCCGCGGGCGACCAGCGCGCGGCCTGCGTCGGTGACCGTGATGATCCGGGCCCGGCGGTCGGTGGGGGAGGGGTGCCGTTCGGCGAGCCCGGCCCGCTCCAGCTCGTCGACGGTGACGACCATCGTGGTCTTGTCCTGCTGGGAGACCTCCGCGAGCTGAGCCTGCGTCATCATGCCCGGCTGCGCGTGCAGGAGCACGCAGTAACCGCGCGGGCTGAGACCGATCTCGCCGAGGGCGTTGGCCAGGCGGTTGGTGAGCGCGTGGCTGGTGTGCTGCAGCAGGCCGGTGAGGTCTGGCACGGCGGATACGGCGGGTACGGCGGGCTCGGAGGCCGGGGAGGTCATGATCCCCAGTCTAGTCAACAGCTCCCCAACGGGATGGTTCGTAGCGCGGATGATTCGGCCCTTTAATCGTTCGGCACGGAGGCGATCCGTCCCTACGATGAGCGGGCATGACGCACTCGCCCCGTCGGCATCACGACGTCCCGGACAAGCCTTCCCTCGAAGGGCTCGAAGCGACCTGGTCGCGGCGCTGGGACGAGACGGGCGTACACCGCTTCGACCGTTCGCGGCCCCGCGAGGAGATCTTCTCGATCGACACGCCGCCGCCCACCGCCAGCGGCACCCTGCACATCGGCCATGTCTTCTCGTACACCCACACCGACACCGTCGCGCGCTACCACCGCATGCGCGGGAAGTCCGTCTTCTACCCGATGGGTTGGGACGACAACGGACTGCCGACCGAGCGCCGGGTGCAGAACGTCTACGGCGTCACCTGCGACGCGTCCCTCCCCTACGACCCGGACTTCACCCCGCCGGAACACCCCGGCGCGCGCCAGGTCCCCGTCTCCCGGCGGAACTTCATCGAGCTGTGCGAACGGCTCACCGCCGAGGACGAGCGGGCCTTCGAGGACCTGTGGCGCAGGCTCGGCCTGTCCGTCGACTGGACGCTGACCTACCGCACCGTCGGCGACCGTTCGCGCGCCGCCTCCCAGCGCGCCTTCCTGCGCAACCTCGCGCGCGGCGAGGCGTACACCGCGGAGGCGCCCACGCTGTGGGACACCACCTTCCGCACCGCCGTCGCCCAGGCGGAGCTGGAGGACCGCGAACGACCCGGCGCCTACCACCGGCTGGCCTTCCACCGCCCGGACGGCGAGCGGGTCGTCGTCGCCACCACCCGGCCCGAACTGCTGCCGGCCTGCGTCGCTCTGGTCGCCCACCCCGACGACCCGCGCTACCAGGCGCTGTTCGGCACGACGGTCCGCACCCCGGTCCTCGGCGTCGAGGTCCCCGTCCACGCCCACCGGCTGGCGGACCCGGACAAGGGCACCGGCATCGCCATGGTCTGCACCTTCGGTGACACCACGGACGTCACCTGGTGGCGCGAACTGCGGCTGCCCACCCGACCGGTGCTCGGCAGAGGCGGACGCTTCCTGCCCGACCCCCCGTCCGGACTGGACTCGGAGCAGGCCCGCACGGCGTACGCGCACCTGGCGGGCGCCACCGCCTTCACCGCGCGGGAACGCCTGCTGGGGCTGCTGCGCGCGAGCGGCGACCTCGAGGGCGAGCCCGAACCGGTCCTCCACGCCGTCAAGTTCTACGAGAAGGGCGACCGCCCGCTGGAGATCGTCACGACCCGGCAGTGGTACCTGCGCAACGGCGGCCGCGACGAGGCCCTGCGCGCCCGGCTCCTGGAGCGCGGCCGTGAGCTGCGCTGGCACCCGGAGCACATGCGCGTCCGGTACGAGAGCTGGGTCGGGGGACTCAACGGCGACTGGCTGATCAGCCGTCAGCGCTGGTTCGGTGTCCCGGTCCCCGTCTGGTATCCGCTGGACGCGGCGGGTGAGCCCGTCCACGACCGGCCCCTCGTCCCCGACGAGTCGGCGCTGCCCGTCGACCCCGGCAGCGACGTGCCCCCCGGCTACCGCGAGGAGCAGCGCGGCAGGCCGGGCGGTTTCACCGGTGACCCGGACGTCATGGACACCTGGGCGACCTCCTCGCTCACCCCGCAGATCGCGGGAGGCTGGGGTACGGACGACGAGCTGTTCGCCAAGGTCTTCCCGATGGACCTGCGCCCGCAGGCCCACGAGATCATCCGCACCTGGCTGTTCTCCACCGTGCTGCGCGCCGACACCGAGCACGGCACGCTGCCCTGGCGGCACGCCGCGATCTCCGGATGGATCCTGGACCCGGACCGCAAGAAGATGTCCAAGTCCCGGGGCAAGGCGATCACTCCGGGCGATCTGCTGGAGCAGCACGGCTCCGACGCCGTCCGCTATTGGGCGGCGAGTGCCCGGCCCGGCACGGACACCGCCTTCGACACCGGGCAGATGAGGATCGGCCGCCGGCTCGCCATCAAGATCCTCAACGCCAGCCGCTTCGTGCTCACGTCCGGCGCCGGCGCCGGCGCCGGCACCGCCACCGGGGGCGCGGCCGACCGGGCCGGTGGGGCCGAGGCGGTGACCACGCCGCTGGACCGGGCCCTGCTGGCCACGCTCGCGGACACCGTCCGTGCGGTGACGGACGCCATGGAGGAGTTCGACCACGCCCGCGCGCTGGAGCGCGCCGAGACCTTCTTCTGGCAGTTCTGCGACGACTACGTCGAACTCGTCAAGTCCCGCGCCTACGCAGGCGACGCCTCCGCCCTCGCCACGCTCTCCTTCGCCCTCTCCGTCCAACTGCGGCTCTTCGCGCCCTTCCTGCCCTTCGTCGCCGAGGAGGTCTGGTCCTGGTGGCAGGAGGGCTCCGTCCACCGGGCCCCCTGGCCCGACGCCGATGCCTTCGGCGCGGCTGCCGCCGACGGCGACCCGCTCGTCCTGGACACCGCGCGTGCGGCCGTCACCGCCGTTCGCAGGGCCAAGTCCGAGGCCCGGCTGTCCATGCGCACCGATGTCGCGGGGCTCGTCGTGACCGGCCCGGCGGCCGCCCTCGCCCGCTTCGCGCTCGTCGCCGACGAGGTCCGCGCGGCCGGCCGCGCCGGGTCGGTGGAACTCGCCCCGCCGTCCGGGGACGCGCTCGGGGTGGAAGTGCGCTTCTAGACGCCGCCGTGCTCCGTCCGTCCCCCCGTCCCGCCCTGCCCGCTACGGCACCGGGCGGGGCGGCCGCGGGCCCACGTAGTGGCCGCTGGGGCGCATGCGCAGGGGGCGTTCCCCGTACTCCTCCAGGGCATGGGCGATCCAGCCCGCCGTGCGGGCGACGGAGAACACCGTCTCGCCCGCCTCGGGAGGCATGCCGCAGGAGACCGAGAGCACGGCCAGCGCGAGATCGACGTTGGCGTGCAGCGGGGTGTCGCGGGACGCGGTCGTGACGACCTCGCGGGCGGCAGCGAGGGCCGGGCCGGCCTGGGGCACGTCCTGGAGCAGGCGGAAGAGCATGACCGCGCGCGGGTCCTCGCGGGGGTAGAGGCGGTGCCCCAGCCCCGGCACGTCCCGTCCGGCACGCAGGTGGTCGGCGACGACGGCGGCCGCGCTGCCCCGTTCCAGCACCTCCGCGAGCATGCGGTGGGCCAGTCCGCTCGCGGCGCCGTGCAGTGGGCCGTCGAGCGCGCCGAGGCCCGCCGAGACCACCGCGTACGGGTGTGCGCGGGCGGAGGCGGCGATGCGCGCGGCCAGCGTGGAGGCGGCCAGATCGTGGTCGATCAGCAGGACGAGGGCCGCGTCGAGCACCCGCAGTGACGCCTCGTCGGCCGGCCGCGCGGTCAGCCGCGACCACAGCCGCCACGCCGCCCGCCCCTCGCCGCGATGCTCCTGCCCGGCCGCGGGCAGCGCGTCGAGCAGCACGGGGATCAGCGTGCGCCCGACCCCCACCACCGCCTCGGGGGCGAGGTCGAAGCGCAGCGGGTCGGCGGCCGCCATGGCGATCACTGCCACCCGCAGCCGGTCCGTCGCGCCGCTGTGGCCGGGCAGCGCGGCCACCGCACGGCGGGCGGCGCTGAGGGCCTCCGGCGGCGAGGCGAAGCGTGTGCCGGGGGACATCACCCCGGTCCACAGCCACTCCGCGGCCTCCTCGAAGCGGTGCCGTTCGGCGAGCGCGGTGGCGTCGACCCCGCGGTAGTAGTAGCGGTCGCCGTCGATGAGCGTGATGCCGGTCCGTACGACGCCCACGCCGCTCCCGGCCCCGTCCTCGGAGGGGTGTTGCGCGGGGCGACGCGTGCGGCGGACCAGTGCGTCGACCTCCCGGGCGTCGAAGGTGCTGCACCGCCCGTCCGGCGCGCGGCGGCTGCCGAGCAGGCCGCGGCTGACGTAGGCGTACACCGTCTCGGGCTTCACGCCGAGCCGTTCGGCGGCCTGCCGGGTGGTGAGCCGTTCGTCGGTCGTCATGACTCCATCCCATCACACATTGATTCAATCAATATTGACGTGCATTGAATCAATGATGGATGGTCGAGTCACGTTCGAAGGAGGACACCACCGTGACCGTCATGCCCGTCACCCCCGACGTGCCCCGCGTACCCCGCGGACTCAAGGGCGTCGTCGTCACCGAGACCGCGCTCGGGGACGTCCGCGGCGCCGAGGGCTTCTACCACTACCGCCAGTACTCGGCCGTGGAACTCGCCCGGAGCCGGACCTTCGAGGACGTCTGGCACCTGATGCTGCTGGGCACGCTCCCCGACGCCGCCGGGCGGGCCGCCTTCGCCGCCCGCGTCGCGCCGCTGCGCCGGCTGCCGCGCGACATCCGGGACGCGCTGCCCGCCATCGCCCGCTCCGGCGCGCTCAGCGGACCGCTCGCCGGGCTGCGCACCGCGCTCTCGCTGCTGGGCGCGGCCGCGGGCTTCCGCCCGCTGTACGACATCGACGCCGAACGGCGGCTGGCCGACGCGCTGGCCGCGAGCGCGGCCGTGCCGACCCTGCTCACCGCCCTGTACCGGCTCGGGCAGGGACGGGAGCCGGTCGAGCCCCGTGACGACCTGCCCTTCGCGGCCAACTACCTGTACATGCTCACCGGAGAGGAACCCGACCCGGTGCGCGCGCGGGCGATCGAGAGGTACCTGATCTCCACGGTCGACCACGGCTTCAACGCGTCCACCTTCACCGGCCGCGTCATCGCCTCCACCGGCGCCGACCTCGCCGCGTGTCTCGCCGGCGCCGTGGGGGCGCTGTCCGGTCCGCTGCACGGCGGTGCGCCGAGCCGCGCGCTGGACACGCTCGACGCGATCGGCACCCCCGACCGCATCGACCCCTGGATCCGCGAACGCGTCCTGGCCGGCGACCGCATCATGGGCTTCGGCCACCCCGTCTACCGCACCGAGGACCCCCGCTCCCGGATGCTCCAGGAGATCGCCCGCGACTTCGGCGGCCCCCTGGTCGACTTCGCGCTCCAGGTCGAGGCCCGTGTCGAGGCGATCCTCGCCGAGCTCAAGCCGGGCCGCGAGCTGCACACCAATGTCGAGTTCTACGCGGGCGTGGTCATGGAACTGTGCGGGCTGCCTCGGGAGATGTTCACCCCGACCTTCGCCTGCGCCCGTGTCGTCGGCTGGTCGGCGAACATCCTGGAACAGGCGGAGGACAGCAAGATCATCCGACCGGCGGCGCGCTACGTCGGCCCGGTGCCGCCGCAGCCCGTGCCCGCGGTGTAGCGCCCGCGACGGCGCGGGGCCCCGCACGCCCCGGGCACCCCGGGTACACCGCCGCCCGGGTCGTGCGCGCGGGTCGTTCCCCGCGCCGCGCGCCGGGCGGGCTTACGGTGCGGCACATGGCTCTGAGCATCCGCAACCAGATCGCCGGGAAGGCCGAGTCGGTGGTGACCGGCGAGGTCATGGCCGTGGTCACCGTGCATCTCGACGGCGGCGGCCCCGCCTTCACCGCCGCCGTGACCGCCGAGGCCGTCCGTGAACTCGGCATCATCCCCGGCGGCGGGGTGACCGTCCTGATCAAGGCGACCGAGATCTCGCTGGCCACGCCGCCGCTCCCCGGCGGCCTGACCATCCGCAACCGCGTCCCGGGCACGGTGACCGCGGTGACCCAGGGACAGGCGATGGCGACGGTGCGGATGGCGTTCGCGGGCGGCCGTGAACTCACCGCGGTGATCACCCGCGAGGCCCTCGAAGAACTCCGCCTGGCCGAGGGCTCCGAGGTCGTCGCCCTGGTGAAGTCGACCGACGTCGCCCTGTCGACCTAGTGCCGCATCGGGCAACGTTCGCCGAAGCGGGCGCAGGCCGCACGGCCGGGCGGTCTGCGCCCGCGCGGAACGACCACCCTCAGTACGCGGTGGCCACAGACCCGCCGCGGAGCGGGCCCCCCGCTTTCCGGGCCACTCGTTTTCCGGAACCGCCTCAGCCTGTCGCGCGCCCGCCGGGGAGCGGCCTAGCTCGCGCCCCGGCCCCGGCCGGCCGGCCTCCGGTCGACCGGCGTGATCGGCATCACCGTCTCCTCCAGGGTGCGGCGCGGACCGGACCAGGGCGCCGGGACCGCGTCCAAGAGGTACGCGAAGCGGTAGGCGAGATCCTCGTAGTTGACCCGCCATCCCCGGAAGTGCGGCCAGGCCTCCTCGGGGGTGCGCTCCAGCGGGTAGCCGTTCGCGGCGGCGTGCGCGACGGCCGCCGCGAAGTCCTCGTACGTCAGCCGGATCGACGTCTCGGGGGAGGGGTCCTGCTCGTACGGGATCCGCCAGATGTCGGCGATGTCGCGCAGGCACACGAAGCCCGCCCGCAGGGCGAGCCGTGCCTCGGCCTGGGGGCGGCCGGGGTTGAGGGCGAGCTGCAAGGCGGCGGCGTCCATCACCGCGAGGAGCGCGACCAGCCAGTTGCGGTTCGGCTGCGGCGAGCGGAAGCGGCTCAGCACTATGTAACTGGTGTGGCTCTCGCTGACCTCGGCCGCCCAGCGCTCCCAGTTGCGGAACATGTCCGCCAGGCTGTCGGTGACGCCGATCTGGGCGTAGCGCGCCAGGATCTCCGGCCCCCAGGGCGGGCTGCCGGCCCGGGCCTGCAGCAGGGTCACCTCGGCCTCGCGCCGGGAGTAGGCGGCGTACAGCGTCGGCAGGTAACCGATCTGCAGACCGATGGTGATGGGCCCGGTCGCCGCGGCGCAGAAGTCGATGACCGTCAGGTCCACGTGGTGACTGCTGGCGAAGCCCAGGGTGAACAGCGAGGACCCGGCCTCCCGCAGCGCGTCCAGGGCGTCGAGGTCGCTGGTGGAGGCCTGCAGCAGGGCGTATCCGGCCCAGAACGCGATCAGCCAGCTGACCAGGTTGAACAAGATGGACACCGCCGCCACCGGGGCGAGCACGCGGTCCTTGGCCTCGGGGGTGCGGCAGCGGTCGGCGACGAACTGGAACGGGAAGTGCACCACTGCGTGCACCGTCCGGGTGAAGCCGGATCTGGTCGGCCGGGGAATGACCAGGGTGCGCAGGACGGAGGAGAACGTCCCCCCGACGATCAGCGCACCGAGCAGGCCGTACAGGACACGCACTGGTCTTCCTTCCGGGGACGGGTCACAGCACCCGCCGGCGGACGAGGGCCGCGAGCACCAGCACGCCGGGCAGCAACGGCAACCATACGGTGACGATCCGGTACGCGAGCACCGCGGAGGTCGCCGCCACTCCGGTCGCCCCGGCGGTGACCAGCGCGAGGGCCAGCGCCACGTCCAGCGAACCGAGCCCGCCGGGCGTCGGCAGCAGCGAAGCGGCCGCGCTCCCGGCGAGGTACGCCAGGGCGACGTGCCCGGCCGGCACCGGCGCGTGCAGGGCACGGACGACCGCCATGAGCACCGCCGCGTGCATCACGGGGAAGGCCAGCGAACCGGTCCACAGTGCTGCCGCGCGCGAGGAACTGCCGTGCACGGCGCGGACGTCGGAGACCACCGTGCCGAGGAAGGAGGAGACCGTTCGGCGGACCTGGCGGACCGACAGCAGCGCCACGAGTACCGCGAACAGCGCGGCGCCGGCCGCCACGGCGAGCGCGGGGTGGGCCCGCAGGGGGACCACCTTGTGCAGGTCGAGCGCGTGCGGGAACACCGCCAGCAGGGCCGCGAGCAACGCCACCCGCACCACACAGGCCGCCAGCGCCCGTACCGCGAGCGCCGCCGCCGAACGGCTGGGGGACAGGCCGCAGCGCAGCAGGAACCGGAGGTTGACGGCGTTGCCGCCGAAGCCGGCCGGAAGGATGTGGTTGGCCGCCGAGGCCGCGAACTGCGTGGCCAGCAGCCGTCCCGCCGGGAGCTGTTCGAGGACCGCGCCCTGCTGGGCTGCGGCCGAGCAGACCCAGGCCAGGAGGGTCGCCGCACCCGCGGCGAGCAGCCACTCGCGGTCCGCGGAACCCAGCCGGTCGGTGCCCGCGTCGACGGTCGGCCACTGGCGCAGCACGACGACGGCGACCAGCAGCAGTGGCACCACGGCGAGGATCTGACGCACTGGGATGCGCCGCACCATGCTCATCGCCCTTCCGGTTGGCGCGGTCTCCCGCGTCGCCGTGAGGCGCCCCCTCGCCCTGCACCGGCCGTACCTGTGCCCGACCATACGTGTCCGGGACCCGCACCGCTCATCCGCCGGGCCGACGACTGCCGCAGCGGCGGCGCGCCCGCGGCAACGTCCCCGCGGCAACGTCCCCGCGGCAACGTCCCCGCGCTACCTTGCGCGCTCGTCCACGACGCGGCGTATCTTCCCGACCGAACGCTCCAGGGTCCCGGGATCGATGATCTCCACGGCCACCGTGACACCGACGGCCTCCTTCACTCCGCGCCCGATGGCCTCGGCCGCCGTCGCGCGCGCCTGCGGGTCGGCATCGGGCCGGGCCTCGGCGCGGACGGTGAGTTCGTCGAGCCGTCCGGTGCGGGTCAGGCGCAGCTGGAAGTGCGGTGCGACGCCCGCGGTGCGCAGCACGATCTCCTCGACCTGGGTGGGGAAGAGGTTGACGCCGCGAAGGATGATCATGTCGTCGCAGCGGCCGGTGATCTTCTCCATGCGCCGGAAGGCGGGCCGGGCGGTGCCCGGCAGCAGCCGGGTGAGGTCCCGGGTGCGGTAGCGGATGACCGGCATGGCCTCCTTGGTGAGCGAGGTGAAGACCAGTTCGCCGCTGTCGCCGGCGGGCATGACCTCGTCGGTGACCGGGTCCACGATCTCGGGGAGGAAGTGGTCCTCCCAGATGTGCAGGCCGTCCTTGGACTCCACGCACTCCTGCGCCACGCCGGGGCCGATCACTTCCGACAGCCCGTAGATGTCGACCGCGTCGATGCCGGCCCGCTCCTCGATCTCCTCGCGCATCGCCTCCGTCCACGGCTCGGCGCCGAAGACGCCGACACGCAGCGAGGTGGAGCGCGGGTCGACGCCCTGGTGCTCGAACTCGTCCAGCAGGGTGAGCATGTAGGACGGCGTCACCATGATGATCTCGGGGCGGAGGTCCTGGATGAGCCGCACCTGCCGCGCGGACATGCCGCCGGAGGCCGGGACGACGGTGCAGCCGAGGCGCTCCGCGCCGTAGTGCGCCCCCAGGCCGCCGGTGAACAGGCCGTACCCGTAGGCGATGTGCACCTTGTCGCCCGGCCGGGCGCCGGCGGCCCGCAGGGACCGGGCCACCACGTCGGACCAGGTCTCCACATCCCGCTCGGTGTAGCCGACGACGGTCGGCAGGCCGGTGGTGCCGCTGGACGCGTGGATCCGGCGAATGCGCGACTCCGGGACGGCGAACATGCCGTACGGGTACTGGTCCCGCAGGTCGGCCTTGGTGGTGAAGGGGAAACGGGCCAGGTCCGCCAGGGTGCGGCAGTCCTCCGGGCGGACGCCCGCCTTGTCGAAGGACGACCGGTAGAACGCCACGTTGTCGTACGCGTGCCGCAGCGTGCCCTGCAGGCGCCGCAGCTGCACGGCCTCCAGCTCCTGCCGGGACATCCGTTCGGCAGCGTCCAGAAACCCTTCGCCCGTGGCGCCCATGGCCCCCACCCTTCCCAACCGATCGTTCGGTAGCCCTTGGCGGGACCAGTAATCCATCATCCGACCTGCACGTCAAGACACCCGCCGGACGCCTGTGGACAACCGGCTCGACAGGCCGTGGGGCTTCTGCTCCGGCGGGCCGCCACGGTCCCCGCCGCGCACCGGCCGCCGTCACATACCGACTGGTCGGTGTTCCGGGTTTTCGGGGATATCGTGATCCCGGACGACACGACGGACGTACCCAAGCGGAGGGAGTCGCGGTGCGCGCGATCCAGATCACCGAGTTCGGCGGGCCGGAGGTGCTGCGGCAGGTGGAGCTGCCCGACCCCGTGCCGGGGCCCGGGCAGCTCCTGGTCGAGGTCACCTCGGCGGGCGTCAACTACGCCGACACCCACATGGTCGAGAACTCCTACCTCTCCAAGGCCACCCTGCCGCTGGTCCCCGGGGCCGAGGTCGCGGGCCGCACTCCGGACGGCCGTCGTGTGGTCGCCCTGACCGACAACGGCGGCTACGCCGAGAAGGCCGTCGTCGAGGAGTACCTCGCCCACGACATCCCCGAGGGCGTCAGCGACGGGCAGGCGCTCGCCCTGGTCGTCCAGGGGCTCACCGCGTGGCACCTGCTCCGCACCTCCGCCCGGATGGCCGAGGGCGAGTCCGTCGTCGTGCACGCCGCCGCGGGCGGCACCGGCTCGCTCGCCGTCCAGCTCGCCAAGGCGTTCGGCGCGGGACGGGTCATCGCCACCGCCTCCTCGAAGGAGAAGCGAGACCTGGCCCTGGAACTGGGCGCTGACGTCGCGCTGGACGGAGCCCCGGAGGGCCTGAAGGAGCGCCTGACCGAGGCCAACGGCGGCAAGAAGGTCGACATCGTCCTGGAGATGACCGGCGGCCCGGTCTTCGACGCCTCCCTCGCCGCGCTGGCGCCCTTCGGCCGCCTGGTCGCCTACGGCCTCGCCTCCCGGGTCCCGCCCACGCCCGTGCAGGCCGCCCAGCTCATGGGCCGGTCGCGCGCCGTCGTCGGTTTCTGGCTGATGCACTGCCTGGGCCGCCCCGGCATGTACCGCGAGCCCATGGCCGAGCTGCTGGCGATGACCGCCGAGGGCCGGCTGCGGCCGCAGGCGGGCGGCGTCTACCCGCTCTCCGAGGTGGCCCGGGCGCACGAGGACCTCCGGGCCCGGCGCACTTACGGCAAGCTGACGCTGGACGCGGCACGCTGATCCCGTACTCCGGCCGCGCCGTCGCGACCCGCCCATCGGCGCCTCCGCGGAGGCACAATCGAAGCGGAGCACGACGCCGCGGCCGGCGGCCCGAGGACACGGGAGGGGCCATGGACAGGACCCGATTCGCCCCCGACAAGGGGCTGACCACGCGCATGGTGGTCACCATGTTCATGATCGGGCTGCTGTACGTCGTGTTCGTCGGCGCGCTCCTGGCCCTGCTGCGCGGCGCCTGGCCGCTGATCCTGATCGTGGCCGGGGGTCTGTTCATCGCCCAGTTCTGGTTCAGCGACCGGATCGCCGCCTTCAGCATGGGCGCCCGCGAGGTGACCCCCGAGCAGGCACCCGAGCTGCACGGCGTCGTGGACCGGATCTGCGCCCTGGCGGACATGCCCAAGCCGCGGGTCGCCATCGCCGACAGCGACGTGCCCAACGCCTTCGCCACCGGCCGGAACGAGAAGGCCGCCCTGGTGTGCGCCACGACCGGCCTGCTGCGCAGACTGGAGCCCGACGAGCTGGAGGGCGTCATCGCCCACGAGCTCTCCCACGTCGCCCATCGCGACGTCGCGGTGATGACCATCGCGTCGTTCCTGGGCGTGCTCGCCGGCATGATCACCCGGATCGGGCTGTGGGGCGGCCTCGGCCGCAGCAGCCGCGACCCCGGCACGACCATCATCGTCATCCTGATACCGCTGGTCAGCGCCATAGTGTACGCGGTGAGCTTCCTGCTCACCCGGATGCTGTCGCGCTACCGCGAGCTGTCCGCCGACCGCTCCGCCGCGATGCTCACCGGACGCCCCTCCTCGCTCGCGTCCGCCCTCACCAAGGTCACCGGCCAGATGGCGCGCATTCCGACGGAGGATCTGCGCAAGGCGGAGCCGTTCAACGCCTTCTACTTCGCGCCCGCCCTCGCCGGCGGTCAGAGCCTGGCGCAGCTGCTGTCGACGCACCCCACCCTGGAACAGCGGCTGGCGCAGCTCGGCCGGATCTCCGCCGAACTGGGGCGGCGCTGATGGGGCTGTTCGACGCGCTCCTCGGCCGCAGCAAGCCCGTCAAGCCCGACCTGGACCAGCTCTTCGGGCTGCCGTCGGCCGCCGTGACCCTGGAGGCCGGTGCCGGATTCCGGCCGACCGGGGTCGGCTCCGTGTGCTTCGCCGCCGTGGAGGGCGGCGCCTTCGCGGAGGTCCAGCAGGACGTCCGCGCCCTGCTCGACCTCGACACCGGGCAGGGCGGCGTCCCCGTCGAGTCCACGCGGGACGCGTACGGCTACACCTGGCTCGTGGCACGCCACCCCGCGGACGACATGCCGACGCTGGTGGGCGACCTGCACGCGGTCAACTCGGCCCTGGAGAGCCATGGCTTCGGTCCGCAACTCCTCTGCTCGCTGGCCGGCTTCCGCGACGACTCCGGCCGCTCGCTGGCACTGGTCTACCTCTACAAACGAGGCACCTTCTACCCGCTGAGCGTCCGCCCCGGCGAGCAGAAACGCGACAACGCCCTGGAGTTGCAGGTGGCCGGGCTGCTCAAGAACGACCTGCGCGTCGAGGAGGACCTCAGCCGCTGGTTCCCCCTGTGGGGCGCGCCCGGCATGGGGGACTGACGGCCCGGCCGTCCCTCGCGGCCGCACGCCTGCGACACTGGGGTGGCCGCGTTCCTTCGCCCGCGAGGTGATTGCTTGACCACGGTGGCACTGCGTTCCCACGCACTGTTGCCTCGTCAGTACGACGACCGGAAAGTCCTGGTCACCACGGTGGATGCCTGGGGGAGAGCCCTTTGGCTGCTGTGCCCCACCGCGGACCTGGAACCGAACCCCTACGGACGGCCTCGCCCCCGGCCCCGGGGGTACCCGTACGAGGCCGTGCTCGTCATCAGCGAGGGAAAGGACGTGCGGGAGCGCGTCCTGCGCGACGTGACCCTGTTGCCCTCGGAAGTGGACGCCCTGCCCAATGGGCGGTTCGTCCTGCAAGGCCTCGATCCCCAGGGGGAGCGCAACGCCCGCATATACGGCCGTGACGGCCGTATGCGCCACAGCTTCGCCATGGGTGCCGTGGTGGAGTTCATGATGGCCGACCGCCGGAACAACCTCTGGAGTGCCTACGGCGACGAGGGGGTGTACAGCGATCCGATCAGTGCCGCGGGTCTCGTCCGCTGGGACAGCGGCGGCAATCGGCAGTGGGCCTATACGGCGCCACGGGGCGTCGAGTACATCGACAGCGTCTACGCCCTCAACGTCACCGACACGGTCGCCTGGGCGACTTACTACCCGACCTTCCCGCTGCTCGAGGTGCGGGCCAATGGGCGCTTCCACCTGCGGAAGAACCCGGTGGGCCATTTCTGGGGCATGGCCGTACGGGGCGACCGGATCCTGACCCTCGGCGGAGGCCCACGCGAACGTACGGACACGCTGCACCACCTCCTACTCACCGAGCGGCAGGCCGTTGTGGTGGGCGAGGCCCGGCTCACCATGCCCAACGGGGCGCCGTTCCGTCGGTACGCACGTCCCGTCGGCCGGGGAGAGCGCCTGTATCTGCGGGGCAGGTCCGCCCGGCAGTGGTACGTGGTGGAGGTGTGAACCGGGTCAGCGGCGGGTCGTGAACACGCCGATGCCGTTGGCGACCGCGCGTTCGACCCCGCCGGTGGGGTGGTTGCGCACGGTGACGCGGGGCGCGCCGGGGGATCGGGTGACCAGGGTGGACGAGCCGCCGCCGTCGAGGTTGACGGCCGCGTCGGTGCCCAGCGCGTACATCAGGCCCGCCAGTTCACGGACCGTCAGTCCCGCGCCGCTCTCGGCGTTGCCGTCCAGGGCCATCAGGTACAGCGTCCGCCCGTCGTTGCCGAAGCCCGCGGCCGTGCGGGTCGCCGCCGTGCCGTTCTCCAGTCCCGCGAGCGGGGTGCGGTCGCGCAGGATGGGGTAGCCCCCCACGGCGAAGCGGAGGTCGCCCTGGCGGGAGACGGGCAGCAGCCGGCTCCGCACGACCACGGGTCGGCCCGGAACGAGCCCGCGCAGGGCGCGCGCCCCGTCCTCGCGACCGAGCAGGACGACCGTGCCCGGGGGGATCGCGCCGCGGCCCGGGGTGGTGGCCGTCCTCGTGACCCGGCCGTTCCTGACGGTGACTTCGTAGGTGTTCCTGCCGCACGGGTCGGCCCGGCGGACGTCGCTGCCGCAGACCGCCCGCCGCCGTGAGGCGGCGCCCCAGTCGGCGGTGTACGCGCCCACGCCGTTCTGCGGCAGCGCGTACTGGTTGAAGCCGCGCAGCGGGAGCGTGCTCCGGCCGGAGCGCACCGTGCCGACCAGGCGGAGCCGGTCGAGGCGGGCCTTGCGGTCGAAGCCGATACCGAGGACGTTCTCGGTCGTGGTGCCCGGTGGCAGCGAGGGGCCGAACCGCTGGCTCGACGGCACCGCGGACTTGAGCTGCCGGCCGTGGGCGACCGCGGGGCCCACGGGGGCACCCGTCGCCGGGACGCCCGGGTGCTGGGTCTCGCTCATGTGGAAGAAGTCCGCGTTGATCCCGGCCACGGCGTGCGCGGCGTCGGCCAGCCGGGACACCGTGCCGCGCCCCGCGACGGTACCCGGGTACAGCAGGTCCACGGACACGTCCCTCCGGCGCAGATCCACCGTCAGCAGGTGCCCGTGAGCGGTGCCGTGGGATCCCGCGTAGTCGAACCTGCGGTAGTCCACGCCCGGTGCCAGTGTCGTACGGGGCGCGTAGCGCACGCCCTTGCCGGTCGCCGCGACCGCGCCGCCGGCGCCCGCGAGGAGCGTGCCCAGCGCCAGGACCACGGTGATCGCCGGGCGTACCCGGCCCCAACGTCGGTTCATCGTCACCCCAGCTGGACGCCGTTCATCTGATGTCTGATGGAAGGTCAATCGTTTCCCGCGAGCGGCACGGTGGAGGTGCACCACGCCGCGCGAGCGCGAGATCGCGGCTGCGCACGGGGAGGACGGGTGACGAACCGCCCCGTCACCGCCCCCCGCGCGCGACGGCCGGCGGGTCAGCCGGGGAAGGCGTACACCGTGGTCGCGTGGGCCGCGGGCTCATCGGCGCCCACCGGGGTCATCTCGACGTCGATGAAGCCCAGTCGCCGGCCCAGCTTGGTGACGCGGGCGGTGACGAGGACGTCGGCGCCGATCACGGCGCGCTGGAAGGTCGTCGACTGCTGGACCGTCGTCATGGGAC
Source organism: Streptomyces sp. NPDC088354 (assembly GCF_044753585.1). Lineage (NCBI taxonomy): Bacteria > Bacillati > Actinomycetota > Actinomycetes > Kitasatosporales > Streptomycetaceae > Streptomyces > Streptomyces sp. NPDC088354. The sequence continues at coordinate 266,049 of NZ_JBIVNJ010000003.1, read as the reverse complement.
CGAAGCCGCCGCGCGCGGCGGACACGGCGATCACGGTCGCGGTGTCGGCGGCGGCCATCAGCGCCTGGCCGGACAGGCCGCCGCCCTCGCGGGCCAGCCGGTCCGACCACGGCAGCCGCAGGATCGCGTGGCGTTCACCGGTCTCCTCTACCGTCAGACCCAGATCCCGAACCCAGGGGGCGAAGTTGTCGGCCAGTACCTTGTCCGCCTCTGCGGTGGTGATCGTCACGCGCGACATTCTCCCGTTCACAACACGTCACCACCAGGGCGCGTACGGTCGCTTTCCGCGCCCTGCGTGCCCGCCCGTGCGCATCGGGACGGAGGTTTGGCCTCCCCGGTACATGTCGTTGCGCGTATATAGCCAACGAAGTATGTTCGAAGGGTGCCCCTTCCCTTCGACGTGCTCGCGGAACCGACCCGGCGGCGGATCCTGGACCTTCTGCTGGAGCGTCCCCGGCTGGTCGGCGAACTCACCGAGCAGCTGGGGCTGAGCCAGCCCGGCACCTCCAAGCACCTGAGAGTGCTGCGCGAGGCAGGCCTGGTGCGGGTGCGCGCCGAGGCCCAGCGCAGGTGGTACGAGCTGTGTCCCGAGCCGCTGCGCGAGGTCGACGCCTGGCTCACCCCCTACCGCAGCCTGTGGGGCGCCGGACTCGACGCGCTGGAGCGGCACTTGGACGCGATGCCCGACGAGACGGAGGAACCCCGATGACCGGTGAGGCCCCCGAGACCCCCGAGACCCTGACCACCGCGGCGGACGGCCGCACCGCCCTGCGGATGGTGCGCCGGCTCGCCCACCCGCCGGAGAAGGTCTGGCGTGCCCTGACCGAACCCGGACATCTCGCCCGCTGGTTCCCCTCCGACGTGGAGATGGAGCTGCGGCCCGGCGGCAAGGTGCGTTTCGCCTTCCGGCACGGCGAGATGCCCGATCTCGACGGCGAGGTCACCGAGGTGGACCCGCCCCGCGTGCTCGCCTACACCTGGGGCGGCGATCTGCTGCGCTGGGAGGTGGAGCCCGCGGCCTCCGGGTCCGTGCTCACCCTCACCCACACCTTCGCCGACCGCCCCGGTGCCGCGAGCTTCGCTTCCGGCTGGGACACCTGCATCGCGGGCATCGACCCGGCCCTGGACGGCCGCCCCACGCCCCCGCCCGGCGACATCAACGCCAAGCACGAGCGCTTCGTGGCGGTGTTCGGGCTGGACCAGGGGACCGTTGAGGCGCTTGAGGCCGGTGTGCCCGCCGCGGACGGCGAGGAGGGCTGGCGGGTGCGCTTCGAACGGCAACTCACCCAGCCCGCCGCGACGGTCTGGCGCACCCTGCTCGGCAAGGTCGTCGCCCCCGAGGTCGGCGGCACCGTGCCCAGCGGCTTCGCGACCGGGGAATTCGGCCACGGCCCGGTGTCCGAGGTGCGGGCGCCGGTCCTGCTGGCCTACGCCTGGGACCAGGACGGCCGGTACGGGGGCACGGTGCGCTGGGAACTGACCGAGGGCACCGGCCACGGGGCCCGGCTGATCCTCACGCACACCGGCTCCGCGGAATTCGCCGGCCGGCGCTCCGCCGCCCTCGACGCCTGGCACGACCATGTCGAGGATCTCGCCAGGAGGCTGGCGGAGATGCCACGCTGACGCCATGGTGGCGACGACGCACGGCAACACGGTCGACGGAGTCCTGCGGCGCAGCGCGCGCCGCGTGCCGGAGCGGACGGCGGTGCGCTTCGCCGACCGGGCCTGGACGTACCGCGAACTGGACGACGCGGTCTCCGCGGCCGCGGCCGTGCTCCTGGCCGAGGGACTGCGGCCGGGCGACCGCGTCGCCGCCTACGGCCACAACTCGGACGCCTACCTGATCGGCTTCCTCGGCTGCGCGCGGGCCGGGCTGGTGCACGTACCCGTCAACCACCACCTGGCGGGCGAGGACCTGCGCTACCTCGTCGAGCAGTCCGGCAGCGCCCTCGTCCTCACCGACCCCGCGCTCGCCGGGCGGCTGCCGGCGGGCGTGCGCACCCTCGCGCTGCGCGACACGGAGCAGAGCCTGCTCGCCCGGCTCGCGACTGCCGCGCCGGCCGGCGACCTGATGCCGCCCGGCAGCGAGGAGCTGGCCCAACTGCTCTACACCTCGGGCACCACGGCCCTCCCCAAGGGCGCGATGATGACGCACCGCGCCCTGGTGCACGCATACGTCAGCGCCATCGTCGCGCTGGACCTGAAGGAGACCGACCGGCCGCTGCACTCGCTGCCGCTGTACCACTCGGCGCAGCTGCACGTCTTCCTGCTGCCCTATCTGGCGGTCGGCGCGGAGAACACCATCGTCGCGGCACCCGACCCCGTCACGGTCTTCGACGCGGTCGAGGCCGGCCGCGCCGACAGCCTCTTCGCGCCGCCGACGGTGTGGATCGCGCTCGCCAACCACCCGCAGTTCGCCACCCGCGACCTGCGGGCGCTGCGCAAGGCGTACTACGGAGCGTCGATCATGCCGGTCCCGGTGCTGGAGCGGCTGCGCGGACGGCTGCCGGACCTGGCCTTCTACAACTGCTTCGGGCAGAGCGAGATCGGGCCCCTCGCCACCGTGCTCGGACCGGACGAGCACGAGGGCCGGATGGACTCCTGCGGCCGGCCGGTGCTGTTCGTGGAGGCCAAGGTCGTCGACGACTCCGGCAAGGACGTCCCCGACGGCACCCCCGGCGAGGTCGTCTACCGCTCGCCGCAGTTGTGCGAGGGCTACTGGGACAAGCCCGAGGAGACTGCGGAGGCCTTCCGCGACGGCTGGTTCCACTCGGGGGACCTGGCGGTGCGGGACGCGCAGGGCTTCTTCACCGTCGTGGACCGGGTGAAGGACGTCATCAACTCCGGGGGCGTGCTGGTGGCGTCGCGGCAGGTGGAGGACGCCCTGTACGGCCACCCCGCGGTCGCCGAGGTCGCGGTCGTCGGTCTGCCCGACGAGCGGTGGATCGAGGCGATCACCGCCGTCGTCGTCGTGCGCGAGCAGGTGGTCGTCACCGAGCAGGAGCTGATCGCCTTCGCCCGGGAGCGGCTGGCCGGCTTCAAGACGCCCAAGCGCGTGGTGCTGGTGGACGGCCTGCCGCGCAACGCCAGCGGCAAGATCCTCAAGCGGGAGCTGCGGGACCGCTACGCGGCCGAACCGGCCGGCGAGGCGTAGAGCGCCGCCGGGGCCTCCGCGGCGGCGCGGGCGGGCTCCTCGCGGACCTCGGGCGGCGACGGCACCTGCGCCGTCGCCCTGGAGGCCGGCAGGGGGCGGGCAGGTCGCCGCCGGTCCGTCCGGTCCGCCGTCCGTCCGGCCTGTCCGGCCCGTTCGGCCCGCTCCGCGCCGTGGCCGGCGCCCCCGCGACGTACGCTCGACGTGCCGCCCGGCCGGGACACGAGCCCGGCCCGCGGCAGGCGGTCCGAGCCTGTGGAGGTGCCGGATGACGGAAGCGATCGAGGTCCGGGGGTTGCGGAAGGACTACGACGGGGTCCAGGCGGTCCGGGGCATCGACTTCGCGGTCGCCCGCGGCGAGACCTTCGGATTCCTCGGCCCCAACGGCGCCGGCAAGTCCACCACGATCGGGATGCTGTGCACCCTGGTCACCCCCACCGGCGGATCGGCCCGCGTCGCCGGGCACGACGTCGTGCGCGAGCGGGCGGAGGTGCGGCGCAGCATCGGGCTGGTCTTCCAGGACACCACCTTGGACGGTTACCTCAGCGCCGAGCAGAATCTCCGCTTCCACGCCGAGCTCTACGGCGTGCCGCGCTCTGCGCTCGGTCCGCGCATGGACCGGGTCCTGGACATGGTGAACCTGACCGAGCGCCGCCGGGGCAAGGTGATGACCTTCTCCGGCGGGATGAAACGGCGCCTGGAGATCGCACGGGGGCTGCTGCACTCGCCCCGCGTGCTCTTCCTGGACGAGCCGACCGTCGGGCTGGACCCGCAGACGCGCAGCTCCATATGGGACTACATAGGCGAGCTGAAACGCACCGAGGACGTCACGATCTTCATGACCACGCACTACATGGACGAGGCCGAGTACTGCGACCGGATCGCGATCATCGACCACGGCGCCGTCGTCGCCATCGACACCCCCGCCGCGCTGAAGGCCGCCGTGGGAGAGGACCGAGTCCGCTTCACCGCGGACGACGACCGCGTGGCGCTCACCGCGCTGCGCGACCGCTTCGGCCTGGAGGGCACCGTCAGCGAAGGGCAGCTGACCTTCAGCGTGCCCGCGGGCGAGGAGTTCGTGCCCAAGCTGTTCGACGGGCTCGGAGTGCCGATCCGTTCCGTGAGCGTGTCCCGGCCCAGCCTGGACGACGTCTTCATGGCGTACACCGGCAAGACCATCCGCGACGCGGAGGCCGGGGGCCGCGGCGCCGACCGGATGCGGGCCATGGCGGCGCGAGGGAGGCACCGGTGAAGACCCCACCACCGGGCACCCCCGCACCCGTGCCCGCCCCGTCCACCGCCGTGGCGGCCGTCGCCGTCCCGCGCGGCGGGTTCGCCGCCGGGGTGCGCGCCGTGCGCGTGGTGTGGCACCGCGAGTTGCTGCGCTTCTCCAGCGACCGGCTGCGCGTCCTCACGGCGCTGATCCAGCCGCTGCTGTTCGTCTTCGTCCTCGGCACCGGCCTGGGCTCGCTCACCCGGGGCGTGCCGGGCGTGGACTTCAAGACCTTCGTCTACCCGGGCGCGCTCGCCATGTCCGTGCTGTTCACCGCGGTGTTCTCGGCGGGATCCATCGTCTGGGACCGGGAGTTCGGCTTCCTGCGCGAGATGCTGGTGGCCCCGGTCAGCCGGACCGCGCTGGTGATCGGCAAATGCCTCGGCGGCGCGACGACGGCCACCGCGCAGGGGGTGATCGTGCTGGCACTGGCGGGACTGGTGGGGGTCCCGTACGACCCGCTGCTGCTGCTCACGCTGCTCGGCGAGATGGCGCTGCTCGCCTTCACCCTGACCTGCTTCGGCGTGATGATGGCGGCCCGCATCACCACCTTCCAGGCCTTCATGGGCCTGACGCAGATGCTGCTGATGCCGCTGTTCTTCACCTCCGGCGCGTTGTTCCCGCTGTCGGGACTGCCGGGCTGGCTGGCCTTCGTCACCCGGGTCAATCCGCTGACGTACGCCGTGGACCCGATCCGGCGCGCGGTCTTCGCCCACCTGGACATCGGTGCCCGGGCGCGCGCCGCGTACGCGCCCGGCGTGACCTGGGGGAGCCACCACGTGCCGGTCTGGCTGGAGGTGTCGATCGTGGCGGTCTGCGGGGTGGTCATGCTGGTCGTGGCGAGCTGGGAGTTCCGGCAGGCGGACTGAGGCCCGGGGACGCTCAGAGCCGGTCGCGGACGTCCTGGAGGAAGTCGCGGGTAGGCTCGGCGGGCAGGGCCTGGGCGCTCATGCGGTCCAGTGCCTCGCGGAACTGGGAGACGTCCTCGCGGTCGTCGAGGTAGACGGCGCCGATCAGGCTCTCCACGTACGCGATGTCCGGCAGTTCGGGCAGCGGGAAACGGAAGATGTGGAACGGCCCGTACATCGCCGGGTGCGGGCCCGAGGCGAACGGCATGACCTGGAGCCGGACCTGGGGCATGCCGCAGGCCTCGATCAGCCGGTCGACCTGGCCGCGCATCACCTCGGCGCCGCCGATGGGGCGGCGCAGCACGGTCTCGTCGATGACGACCCACAGCAGTGGCGGCCGGTCGCGGACCAGCAGCGCCTGCCGCTCCATCCGCAGCGCCACCCCGCGCTCGATGTCGTCCTGGGAGGCGTGCGGGCGCCCGGCCCGCAGCACCGCCTCCGCGTACTGCGGTGTCTGCAGGAGTCCGGGCACATAGTGCGGTTCGTAGGCGCGGATGAGCTCGGCCTCGCCCTCCAGGCTGACGAAGGCGCTGAACCACTCCGGCAGCACGTCCCGGAACCGGTGCCACCATCCGGGGCGGTTGGCCTCCCGCGCCAGATCCAGGAAGTTCTCGATCTCGGCCGGGTCGGTGACGCCGTAGGTCTGGAGCAGCTTCTCGACGTACGGGATGCGCAGACCGACTTCGGCCTTCTCGATGCGGCGGATCGTGGCGTGGGTGACGTCGAGGGCGCGGGCGGCGTCCTCGTAGGAGACGCCGGCCTTCTCCCGGAGGTCCTGGAGGCGCTTGCCGAGTACGACACGCAGCACGGTGGGTGCACTCGACGGTCGCGCTTCGCTCACGAGAAATCCTCCAACCCCACTGATCCACGGGAAGTTTGGCATGGTGTCAGTGCGTTGCAAAGCATGTCGGCACCGCTTTGCACATTGCAGATTGCACCTTGCCATGCATTCGGGCAGGCGCGCATAGTAGCGGAGTGGCATCCTCCCATGACGCGTTCCTCTTGGCCGCGCAAGGCGCCGCGGTCGCCGAGGCGCGACGGCGCGTCAGGGCGCGGCTGCGCGAGTGGGGGATCGCCGAGGAGATCTGTGACGATGTGAGCCTGGTGGTGTCCGAACTCTTCACCAACGCCGTGCGTCATTCCGGCGGGGAGAAGGTGGCCTGCGCCGTCCGGGTCGAACGCGGCGTCGTGCGCGTGGAGGTGGCGGACCAGGGCATCGGTCTGACGGTTCCTCAGGTGCGGGTCGCTGACGTCGGCGAGGAGTGCGGACGGGGCCTGCTGCTGGTCGGCGCGGTGTCCCGGGCCTGGGGTGTGGTGACCGGCCAGGACGGCATGGCACGTGTGGTCTGGGCCGAGTTGGGGGCCACGACGGATCTTCCATAGGATCCGCCAATGATCATACGCAAACGGCTGGCGGCGGGACTGTGCGGTCTCGCGGCCACGCTGGCCACCGTGCTCTTCCCCGCAGCGGCACCGGCCGCCGCGGACGACGGGCCGGAGACGCCACGCGAGGCCCCCAAGGTCGAGCTCGTCCTCGACGTGAGCGGTTCCATGCGCGCCAACGACATCGACGGCAGATCCCGCATGTCGGCTGCCAAGCAGGCCTTCAACGAGGTCATCGACGCGGTCCCGGAGGAGGTGCAGCTCGGCATCCGCACCCTCGGGGCCAACTACCCCGGCAAGGACAAGAAGGTCGGCTGCAGGGACACCGCCGCCCTCTATCCGGTCGGCTCCGTCGACCGCACGGAGGCCAAGACCGCGGTCGCCACCCTCGTGCCCACCGGCTGGACACCCATCGGCCCCGCCCTGCAGGCCGCGGGCAAGGACCTCGCGGGCGGCAACGCCACCCGCCGGATCGTCCTCATCACCGACGGCGAGGACACCTGCCAGCCCCTCGACCCCTGCGAGGTGGCGCGGCAACTCGCCGCCGACGGAACCCACCTGGTGGTCGACACCCTCGGCCTGGTCCCCACCACCAAGATCCGTGAACAGCTGAGCTGCATCGCCGAGGCCACCGGCGGCACCTACACCGCCGTCGACCACGCGGACCAGCTCACCGACCGCATCAAGCAGCTCGTCGACCGCGCCGCGGACAACAACGTCGTCGTCACCCCGACCGCCACCGAGGGCGCCGGCTCCTGCACGGACGCCCCGCTGCTCGGCGCCGGCATCTACACCGACCGCGAGGAGTTCGCGGAGCACCGCTGGTACCGGGTGAGCGTCACCGACGGCCAGGAACTGCGCACGTCCGTCAGCGTCGGCGCCGACCGGGCCGTCAACCGCGACTACGGCGTGCTCGTCCGGGCCGTCACCCCCGGCGGCCGCGAACTCGTCCGCGGCACCGACGCCGGCAGCGGCCGCACCGACGTCATCTCCGCGGGCCTGCGCTACGCGTGGCCCGAGCGCGACGACGCGGACGCCGCCACCGCGCGCACCGTCTGCCTGGAGGTCAGCAACTCCTTCTCCGCGCCCGACGCCGTCAAGCGCACTCCGGGCCTGCCCGTGGAGCTGAGCATCGACCTGGTGTCCTCGCCCGACCAGCCCTCCGACGTCGCCTCCTTCGGCCTCGGCCGCGGCTGGTGGCTGCTGGGCCTGCTCGTCGTGACCGGCCTGGTCGCCGGCATCCTGTGGGGCTGGATCTCGCGCTGGCGCGTCGCCGTCTGGAGGACCAACTGATGCGTAGCACGCGTACGATCCGCGCGGCCGCGGCCGGACTCCTGCTCGGCGGGGCGCTGCTGGCGACCGGAGCGGGAACGGCCGTCGCCGACGACGCCACTCCCAGCCCGAGCTCGTCCGAGTCGTCGGGGACGGCGGAGACCGCCGCCGCGCCGGGAACGGGCTTCCGTACCGCCGGGCACATCGGGCAGGGCGTGACCTCCACCCCCGCCGGCGCCTCGACCGGCGACTACCTGTACTGGGTCACCCCCGCCAAGGCCGGGCAGATCCTGACGGTCTCCGCGACCGTGCAGCTCCCCGAGTCCGCCACCCGGCACGGCGGCCAGACCTGGCAGCTCGACCTGTACGACGGGCTCCGCCGCCACCAGGCGTGCACCGCGGGCAAGCCGACCGTCACCGCGGCCGCGGACGCATCCTCGGTGGAGCTCAGCTGCCGGCTGCGCACCGTCCGCGCGTGGTCGGAGGCCTGGGCCAACGACCCGCTGCCGGGCGCCTACTACATCCGGCTGACCGTGGTCCGCCTCGCCGACCAGGACCTCGGCCTGCCGGTGGAGGTCCAGCTCGGCACCGCCTCCAAGGACGCGGGCGGCTCGCAGGCCGTGGACGGCGAACTGGCCGCCCCGCTCACCCCGGTGGCCAAGGCAGGCGCCACCCTCGACCCCAACGCACAGCCCTCACCGGCCGTGACCGCGGAGAGCGACGAGAGCGCGGAGGACGCCGACCCCAGCGCCTCACCCGTGGCGGCCGGCCTCACCGAGCCCGACGGCGGCTGGGGCGGCGGCTGGTGGTCCGACCGCTGGATCTGGACCGCCGGCGGCGGTGTGCTGGGCGCGCTCGCGGGCGTGGCCGGGTACAACCTCACCCGCGGCCGGGGGCGCCGCCCGGTCGCGTAGCCGGCGACCCGGCCGACCCCGACCCCGACCCCGCCCCCGACGACGTCGACGACGCGCCGGTCCGGGACCGCGTGCAGCGGGTCCCGGACCGGCGCGTTCTCCTGTGCCGGCCGCGGAGCAGCGGCCGGACGGGAGGACACCGCCGCGGCGAGCAGGAGCGCGGCCCCCGGACGCGGGCCCCGCACCGCGCGAGGACCACGGCACGGGGCGCGCGAGGCGGGTGCCGGCGCCGTGGGCGAGGAGCAGACGCACCGTCCCGGTGCGCCCTCAGCGGGCGGCGGCGCACCGTGGTGTGTCCTCGTCATCATGACCGCTCCCGGTGTCGGGCGGCGTCCCCCCGCGGCCGGTCGCAGTGCCGCGACGTCCGTCGCGCCCTGGACCGACGCGGGGCACAGGGCCGTCGTACCGTCCGCGTCGGGGAGTTCCGGCGAGGCCCCGCGCTTCAGGAGCCGGCGGGCGCTCCCGGCGTCATTCGGCATCGCGGCCGGGACGAGGGCAGGGCTCGGCCTCCTACCGCGTCCGCCGTCGGCGGACGCGGATCACGAGCCGCCGCCCGCACCGGGGGAGCCGATCGGGAAGCCGATCCCCAGGCGGGCCACCCGGCCCTTCTCGCCCGCGGCCCAGCAGCCCAGGTCCGCCGCGCAGTCGACGGTGTCGAAGGACCCGGCGTCGAACGTGCGCCATGTCCTGCCGCCGTCCAGGCTCAGATCACTGCCCGTCGGCCCGACCGCGATCGCGGCGCGCGAGGAGTACGGCAGCCACGTCACGCCCGACCGGTAGGCGGCGGGCGGCCGTTCCGACTCCGTCCACGACGCCCCGCCGTCGCCCGTCACCGCGGAGGCGTCCGGGGACGCCTGGTCCGCGCGGTAGTCCCCGCCGACCGCCAGCCCGTGCCGCGCGTCGCGGAAGGCCAGGGCGAAGACGCCCTTGGCCGGATCGCCGGCCGGCAGCGTGGACGCGGCCACCGTCCAGGTCAGCCCCCGGTCGCGGGAGTGCAGGACGCGCGCCGCGGAGGCCCCGCCCGTCGCCAGCCACACATCGTGCGGGCCACGGCTCACCAGGCACTGGCCGCTCGCCGCGAACGACGCCTCACCCGCGAGCGCGGGCGGCATGCCCGCGGACGGCAGTACGCGCCAACTGCGGCCGCCGTCAGCGGTGGACAGGAGGCGGTACCGGCCGTCGACCGGGTCGCTGACCGCGAGCCCGTGCCGGGTGTCGAAGAAGGTGACGCAGTCGTAGAAGGCCCGCGGATCGGTGTTGCGGAAGGCCTCCGACCAGGTCCGGCCGCCGTCCTCGGTGCGCAGTACCCGGGACGCCTCGCCCTCGCCGATGGCCAGTACGACCGCCCGGCGCGCGTCGAACGCCTCGACGTCCCGGAACTCCAGGTCCCGCGCGCCCGGCGGGGACACGTCCGCCCAGTGGCGTCCGCCGTCGACGGTCCGCAGCACCGTCCCCGCCGAGCCCGCGGCCCACGCCGTGCTCCGGCTCACCGCCGCCAGCCCGCGGAAGCGGGCCGTGCTCCCGGTCTCCTTGACCTCCCAGCGCGGGCCCGGCCCCGCCGTCGCCCGCGCCGGCACGGCACTGATTGCCGCCACCGTCGCTCCGCACACCAGAGCCGCCAGCACCCGCCTCGTCGTTCCCGTCCGCTTCATGGCGCGGGACCGTAGTCCACACCGTCCCCGGGGTCCAGACCGCCTTCCACGGCCGGCTGCCCCGCGGCCGACGTCGCGGCCAGGGCCCGTTCGGCGGCCTCCGTGGCACGGGGCGAGAGGCAGGTGCGGGCCAGGCCGGCGGCGCGGGCGGCGAGCCGGCGGGCGCCGTCGAGGTCGCCGGACAGGGCACGCGCGAGGGCGGCGTGCGCGGTGTGGAGGGCGAGGTCGCGGCGGTGGGACGGGGGCAGGAGGGGCAGGGCCTTGTCCAGGGTACGGGCGGCCTCGCCGGGATGACCGAGGTCGAGCAGCACCAGGCCGCTGTGGGCGAGGAGTTCGGCCTCGGCGTCGTCGCGGGCCGGGTCCAGCAGGCCGGCGGCCTCCTCCAGCGCCCGGCGGGCGGCCGGTTCCCCGCCCAGCCCCGCGTGCGCCCGGGCGCGGCACATGGCGAGCGTCGCGCGGACCGCGGGCGGAAGGGCGGGGAGTGCGTCCTCGGCGGCGGCCACGCCCGCGAGCGCGTCGTCATGTCGTCCGTTGAGCACTGCCTGCAGGCTCAGTTCGGCCCACAGCCGGGCCGCCTGCGGCGCGTCGCCGGCGGCGTGCGCGAGCCGGAGCCCGGTGAGGAAGTACCGCTGGGCGGCGCCGTGCCGGCCGGTGTCGACGGCTGCGCGGCCGCCCAGCCGGGTCAGCGCGGCGGCCGTCCGCAGGAGCCGGACGTCGTCGGCGGCCGCGAACGGCCCCTGGCGGACGAGTTCCAGAGCGATACGCAGATCGGCCTCGACGCGGTGCCGCACGGCGCCCCCACCGAGCCGCCCGTCGAGCCGGCACAGCCCGTGCAGGCCCCACTCCAGCCAGGCCGTGGTCTCCACGTCGAAGTCGGCCCCGGACGCGGCCGGTTCGGGCACGGCGTCCGCGAGCACCGCCCGGTTCCACTCCCCGATCGCGACGCGGAACTCCGGACCTTGCACGACCGGGCAGCCCCGCGGGTCACGCCCGCCGCTGTCGAGCAGGACCTCCAGTGCGCCGAGGGCGCCCGCACGGTCCCAGCCCAGTCCTTCCGGCAGGCCCGCCAGTGCCGGCAACCAGCCGGGCCACGGCCGCGCGTCCACGTCCCGCAGGGGCACGCCGAGCGCCCTGGCCAGGGCGCGCTGGCTGTCCCGTTCGGGCACCACGCCCCAGTGCTCCCAGCGCCAGACCTTCTCCCGCCGTGCCGCCATGGGCACGCCGAGGGCGCGCGCGTTCTCCGCGACGACCCTGGCGAGGTCCTGGTAGCTCCAGCCATGGCTCCGCCTGACGTACGCCAGGGGGTGCGACGGCGCGGGCGCGGTCTCGTCCGCCACCGAATGACTCCTTCGTTCCCGCTTCGTACGTTCGAATATCAGGCGTACGCCATCTTGCGCAGCCGTTCCCGACGAACCTGTCCGTTCCGTGCCCTGATGCACCGTTGACTGTGGTCGCGGCCGGTGGGCGGGGGAGCGTGGGACTACATCGAGACAACGGGGCCGCTCTTGAAGCGGACCTGCCTGTACCGGTTGGCTGTGCGTGATCAGCTGATCACCGGACGCCGAAGGGGAAGCCCCGACCCGGGCCGGACGTGTCGTGCGCGCCGTGGAGGCACCCCGAGGATGACTCCTCCACCCCCGTTCGGATTCTCCCGTTCCCGGGACGAACTGCGGTTCGATCCCGCGCTGGACGACGAACCGCTGGCCACCGCCCGTGCCGCCTTCGCCCAGGGCCGCTGGACCGAGGCCCGCACCCTGCTCGCCGAGACCGGGGACGCCTGGGACCGGCGCGGCCACCGCCTCGTCGTGCTCGGCGAGGGCCGTGCGAGCAGTACCTGGGCCCGCGAGTGGCAACTCGCCGAACCGGGCAGCCCCGACGCGGCCGCCCTGCTCGGCTGCGCCCTGGTCTTCCGCGCCGTCGACGGCAAGGAACGGCCGGAGACCGCGCGCGAGGCCTGCCTCGCCGCCGCGGCGCTGGCCCCCGCCGATCCGACGCCCTGGCTGTGCCTGCTCATCCTGGCCCGCCACACCGGCACCGACGACGACCGGATGCGCGCCTTCGACCAGGTGCGCGGCCGCCACCGCGACCACCACCACGGCCACCAGCTGATGGCCGCCTGCCTGGCCGAGCGTCCCCAGTCCCCGGCCGACGGAAGCCAGTTCCACGAGGTGTACGAGTTCGCCGAGTGGGCCGCCGGGGACGCCCCAGAAGGCTCCCCGCTGGCCGTCCTGCCGGTCGTCGCCCACGCCGAGCTCTACCGGGTGCTGGCCGCCGCCGGCACCGAGCCCGCCGACCCGGCGGAGTCGGAGCACTGGCGCGGCTGGCGCGCCCGGCAGGCCCTCAAGCGGGCCTTCGACTGGTGGCTGGAATGGGACGACCGCGACCATCCGCGGCTCTACCTGGACCTCAACTTCCTCGTCCACGCCCAGTACTTGCAGGGCCGCAACGCCGAGGCGGCGGCCCTGTTCAACCGGATCGGCGGCTATGCCACCCGCATCCCGTGGTCGTACCCCGACCGCGACCCCAAGAAGGCCTTCCGCGCCGCGCGCGAGGCCGTGCTCGGCCCCGGATCCCCTTAGGGACCGCCCATCGACGCACAGCACACCCAGTCACCCACGAGGAAAGGATCTGCCATGCTGACGGGCAATACCGGGATCAGCACGTTCAAGGGCGAGGAGAGAGCCCTGCGGGCCGACCGGCTCGGCCTGCCCGGCCTGCTGCTGTCGGTGGTCGCGGCCAATGCCCCGCTGATGGTCGTCGCGGGCGTCATGCCCACCGCCTACGGAGTGATGGGCATCGTCGGGCAGCCGCTGCTCTTCGTGATCCTCGGCGTGGTGCTCATCCTCTTCAGCGTCGGATACGCCGAGATGAGCCGCCACGTCCACAACGCGGGTGCCTTCTACGCCTACATCGCGCGCGGCCTCGGCGGCACCGCCGGCGCCGGTGCGTCGCTGGTGGCGCTCGTGTCGTACAGCGCCCTGCAGTTCGGCGTCTACGGCCTGTTCGGCTTCGAGATCTCCGGGCTGTGCGAGACCTACCTCGACCTCACGATCGCCTGGTGGATCCCGGCGCTCCTCGGTGTCCTCGTGGTCGGCGCGCTCGGCTGGCTGAAGATCGACCTCAACGCCAAGGTCCTCGGCGTCCTGCTGCTGATCGAGATCACGCTCGTCGTCGTCTTCGACGTCGCCGCCATCGGCCACCCCTCCGCCAAGGAGGGCCTGTCGCTGCACGCCTTCGACCCGTCGACGCTCAGCGGCGCGGGGCTCGGCACCGCGCTGTGCCTGTGCATCGCCGCGTTCGTCGGCTTCGAGCAGCCCCCCGTCTACGCGGAGGAGACCAGCCGGCCGCACGTGCTCGTCGCCCGGGTGACCTTCCTCGCCGTCACCTTCGTCGCGGTCTTCTTCGCCATCAGCTCCTGGGCGCTGAGCGTGGCCACCGGCCCGTCGCAGATCGTCGGCCAGTCGCAGAAGCAGGGTCCCGGGCTGCTGTTCGGCCTCAGTGAGTCGATCATCGGCGCCACCTTCACCGACGTCCTCCACGTCCTGTACGTGACCGGCATGTTCGCCTGCCTGCTCAGCTTCCACAACGTCGTCGCCCGCTACGCCTTCGCCATGGGCCGCGAGGGCCTGCTGCCCGCCGCGTTCGGCCGCACCAACCCCAAGAGCGGTGCCCCCGCCCACGGTTCGCTGCTCCAGACCGTCATCTCCCTGGTCGCCGTCGTCGCCTTCGCCGTCACCGACGGCAGCGCCGCCGCCGACCACGACCCGACCGCACCCGTGCTCAAGCTCTTCACCTGGGGCGGCAACGTCGGCGCCCTGGGCATCATCGTGCTGCTGGCCACCACGGCTTTCGCGGTCATCGGGTACTTCGTCCGGCGCGGCGCGCTGCGCACCCAGGCGCCGAGGATCGCCGCCTCCGCTGTGGCGGGTGTCGCGCTGATCGTCATCGCGGTCTACGCCGTCAAGGACTTCGACGTCCTGGTCGCCGGCGCGGGCTCCGCGGTCTCGTGGATCCTGCCCGGCGTCATCGGCGTCACCGTCGTCGGCGGCCTGGTCTACGGCCTGGTGCTGCGCTCCACGCGTCCCGAGCTGCACGCCCGCATCGGCCTCGGCAACGAGGCGTTCCGGATCGAGCAGGCCCGCGAGAACGCGGCCGACGCCGGCCAGGCGGAGCCCGCCGCCTCCTGACCCCGCCCGGCCCGTCGCACCCCGGCAGGGGAGCGGCGGGCCGGACGCGTGTCCGCATCCTGTCCCGTAGCGCAACGACTCACGCACACCGGAGAGTTGTCCCATGTCCTCCTGCTGCCACACCGACGCCGACACCTCCCCCGCCGCGCCGCACCCCCTCGACCCGCTGACCGCGGACGAGATCGCCGCGGCCCGCCGGATCCTCACCGAGGAGGGCAGGGTCACCGACGCGACCCGGTTCCCCCTGGTGCTGCTCGACGAGCCCGACCGGCACACCGCGGACGCCCACCGCGACGGCGACCCCGTCGTCCGCCGGCTGCGGGTCACCCTGCTGGACTCCCTGACCGGCGCCGCCGCCGAGGCCCTGGTGGACGTCACCGCGGGCGTCGTGGTCGCCCATCGCGCGCTCGACACCGATCAGGAGGGCCAGCCGCCGGTCACCTTCGAGGAGTACGAGATCGTCGAGGAGATCGTCAAGGCCGACCCGGGCTGGCGCAAGGCCATGGCGGAGCGCGGCGTCACCGACCTCGACCTGGCGATCGCCGCCCCGCTCGGCGCGGGCCCGCTGCGCTTCGAGGACCGTCCCGGCGCCCGCCTCATGCGCTCGCTGACCTGGCTGCGGTGCGATGCCGCCGACAGCCCCTGGGCACACCCGGTGGCCGGGCTGGTCGCCGACGTCGACGTCATCGGGCGCAAGGTCGTCCGCCTCATCGACACCGGCGCCGTCCCGATCCCGGCCGAATGCGGGCGCTACGAGGCCGAGTTCAACGGGCCGGCGCGCACGGACCTGCGCCCGCTGGAGATCTCCCAGCCCGAGGGACCGTCCTTCACCCTCACCGGCCGGCTGATGACCTGGCAGAAGTGGCGTTTCCGCATCGACTTCAACGGCCGCGAGGGCCTGGTCCTGCACCAGATCGGCTACGAGGACGGCGACCGGGTCCGCCCCGTTCTGCACCGCGCCTCGCTCGCCGAGATGGCCGTCGCCTACGCCGAGCCGGGCGAGGACCGCAACTGGGTCGCCTTCCTCGACGCGGGCGAGTACTCGCTCGGGCGCAACGCCAACGCCCTGAAGCTGGGCTGCGACTGCCTCGGTGAGATCGCCTACCTCGACGCCGTGCTCAGCGACGACCTCGGCAACCCCGAGACGCTGCCGAACGCGATCTGCATCCACGAGGAGGACTACGGCCTCCTGTGGAAGCACACCGACATCTTCAACGGCATGACGGCCGACAGCCGCCGCTCCCGCCGCCTGGTCGTCTCCTACATCACCACCGTGGGCAACTACGACTACGGCTTCTACTGGTACTTCTACCAGGACGGCACGATCGGCTTCGAGGCCAAGTCCACCGGCATCGTGCAGACCTCCGCCGTCGAGCCCGGCACCGCCGACGCGGTCGGCACCGAGGTCGCGCCGGGCCTGCTGGCCCCGTTCCACCAGCACATGTTCTGCGTGCGGCTGGACGCGGCGGTCGACGGGCACGCCAACACCGTCGAGGAAGTGGACGTCGTCCCCGTCCCGCACGGCACCGACAACCCCAACGGCAACGTCTTCACCACCCGGGTCACCCCCCTCGCGGACAGTGCGGAGGGCGGACGCCTCGCCGACCCGCTCGCCGGGCGACGCTGGCGGATCACCAACCCCGGCTCACTCAACCGCATGGGCAAGCCGGTCGCGTACACCCTCGTCCCGCAGCCCGGTCCGGTCGTCCTGGCCCAGCCCGACTCGGCCGTGGCCCGGCGCGCGGCCTACGGCACCAAGCACCTGTGGGTGACCCGCCACCGCCCCGAACGCCGCTTCCCCGCGGGCGACTACCCCAACCAGAACGCCGGCGGCGGCGGGCTGCCCCGCTGGACCGAGCCCGGCGAGAGCCTGGAGAACACCGAGCTGACCGTCTGGCACACCTTCGGTCCCACCCACCTGCCGCGGCTGGAGGAGTGGCCCGTCATGCCGGTCGACCACAGCGGCTTCACGCTCAAGCCCACCGGTTTCTTCGACCGCAACCCCTCGCTCGACCTCCCCAAGGAGACCCCGCGGGGCGAAGGGGCGCACTGCCGCACCGAGTAGCACGGGGCGCGGCCCCGCGGTCCGTGCGGACCGCGGGGCCGCGGCGTTCCGGGACGTCGACCGGTCAGGGGCGGCGGACCGGGACGTTGTCGTGGACCCGCTTGGGGTCGGTGACGGCGACCGGCTCGAGGATCTCCTCGATGCGCGCCATCAGCTCCTTCTCCAGGACGACACCCGAGGCCTTGGCGTTCTCCGCGACCTGCTCGGGGCGGGAGGCGCCGACGATGGCCGCCGAGACGTTGGAGTTCTGCAGCACCCATGCCACCGCCAGCTGGGCCAGGGAGAGCCCGGCCTCGGCGGCCAGCGGCTCGAGCCGCGCGACGGCGTCCAGCACCTCGTCGCCCATCCAGCGCGCGATCATGTTGGCGCCGCCCTTGTCGTCGGTGGCCCGCGAGCCCTCCGGCGGCTGCTGACCGCGCTTGTACTTGCCGGTCAGCACACCCTGCGCGATCGGCGAGAAGACCACCTGGCCGATGCCCAGCTCCACGCAGGTGGGGACGACCTCGCCCTCGATGACCCGCCACAGGGCGTTGTACTGCGGCTGGTTCGACACCAGGGAGATGCGCAGCTCGCGCGCGAGCGCGTGGGCGCGGCGGATCTGCTCCGCGGGCCACTCGGAGACGCCGATGTAGAGGGCCTTGCCGGAGTGGACGACGTCGGCGAACGCCTCCATCGTCTCCTCCAGCGGGGTCTCCACGTCGTAGCGGTGCGCCTGGTAGAGGTCCACGTAGTCGGTCTGCAGGCGGCGCAGCGAGCCGGCGATCGACTCCATGATGTGCTTGCGCGACAGGCCGCGGTCGTTGCGGCCGGAACCGGTCGGCCAGTAGACCTTGGTGAGGATCTCGAGCCCTTCGCGGCGCTCGCCCTTCAGCGCCTCGCCGAGCACCGACTCGGCCCGCGTGCCGGCGTAGACGTCCGCGGTGTCGAAGGTGGTGATGCCGGTCTCCAGCGCGGCACGCACGCACGCCGTGGCGGCGTCCGCCTCCACCTGCGAACCGTGGGTGAGCCAGTTCCCGTAAGCGATCTCGCTGATGAGCAGACCGCTGCGGCCGAGATGGCGGTATTCCATGGGAGCGAAGCCTCCGTTGGCGTGTACAAGGCAGGGTGCCGGACCGGCCCGGTACGGACGCACCGCGGCCCGCCGGCGGCGCGGCGCCCGGGTGGGCGCCGGCTGCGGAATAGATGGTCAGGGCACTGTTCCCAGTGTTCTCCGATCATTACATGCCCGCTGCCGGCGCCCGGGACCGGTCCAGGCCATCGCGCTGCTTCGCCCGGGAGGGCGGCCCGGCGCCCTTCAGTGGAAGTCCGAGGTCCACAGCCGCACCGCGGAGAACTCCGCCCCGGGACGGGTGCGGGAGTACGCCGTGGTGCCGTCCGGATCCAGGAAGTCGACCGTGGGGCCGCCTCCGGCGCGTGGGCCGGACACGTGGCCGCGGGCGCGGATCCGGGTGCCGGTGGGCTGGCTGAGGTAGGCGCGGACGTCGTCGGCGCCGTCCACCTGCCGGTACTTGCGGGTCTCGGTGTCGAGCCGGTAGGCGCCGTTGGTGTCGGTGAACCACAGCGACCCCGGTTCGCCGTACACCGGTTGCAGATCGACGCCCTGCCCCTCGAAGTGGATCACGCTGTGCTCGGTCAGCATCGTGGCCGGGCCCCTGCCGGACAGCGCGTACCGCACCAGCCGCTCCTCGCCGATCGCCCACAGCGCGGCGCGCTCCGGGTCGTAGAGCACGCCGTGCGCCCTGGGCAGCGGGATGGTGAGGAACGGGCCGGACTGCTCGGTGTCGGCGTACAGCCGCAACCGGCCGGGCGCCGCGGAGGCCACCGCGATCACCCCGCCCGGGATGCGCTCGATGGCGCGCGGGGTGTCGGCCGGCGTGATCGTCTGCCAGACGATCGCCCCCGTGTCCTCGCGGACCATCGCCGCCCGGCCGCCGAGGGCGGTGACCAGCACGACCCGCCCGTACGCGTGGGTCCTGCGCAGGCGGACGTCCGACAGGTGCTGCCAGCTGGTGCCCGTCCCGCCGGGCGCCTTCCAGCGCCAGGCGACCGCGGCGTCCTGCGACCAGTCGGCGGCACCGGGGTCGAAGACGAGCACGTCGTTCCCGGTCTGCTCCGCGATGGCGATGGGATGACTCGTGCGCGCGGCGTACCGCGTCATGTCCTGCCCCCGTGTCGTTGTGAAGCCAACGAATAACCGGAGGATAGCCACGCGACGCCCTGCCACGATGGGCCCTGTGACCGTACCGCGACAGAACATCCACGCTTCGCCCGTATGGGAGATCTCGCCGCTCGCCGTTGACGACCCGCTGTCGAGGGACCTGCTGTGGCGCTACTACGACGACATCGTCAGCCGCTACTACGGCAGGCCGATGACCCGGCAGGAGATCGACGACCTGCTCACCGAGGACACCAGTGACGACCTGGCCGGCCCCACCGGCCGGTTCCTCGTCGGCCACTACGGAGGAGTCCCCTCCGGCTGCGCGGGGGTACGGCTGCTCGCCCCCGGCGTCGCCGAACTGCGCCGCGTCTGGGTCGTCCCCGCCGCCCGCCGCACCGGCGGAGCCGCGTTGCTGGTCAGTGCGGCCGAGCGCGCGGCGGTGGAACACCTGGGCGCCGGCGTCGTGCGCCTGGACACCCGGGCCGACCTGGTCGAGGCGCGGTCGCTGTACGCCAAGCTCGGCTACCGCGAGATCGACGACTACAACGGCGACCGCTACGCCGGCCACTGGTTCGAGAAGACCCTGCCCCAGGACTCCGGCGCGGCTTCGCCCCCAGGCTCGCGGCGCGGCGGCCGGGCTCCGCAATAATGCAGCGGTAGTCCAGCCAGAAAGCAGGTCGCACATCGTGACGACAACGGTCTCGGTCGAGCGCAGGATCGCCGAGGAGCTCGGCGTACGGGAAGGGCAGGTCCACGCGGCCGTCGAACTCCTCGACGGCGGTGCGACCGTGCCGTTCGTGGCCCGGTACCGCAAGGAGGCGACCGGCGCGCTCGACGACGCACAGCTGCGCACGCTCGAGGAGCGGCTGCGCTACCTGCGGGAGCTCGACGAGCGGCGGGCCGCGATCCTGGAGTCCATCGAGTCCCAGGGCAAGCTCGACGACGCGCTCAAGGCGCAGATCCTCGCCGCCGACTCCAAGGCGCGCCTGGAGGACATCTACCTGCCGTTCAAGCCCAAGCGCCGCACCAAGGCGCAGATCGCCCGCGAGGCGGGTCTCGAACCGCTCGCGGACCGGCTGCTGGAGAACCCCGCCCTCGACCCGCAGGACGAGGCGGCCGGCTTCGTCGACACCGACAAGGGCGTGGCGGACACCGCGGCGGCCCTGGAAGGCGCCCGCGCCATCCTGACCGAGCGCTTCTCCGAGGACGCCGACCTCGTCGGCGAACTGCGCACCCGGATGTGGGAGCGCGGCCGTCTGGTCTCCAAGGTGCGTGAGGGCAAGGAGGAGGCGGGCGCGAAGTTCGCCGACTACTTCGACTTCGCCGAGCCGTTCGGCAAGCTTCCCTCGCACCGCGTGCTCGCGATGTTCCGCGGCGAGAAGGAGGAAGTCCTCGACCTCACCCTGGAGCCCGAGGAGCCGGTCGAGGACGGCCCGTCCAGCTTCGAGCGCAAGATCGCCCACCACTTCGGCGTCACCGACCGCGGCCGCCCGGCCGACAAGTGGCTCGCCGACACGGTGCGCTGGGCCTGGCGCACCCGCTTCCTCGTCCGGCTCGGTCTCGACCTGCGCGTCCAGCTGCGCCAGGACGCCGAGGACGAGGCGGTGCGGGTCTTCGCCGCCAACCTGCGCGACCTGCTGCTCGCCGCCCCCGCGGGCACCCGCGCCACGATGGGTCTCGACCCCGGCTTCCGCACCGGCGTCAAGGTCGCCGTCGTGGACGCCACCGGCAAGGTCGTGGCCACCGACACGATCTACCCGCACGTGCCCCGCAACCAGTGGGACGCGTCCATCGCCACGCTCGCCCGGCTCGCGGCGGCCCATCACGTCGACCTCGTCGCGATCGGCAACGGCACCGCGTCGCGCGAGACCGACAAGCTCGCCGCCGACCTCATCAAGCGGCACCCCGAGCTGAAGCTGACCAAGGCCGTCGTCTCCGAGGCCGGCGCCTCGGTCTACTCCGCCTCGGTCTACGCCTCCGCCGAACTGCCGGACATGGACGTCTCGCTGCGCGGCGCCGTCTCCATCGCCCGCCGCCTGCAGGACCCGCTGGCGGAGCTGGTGAAGATCGACCCCAAGTCGATCGGCGTCGGCCAGTACCAGCACGACCTGTCCGAGCTGAAGCTTTCGCGCTCGCTCGACGCCGTCGTCGAGGACTGCGTGAACGGCGTCGGCGTCGACGTCAACACCGCCTCGGTGCCGCTGCTGCGCCGCGTCTCCGGCATCACCGAGGGCCTGGCCGGCAACATCGTCGCCCACCGCGACGCCAACGGCCCCTTCCGCACCCGCACGGCGCTGAAGGAAGTGGCCCGGCTCGGCCCGAAGGCGTACGAGCAGTG
The DNA here is from genome assembly GCF_044753585.1 of Streptomyces sp. NPDC088354. Lineage (NCBI taxonomy): Bacteria > Bacillati > Actinomycetota > Actinomycetes > Kitasatosporales > Streptomycetaceae > Streptomyces > Streptomyces sp. NPDC088354. Next base: position 244,748 of record NZ_JBIVNJ010000003.1, on the reverse strand, counting down.
CGCGGGCTTCCTGCGCATCCCCGGAGGCGACGACCCGCTCGACGCCTCCAGCGTGCACCCGGAGTCGTACCCGGTGGTCCGCCGCATGAGCACCGCCGCCGGCATCGGCATCGGCGCGCTGATCGGCAACGGCTCGGTCCTGCGCGGGCTCAAGGCGGACGCTTTCGTCGACGACACCTTCGGTCTGCCGACCGTCACCGACATCCTCGCCGAACTGGAGAAGCCGGGCCGCGACCCGCGACCGGCCTTCAAGACCGCCGAGTTCAAGGAGGGCGTCGAGGAACTCAAGCACCTCGAGCCCGGGATGCTGCTGGAGGGCGTCGTCACCAATGTCGCCGCCTTCGGCGCCTTCGTGGACGTCGGCGTCCACCAGGACGGCCTGGTCCACGTCTCCGCGATGTCCAAGACCTTCGTCAGCGACCCGCGCGACGTGGTCAAGCCCGGGGACATCGTCCGGGTCAAGGTCCTCGACGTGGACATCCCGCGCAAGCGCATCTCACTGACGCTGCGCCTCGACGACGAGGCGGGCGCGGCGGCGGGTGCCGGGGCCGGGAACGCCAAGGGCAACGGCGGCGGTGGACGCCCCGAGCGGGGTCCCCGTCCCGAGCGGCGCGGCGGCGGCACGCCCCGCCAGTCGCGCGGTGGCGGCGACAACCGCCCGGCGCCCTCCGGTGCCATGGCGGACGCGCTGCGCCGGGCGGGCCTGGACAAGGGGCTGGGCGGCGGCGGAGGCGGCCGGCGCGGCTGACATCGGCCGACGACCGCGTGAACGCGCGCCGGGGAGGACGGGACGACGCCCGCCCTCCCCGGCGCGCGGCGTACGGGACACGGGTCAGCGGCAGACCGTGCCCGCCGGCGGGAGGGTGCCGTGCAGGAGGAAGCGGTCGACGGCGCTGTCGACGCAGACGTTGCCCCGGTGGTAGCCGGTGTGGCCGTCGCCGACGCGCGTGAGCAGCCGCCCGGAGTCCAACTGCCGCGCCAGCGCGACGGACTGCGGGTACGGGGTGGCCGGGTCGCGGGTGGTGCCGATCACGAGGATCGGGGCGGCACCCCGGGCGTGGACGGGGCGTGCGGGCTGCTGGGACGGGACCGGCCAGTGCGTGCACATCACCAGCGTGTCGGCGAAGGCCCGGCCGAACTGGGGGGACGCGCTCAGGAACCGGGGCAGCGCAGCCGCCGCGCGGACGGCACTGAGCCGCGGGCCGATCGTGGAGCTCAGGCAACTGACCGCGAGCTGCGCCTGGTCGCCCTCCTTGGACGTCTCCTGGCCATCGGCGATGATCTCCTGGAGGTCGTGGGCGTCGCCCGTGCGCACTCCGCGCAGGGCGTCGCGGAGCCGGTCCCACGCGGGGAAGCGGAGGCCGTCCACGACCGCGGCGGTCAGGTCGTCGCCCGTGACCTCGTCGTCCTTGCCCTGCCGGAGCGGCGACCGGTCGAGCACGGCCCGCAGGGTGTCCAGCGTGCGGGCGGCCCCCGGCAGGCTGCGGCCGACCGGGCAGTCGGGGCGGGTCGCGCAGTCGGCGGCGAACGCCTCCCACGCGACCTGGTAGCCGCGGGCCTGGTGGAGCGTGGTGTCGAGCGCGCCGAGGGAGGGGTCGAGGGCGCCGTCCAGCACCACGTGGCCCACCCGTGAGGGGAACAGTTCGGCGTAGGTCGCGCCCAGGTAGGTGCCGTAGGAGAAACCGGCGTAGTGCAGTCGCCTGTCGCCGAGGAGCGAGCGCAGCATGTCCATGTCCCGGGCGGCGTCGGGTGTCCCGACGTACGGGAGCAGCCCCGCGACGTGCCGCTCGCACTCGCCGGCGGTCTTCCGGTACATGGTGTCCCACGCGTCGATCTCCGCCTCGTCGGGCGTGGGGGGCACGGGCGACTGCATGAAGGCGACCGGCCGGCCCGTGCCGCAGTCGACCAGGGTGCTGTGGCCGACGCCCCTGGGGTCCATCGCGACGAGGTCGTAGGCGCCGCGCACCGAGGAGGAGTACGCCGTGGCGGCCTTCCACAGGTAGTCCATCGCGGAGGCGCCGGGACCGCCGGGGTTGAGCTGGAGGGAGCCGAGCCGCGCGCCGCCGGTGGACCTCTTGCGGGTGGCCGAGACCAGGATGTCGCCGGCCTCGGGATGGGCGTAGTCCAAGGGCACGCGCATGGTGGTGCACTGGAATCCGTCGGCCCGGTCGCAGGGCCGCCACGCCAGAGTCTGCCCGTAGTAGGCGCGCAACCGCGATGCCGCGGCGGCCCCGCCGTCCGTCGCCGGGGCGCTGCCGGACGGTGCGGGGCGCGGTGCGGGAGAGGCCAGCGGCGGGGCGGCGCAGGCGGTGAGCAGCAGGGCGCAGGCGCCCAGTGCGACGAGGGTGCGCCGGGGGGTGCGGCCGGACACGGCGCCGGAGGGAGGGCTGGAGGAGGGGCCGGACGTGAGGCCGGTGGTGCGGGCAGCGATCATTGCCGGCGTTCCTTTCGCGCCCCGCCGAGCCGCGGGGCCAGTCGGGATTCGGCTGCGGTCCCCGGGGCGTGTGCCACCCGTCGCGCCGTGGCCGGGTCCGCTGCGAGGGGTGGCCCTGCGGTCCACCCGTCGACCCGGCTGCGTGACCAGCTCATCACGTGGCGTGTTCGGCGGACAGTTCGGCTACGCCGAACGCGTGAACGGGGCCGTGTGCCACGGCTGTCCCGCGCGGGCTCCGCGCGCCGCCCCCGGTGGGGGAGCCCCTTGGCAAAGCCCCTGTTGCGAAACGGAGTTGGCCGGGAATCCGCTGTTGGCATGACACTGCCAAGCGTTAGCGTCCGCGAGTGCCCTCCCTGCCGTGCGTCCCCCGTGTCCGTGTCCATGCGATGTGCGTCGTCGCGGCCGTCGTCGCCGCTCTCGCCGCCGTACTCCTCCCGGCGACGTCCGCGTACGCCGCCTCGGGCGGCACCGTCCGTGACGGCCTCAGCCGGCCCGACTACTCGTACGCCGACGCCATCCGCGAGGCGGTGTGGGTCGACACGGGACGCGACAGCGACGGCGACGGCCGGACCGACCGGGTGGCCGCCGACATCGTGCGTCCGAGGGAGGCCGCCGCCGCGGGCCGCAAGGTGCCGGTGATCATGGACGCGAGCCCGTACTACTCCTGCTGCGGGCGCGGCAACGAGAGCCAGACCAAGACCTACGACGCCCAAGGGCGCATGGTCCAGGCGCCGTTGTTCTACGACAACTACTTCGTGCCGCGCGGGTACGCGGTGGTCCTGGTCGACCTCGCAGGGACGAACCGCTCCGACGGCTGCGTCGACGTCGGCGGACCCTCGGACATCGGCTCCGCCAAGGCCGTCGTCGAATGGCTGGGCGGCCGCGCCACCGCGTACACCTCGCGCACCGGCACCCGGACCGCCGCGGCGGGCTGGTCGACCGGCGACGTCGGCATGATCGGCAAGAGCTGGGACGGCACCATCGCCAACGGCGTCGCGGCGACCGGGGTGAAGGGGCTGCGGACGATCGTCCCGATCAGCGCGATCAGCTCCTGGTACGACTACTACTTCCAGCAGGGCGCGGCCCTGTACGACTCCGGCCCCGACTGGCTCTCCGACTACGTCGAGAGCACCGGCGCCCGCACCCGCTGCGCCGCCGTGCAGGAGGCGATCGTCAACGGCGCCCCCCGCAGCGGCGACTGGACCTCCTTTTGGAGCGAGCGCGACTACACCCGGCACGCCGGCAAGGTCCGCGCCAGCGTCCTCGCGGTGCACGGCATGCAGGACCTCAACGTCCGCACCAAGCACTTCGGGCAGTGGTGGCAGGCGCTCGCGGCCCACGGCGTGGAGCGGAAGGTGTGGCTGTCGCAGACCGGCCACGTCGACCCCTTCGACTACCGCCGCGACGCCTGGGTTGCGACCCTGCACCGCTGGTTCGACCACTACCTGCTGGGCGTGCGCAACGGCATCGAGATCGAGCCCGCCGCCGACATCGAACGCGCCCCGGACCAGTGGAGCACCGACCGTGCCTGGCCGCCGTCCGGCACCGAGCCCACCCGGCTGAGCCTGCGCCCCGGATCGACACCCGGCCTCGGGGTCCTCGGCCGCACGCCCGCCGCGCCCGGCAGCACCGAGGCCTTCACCGACGCCCCGCAGCGCGGCGAGGAGGACTGGGCCGCCGCCGCGGACACCGCGGGCCCGGACAAGACGGTCTTCAGCACCGGAACCCTCACCGGCGCGTTGCGCCTGTCCGGCAGCGGCACGGTCACGGTCACCGCCTCCGCGTCCACCACGAGCGCCCACCTGTCGGCGGTCGTGGTCGACCTCGGCCCCGCCACGATCCGGAACTTCCTCGGCGCCAAGGAAGGCATCACCGACCTCGCCACCCGTTCCTGCTGGGGCGCGAGCGCCCCCGGCGACAGCGCCTGCTTCCGTGACACGTCCGCGGACACCGCCGACGTGACCCGCACCGTGGTCAGCCGCGGCTGGGCCGACCTCGGGCACGCCGCCTCCGCCCGGCACGGCCGGCCCCTCGTCCCCGGGCGCGCGTACACCGCGACCATCACCCTGGCCGCCACCGACCACGTCGTCCCGGCCGGGCACCGGCTCGCGCTGATCGTCGCGGGGACCGACGCCGGCCTCCTGGAGCCGCCCGGCAGCACCCCGGCCGTGACGATCGACCTCGCCCGCTCGTCCGCCTTGCTCCCGCTGTCCGGAAGCCTGCCCGGGGCAGCGCATTCCGGGCGGTGACAGGGGCGGGTAGGGTCGGCGGGTCAGCGATAGTTGTACAAGGAAGCAAAAGGCCCCGTGGACAGCACCAAGAACACCGCCGCCACCCCGATAGAGGACGCGGCCCGCGCCGCCGACGACGAACCCTGTGAACCCGAGCGCCGCAACGGCATGCGGCGCTGGCTCATGGACACCCGGCCCCTGCGGCACCCCGCCTACCGCCGCCTGTGGACCTCGACCACCGTGACCGCCGTGGGCAGTCAGCTCACGGCGGTCGCCGTTCCCAAGCAGATCTACGACATCACCGGCTCGTCCGCGTGGGTCGGCTACTCCAGCATCGCCGGCCTCGTCCCGCTGGTCGTCTTCGCCCTGTGGGGCGGCGCCGTCGCCGACAGCGTGGACCGCCGCAAGCTGATGCTCGTCACCAACATCGGCGTCGCCGTCACCTCACTGCTGTTCTGGGTGCAGGCCTTTCTCGGCGCCGGCTCGGTGTGGCTGCTCATGGTCCTGCTCGCCGCCCAGCAGGCCTGCGCCGGCATGAACGCGCCCGCGCGCAGCGCCGCCGTCGCGCGGCTCGTACCCCCGCAGGAACTGCCCGCGGCCGTGGCCCTCGGCTCGACCGTCATGCAGACCGGACTCGTGGTGGGCCCGCTGCTCGCCGGCGCCCTCATCCCCGTCCTCGGCCTGCCGACCCTCTACCTCCTGGACGCCATCGCGCTGACCGCGACCGTCTGGGCGGTCTTCCGGCTGCCCGCCCTGCCCCCGCTGGACAAGAGCGGTGCCGCGGTGTCCCGGCGCGGCGGCTGGCGCGAGGTCGGGGCCGGCTTCCGCTACATCACCGCGCAGCGCATCCTGCTCCTGTCGTTCGTGGCCGACATCCTCGCGATGGTCTTCGGCATGCCGCGCGCCCTGTTCCCGCAGCTCGCCGCGACCACCTACGCCCCCTGGGGCGAAGGGCTCTCCCTCGGCCTGCTCTTCGCGGCGATCCCCATCGGCGCGGTCGTGGGCGGTCTGTTCTCCGGCACCTTCTCCCGGGCCAAGCGGCACGGCCTCATGGTCGTCATCGCCGTGGCGGGCTGGGGCGTGGCCATCGCGGGCCTCGGACTCAGCGGCAGCCTGTGGTGGGCGACCGCGTTCCTGGCGCTCGCCGGCTTCGCCGACATGGTCTCGATGGTGTTCCGCAGCGCGATCCTGCAGTCGGTGGCCACCGACGACATGCGCGGCCGCATGCAGGGCGTCTTCACCGTCGTCGTGGCGGGCGGGCCGCGCGTCGCGGACCTGCTGCACGGCACGGCCGGTTCGGCACTCGGGTCACGGACGGCGGTCACCGCGGGCGGGGTGCTGGTCGTGGTGGCGATGCTGGGACTCGCGGCGGCGTTCCCGGTCTTCACCCGCTACCGGGGGGCGTGAGACCCGGAGTTGCCGAGTGCCCCGGTCCCGCTGTGGCGGACCCCGGCGGCGACCCGGCGACCCGCCCCGTCCGGGTCAGGACCAAGGGGGCGGTGCACCACTGCGAGCGTGGTCGGCAGCGTGCCGAGCCCGAGGTTACCGGGTGTGCCGCGCGATCCCCGCGGCAGGGGCGGGCGCGGCACCCGGATGGCGGCGGGAACCGTCAACCGGAGAACTCCCCCCGTACGGCCTCCGTGTGAGCGCCGAGGGCCGGCACTTCCCGCATCGGGCTCTCCCGGCCCGCGACCCCGACCGGTGGCAGCAGTCCGTGCAGCGGTCCGGCGGGAGAGCCGAACCGCCGCCAGCGCGAGCGCGCCGCGAGCTGCGGATGGTCGGCGAACTCCGGGACGGTGCGCAGCCGGGCGTTGGCGATCCCGGCCCGGTCCAGCAGGGCCATCGCGCCGTCGGCGGTGTGCCCGGCCAGGCACGCCTCCAGCTCCGCGGTGAGTTCGCCGTCGTGCGCGCGGCGCAGCGGGTTGTCGGCGAAGCGCGGGTCGCGGGTCAGCTCCGGGCGGCGCAGGACCTGTTCGCACAGTGCCACCCACTCCCGGTCGCTCTGCACGCTGAGGAAGACCACCGCGCCGTCGCCGCAGCGGTAGGGCCCGTACGGCGAGATCGACGGATGCCGGGCGCCGCTGCGCGCGACCGGCTCGCCGCCGTAGGCCTGCGAGTACAAGGGGTGGCCCATCCATTCGGCGAGCGCGTCGAACAAGGAGACCTCCAGGGCCGTGCCCTCGCCCGTCCGCTCCCGTTCGTACAGGGCGGTCAGGATCCCGGCGTACGCGTACATGCCGCCCGCGATGTCGGCGACGGAGATGCCTGGCCGCGCGGGGGCCTCCGGGCCGCCGGTGATCGACAGCAGCCCTGCCTCGCACTGGACGAGCAGGTCGTACGCCTTCTTGTCGCGGTAAGGGCCGTCCGGCCCGTAGCCGGAGATGTCGCAGGTGATCAGCCGGGGGTCGCGGGCGCGCAGCGCCTCCGCGGCGAGCCCGAGCCGCCCGGCCGCGCCCGGCGCGAGGTTCTGCACGAAGACGTCGGCGCGGGCGACGATCCGGTCCAGCAGCGCGCGGTCCTCCGGCTGCTTGAGATCGAGCACCACGCTCTCCTTGCCCCGGTTGCACCACACGAAGTACGCGGACATCCCGCGGACCGTGCGGTCGTAGTCGCGCGCGAAGTCCCCGCCGGGCCGCTCCACCTTGATGACACGGGCCCCGAGGTCGGCCAATTGCCGGGTCGCGTACGGCGCGGCGACGGCCTGCTCCAGGGCGACGACCGTGATGCCCTCCAGAGGCTGCATGCGCGGTTCCTTCCGCGGGCGTTGGGTCGGCAGGGTGAACGCGTGCGTCGATCAGCCTAGTGAGCTGCGGGGTTGCGCGCCCGGCCCGGTAAGGAGGGAGGAGTACGCATCCGGAGGAGCAGCGCATGCCGCACATCGCAGGGCGACCTCCTGGCCGGTTCCGGCCCGCGGGCCGTCCGGTGCTCTTCGTGGCGCTGGCGTGCCTGCTGCACGCGCTGTGCGGCCTGTGGGGACCGGTGCCCGTGGTGCCGCCCGAGCGGACGGCGGCCGTGGCCGCCGTCACCGACGGGGCGGGCACGGAGACGCACCACCACCCGGCGCATGTCGCGCGCCGCGCCGCCCCGCACGCGGGTCCCCAGCACCGCGGTGCCGCTCCCCAGAACCACGCCTCGGCCGCCGCCAGGGGCGCGGCCGCCCCGGACCCCGTGGCCTCCGCCCTGTCGGGTCCGGCCCGGCACACCTCTCCGGCCGGACCCCCCGGCCACTTGCACGCCGTCCTGCGCTGCTGACAGCGCCCGGCCGCCGCACCGCACCGCACCGCACCGTTCCGCACTGCGCCGCGCGGCCTGCCGCCATGCCCCGCACCAGGACGAACACCGCAGGAGAAGCACCATGCCCGTGGACATCTACGCCGCCCTGGGCGCGCTCGTGCGCGCCGAGGCCACCCGCGACCAGGAACGCAGGCCCGAGGCCCCCGACTCTGCCCCGGCCCCCGCCGCCGGGGACGCGCCGGACGGCCCGCGGACGGCCGACGCGGGAGCGCCGAAGGCCCAGGAAGACCCCGGGGCGGGCGAGGACTGACCCCGCTCCGGCCGGGAACCGCCACGGCGCGCGCCGCGTTCACCCATGTGAGCGCGGCGCGCTGCCGCGGACGGAGGCGGGGAAGATGTCCAATCGCGCGAAGTACGTCGTCGGCGGCCTGGCGGTCGGCCTGGTGGCGTTCTGGGTCCTTGCGGCGTTCCTCCCCAACTGGATCGCCCTGCTGATCGTCCTCGGCGTCCCCACGGCCGCCTACCTCACCCTCGACCCCTCCCAACGCCGCCGCCTGCGCCGTGCCGGCCGCAAGCAGATTGGCCGTTAGGCAGGCGTCCTACCGGACACGCGCCCGGTGAAGGGACGGAATGCGAGCCGGAGACCACATCGGGTGGCGCAGGGACTTCCCGGTCACCCATCTACTGGTCCGCGAGGACGAGGACGGCGTCGAGCGCCTGTGGGGGCGGTGCGCCGGAGTCGACGGGTTCTTCGCCGACCGGGTGCCGCCGCCGCGGGAGATCCTGACGTTGCGGGGGTGCCGCCCCGAGGGTGCGCTGCGTGAAGCGCTCGACGATCTGGACGGCGGCGGTGGCGCCGGCCGGCTGTTCCGCGATCTGCTGGTCGAGGTCTGGGACGAGCAGCGGCCGGTGCAGTGGCTGACCCTGACCGACGCCGTGATCATCGCGCGTCTGCCCGGGCGGACCGACCCTGCGCTGGTGGATGTCGTGGTCGGGGCCTCGGTCGAACAGGACCCCGCGGAGAGCCGCGAGGTACCCAAGGCCCCGCGTTTCGAGTTGCACGCCAACGGTCCCGTGGGGACCTGCCTCAGCGCGGACGGCCTGTTCGACGACCGTGACGGTCCGCCGAGCGTGCCGATGGAACTCCTCGGTTGCGAGCCCGCCGAGCCCCTGCTCGCCGCCCTGCGTCGACCGTGTCGATCGCAGGGGACGTGGGGGGAACTGTGGGCCCTGGACCGCGTCGGCCGCAGGATGTACCACCATCCCCTGGTGCTGGACATCGCCCGGTCACGGCCGTCGGTTCTCGGCGGCACCCTCGTCGACATCACGCTGGCCGACGGCGGCCAGGACCGCCCTCCACTGCTCGCGCGTCCGGTCTGGGAGACCTGGTACCGAGGAGTGCCGGCGATCCCCAACCAATGGGCCCGCTACGGCAATGAGGGCAGGAACGCGTGGCTGCGGCTGGCCCTCGGCGGTTACGTCGGCGGGGAACCGGACCGGTCGGGCGGAGTCCATCACCTGGACGGGCGGCATGTGACCGACGTTCCGGGGCTGCACTGCGCGATGGCCGAGGCGATCGTCGGGCCGGGCGGCTACTACGGCTGGGGAGGCGATGCCCTCGACGACTGCCTGACCGGCGGGTTCGGCGTGACGCCGCCCTTCACGTTGATCTGGCACGACGCCGCCGTCGCCCGCGAGGCGCTGGCGGACGTCGTGTCCGGCCCGGCCGGAGAACTCGGCTACTTCGAGGACATCGTGCACCTCCTGAGGAAGCGCGGGGTGACCGTCGTCCTCGACTGACTCCCGCGCGTCAGGTCACGGAGCCCGCCGCGGCTCCCGTCGCGAGGTCGGGGCCCCAGCGGTCGAGGGCGGCCTGGAGGTCGAGGGGGAGGGGGCCGGCGGCTTCCTGGGCGGCGGGCCAGTCCTCGCGGGGGACGCGCCACATGATCTCGAACTCGTTGCCGTCCGGGTCCTTGGCGTACAGGGACTTGGACACCACGTGGTCGCTGGCGCCGACGAGCGCGCCGCGTCCGGTCAGCGCGCGGGCGGTGTCGGCGAGTTCGCCGAGGGTGCCCACCTCCCAGGCGAGGTGGTAGAGCCCGACCCGGCCCTGCTCGGGGCCCGGCGCGTCCGGGCCGATCGCGAACAGCCCCAGGTCGTGGTCGTTGAGGGTGTCCCGAGCGCTCAGGAAGGCGGCGCGGCCGGGGATCTCCACGTCGACCTCGAAGCCGAACACGTCGGTGTAGAACTCGACGGACCGGGCGACGTCACGGATGTAGAGCACGGCGTGGTTGAGACGGCGAACAGGCATGAAGCCAGCGTAGGTGCATTTCCTTGAAGTCTCAATAAATAAGGAGGCTAGGCTGATCCAGTAGCCCGGACGAAGGGAGCGCGTCCCGTGACCGTCACCGCCACCGGCACTGTCGTCGCCGTCAGCCGCGACGAGGGACACCACTTCAGCAAGCCGACGCGCGAGAGCATCCGCCTGCTGGCCGGGCTCGGGGTCGAGGGCGACGCGCACCTCGGGGTGACGGTGCAGCACCGCTCCAGGGTGGCCCGGGACCCGACGCAGCCGAACCTGCGTCAGGTCCACCTGATCCACGGCGAACTGCACGACGAACTGCGCGCGGCGGGGTACGAGGTCGCCCCCGGCGAGCTCGGCGAGAACGTCACGACCCGCGGCGTCGACCTGCTCGGCCTGCCCGTCGGCACCCGCCTGCGGCTGGGCGGCGAGGCGGTCGTCGAGGTCACCGGACTGCGCAACCCGTGCCTGCAGATCGACGGGTTCCGCAGCGGGCTGCTGAGCCAGGTCGTCGGCCGTGACGAGCGGGGCAGGGTCGTCCGCAAGGGCGGCATCATGGGCGTCGTGCTGACCGGCGGCGAGGTGCGGCCCGGTGACCGGGTCGGCGTCGAGCTGCCCGAGGGGCCGCACCGCCGGCTGGAGCGGGTCTGATCAGCCCAGCGCGCAGGAGTTGACCACGTCGCCGCCCGCCGGACGCGGGACCGTCCGGTCACCGGGCGGGGTGCGCCCGTGTTCCACCCAGGCCGTCAGCGCGCCCAGGGCCTCGCGGTAGCAGGGCAGGACCGGCCGCAGCCGGTCCGGATGGCTGTCGTACAGGCCGTCCACGTGGTTGCCGTCCGCCACCCGGTAGTAGCGGTGCAGACGGCCGCGTCCGGCGCCGTCGATCATGCGGTCGTACACGTCGGAGTCCGCGGCGATCGGCAGGAGCGTGTCCAGGGTGCCGTGGAGGGTGATCATCGGTTTGCCGATCCGGCCCGTGAGCGCGACCCGGGCGACGGCGCGGTGCACGGCCGCCGGCCGCGCGGCGTAGTCGTAGTCCGCGTCCGAGGCGCAGGGCGCCAGGATCTCGGGGACGGTCGCTCCGGCGCTCGCCCCCGGGCATGCGGGGTCGTAGGAGGGGTCGAACTCGGCCCGGTACGTCTTCTGCGTAATGCCCCAGTACGCCTGCTGGTGGTACGGCCACAGGAATTCCGAGCCCGGCGCGAAGCCCGCCGCGAGCAGGTCCGCGTCGCCCGCCCGGCCCTGCGCGCGGGCCACCGTCACCGGCAGCGACGTCAGCAGGTTGGGCCCGTCCGCGGTCCAGAGCGTGCCCTCCCAGTCCACGCCGCCGTCGTACAGCGCCGGATGGTTCTCCAGCTGCCAGCGGGTGAGGTAGCCGCCGTTGGAGATGCCGGTCATGTACGTGCGCCGCGGCGCGTGGCCGTACCGGCCGGCGACGGCGGCCTTGGCCGCCACGGTGAGCTGGGTCGTGCGCCGGTTCCACTCGGCGATCGCGTCGCCCGGACGACGGCCGTCGGTGTAGAAGTCCGGGCCGCTGTTGCCCTTGTCGGTCGCGGCGAATGCGTAGCCCTGCGCGACCGCCCAGTCGGAGATGAGCACGTCGAGCGAGTACTGCTTGCGGGTGCCCGGCGCGCCCGTGACGATCAGGCCGCCGTTCCAGCGGTCGGGCATCCGGAGCACGAACTGCGCGTCGTGGTTCCAGCCGTGCGTGGTGTTGAAGTGCGAGCTGTCCGGGAAGTAGCCGTCGACCTGGACGCCCGGTACGCCCGAGGGGCGCACGGTGCCCGCGGCGGACAGCCCCGCCTGGTCGGCGGTGTCGGTGTACGGGGTGCCGGCCAGGCCGGTGGTCGTCAGGTCCGGAAGGCACGCGCGCTGCGCGAGGGCGGCGCCGGGAACCACCACCCGGTCCAGCCGTGCGCAGTGGCCGGCGGTCGCGGTCCGCGCTTCCGCGGGCACCGCCGCGGTGCCCAGCAGGAGGGTCGCGGCGGCCAGCAGGGGAACGCTCTTCGGGACACCTCTGGTGAGGCCTCTCCAGGGGCGCATGGTGCCTCCAGGGCACGTCGGGGTCGGTTGCCGCCACATCGTGTCCGCCGCCGCGCGCCCGGACCATGGCGTCGCCCCACGTGCGCGGGACCCCGGTCATGGGTGCGGGTGACACGGGTCACGGAGCGTCGTCACGCGGAGCAGTACTCTTGGCCCATGCTTCTGCTCGTGCGCCGCCGACACGTGGACTTCGTCCGCGTCACGAGCATGTCCTGTCGCCGCAGCGGCTGAGCCCCGCCACCCGTCTCCCTCCCTTCCACCCGGCCCCGCGCCACCGCCCCGAAAGGGCCCCGCGCGGAGCGTTCGGCCACCGCCGTCGCTGCCGGGCCACACCCTGCGGAAAGACACATGACGCTCCAGCTCCCCGTGATCGACCTGTCGGCCGCCGACCGCGGCCCCGAGGCCCGCGCCCGGCTCCACCGCGACCTGCACGCCGCCGCCCACGACGTCGGCTTCTTCCAGCTGACCGGCCACGGCGTCACCGCCGAGGAGACAGCCGCCCTGATGCGCGTGATCCGCGCGTTCTTCGCCCTCCCCGAGGCGGACCGGCTCGCCCTCGGCAACCTCAACTCCCCGCACTTCCGCGGCTACACCCGTATCGGCGACGAGCGCACCGGCGGCAGCCGGGACTGGCGCGACCAGCTCGACGTCGGCGCCGAGCGGCCCCGGCACGTCCCCGCACCTGGCGAACCGCCGTACTGGTGGCTCGAAGGCCCCAACCAGTGGCCCGCCGGTCTTCCCGAACTGCGCGAGCGCTCCCTGCGCTGGATCGACCGGCTCAGCGGCGTCGCGCACCGCCTGCTGCGCGAACTGCTGGCCTCCATCGGTGCCCCCGAGGACTTCTACGACGACGCCTTCGCCGACGAACCGCACCTGCACCTGAAGCTGGTCCGCTACCCCGGCACCGCTCCCACCGGCGACGGCCAGGGCGTCGGCGCGCACAAGGACTACGGTTTTCTGACCCTGCTGCTGCAGGACGAGGTCGGCGGCCTCCAGGTGGAGCGTGCCGACGGCCGCTTCCACGACGTCCCGCCGTTGCCCGGCGCCTTCGTCGTCAACCTCGGCGAGCTCCTGGAAGTCGCCACCGACGGCTGGCTCAAGGCCACCAACCACCGCGTCGTCAGCCCGCCCGGAGCGCGCGAGCGCTTCTCCGTCCCCTTCTTCTACAACCCGCGGCTCGACGCGCGGATCGCCCCGCTGCCCTTCGCGCACGCCCACCACGCCCCGGGCGCCACCCAGGACCCGGCCAATCCGCTGTTCGCCGAGTACGGACGCAACGAGCTCAAGGGGTGGCTGCGCGCCCACCCGGAGGTCGCGCGGCGTCACCACCCGGACCTCGTCGCGGCCGAGGCGGCGGCCGCCCACTGACCCGGCGGGCGCGGCCGTCCGCGGTTACCGTGCCTGTATGGGGAAGGTTCCCGCGGAGGACGGCACGCCGCAGATCGCCACGCTGCAGATCACCACGCCGCCCCAGTGGTTGCGGCTGCTGCCGGTCGTCCTGCTGGCCGCGCTGATCGTGGCGCAGGGCGTCACTCCGGGCCACGTGGAACTGGACGCGTACTACGCGGCGGTCTCCCCGCTGGCCGCCCTCACCTACGGGGTGCTGGGCACGGCCGTCACCGCGGTCGCTGTGGTCGTGGTGATGGCGCTCCCGGTCGTCGGCTCGGGCACGCTCTTCGGCGCCGAACAGGGCGCCATCGTGCTGATCGGTGTCCTCAGCGTGGTGATCGCGGGGGTGGGCCGCCGCTTCCGGGGGCGGTTGGTGGAGGTGGGCTCGGTCGCCGAGGCCGCCCAGAACGCCGTACTGGCACCCGTGCCGCCCCAGGTCGGTGCGGTGCGCTGCGCGGCGCTGTACCGGGCGGCGCAGCGCGGCACCCTGGTGGGCGGCGACCTGTTCGACGTGCGGGACGGACCCCACGGTGTGCGGGCGCTGATCGCCGATGTGCAGGGCCACGGACTCGCCGCGGTGTCGACGGTCGCCTCCCTTCTCGGCGCCTTCCGCGAGGCGGCGCTCGACCAGCCGGACCTGAGGAGCGTCGCCGGGCGCCTGGAGCGGCGTCTGCTGCTGGACGCCGACGCGAACGGCGAGCTGTTCGCGACCGCGTTGCTGCTGGAGTTCCCCGCCGGCGGAGCGGCGGTGCGGCTCGCCTGCCACGGGCACCCGCCCGCCCTGCTGCTGCGCGACGGCGCGGTGGAGGAGCTGAGGGCCGATCCCGCGCCGCCCCTGGGCACCGGACTGCCGGGCCTGCCGCGGCCCGTGACGGTGGAGGTGGAACTGCGGCCGGGTGACATGATCCTGGCCTACACCGACGGTGTGACGGAGGCCAGGAACGCGTCCGGGGTCTTCTACCCGCTCGCCGGCCGGCTCGCCGCGCGCCTGGCCCTGGGAGCCCACCCCTCGCCGCGCGACGTGGTCGACGCGGTCTGGGAGGATCTGACCGGCTACGCGGGTGTGGTCGGCGACGACGTCGCGCTGCTGGCGCTCACCTCCGCGCGGCTCCAGTCGTAGTACCGGGTCAGCCCTTGCGCGCCAGCGGCCGGCCCTGCAGCCGGGCCGCCTCGGCCCGGATCGCCGGAAGGGCGGCGTACAGGGCGTTGCCGGGGCAGTCGGTCATGAAGGCGTCCCGGTGACCGGCGATGACGTGGAAGACCGCGCGCTTCCCCTTGTGGAAGCGGCTCTTGTCGTTGCTGGACACCAAGGTGACCTTGGAACGGGGGTCGATGCCGGAGATCCCGAGCTTCCAGGCCGCGAGCCGGGCGATGCCGTCGGTCAGCGCGTGCGTCACGCTGCCGGGGGCGTCGAAGGTGCCGACCGCCGCGACACCGATGGTGTCCTGGTTGAAGCCGACCGCGTGCGCGCCGGTCACCGGCTTGCCCAGGCCGCCGGCCCGGCCCTCGTAGATCGTGCCGCACTTGTCGACGAAGAAGTTGTAGGCCACGTCGTCCCAGTGCTTGCCGCGCACATGGCCGGTGTAGATGTTCCGGATGATGCGGGGCACGTCCTTGCAGGCGTAGCCGTTGCCGCTGTCCGTGTGGTGCAGGAAGACCGCTTCCACCGCGTGGCCGTAGTGGGGCGCCTCGTGGCGCAGCGACTCGTCCGCCCCCCAGGAGGCCCGGGTGACGATGCGCGGTTCCGCGGCGGGGTAGGCCGGGACCCGGTGCATCGTGACGCGGTCGGTGAGATTGGGGAACGGCTGTACCTGCGGGGTCGGGGCCGGGCGGGCGTACAGGACGGGCGGCGAGGGGGAGTGGACGACGGCACGGTGCACGCCCCACGCCGTCAGGGCGACGAAACCCATCGCTCCGGTACCGGCGACCAGGACGGTCGTCGTGCGGCGGGACCGGCGCACGGCCCGGTGCGCGCCCTTGATGTGGCGCTGCGGCCCGTCCGACCCCTGGCGCGACCCGCGGGTTCCGTGGTGCGAGCCCGTGGCCGCATGCCTTGACTGCATAAAGGAACATCAGCCCATATGCGCGAACGGGCCGGAGAGGACACGCCGCGTACCGCCGCCGCCTCACCCGGATGCCCGCCGGGAGGCCGCGGGGCGCACGGGCGCCCCCCGCCCCCGCAGTCAGTAGTAACGGCGCATCAACTCCCCGGCCCATGCCGGTTCCACGACCTCGCCCCGCGGTGCGAACCCGGTCATCCACGGCTTGATGTCGAGCACCGGCGTGCCGTCCACGGCGTCGAGCCCCCGCACGTGGACGTCCAGTCCCTCGACGCGCAGCAGCTCGCAGCGCGAGACGCCCAGCCGGTTGGGCCGGTCCTTGCCGCGCTGGGCGAAGATGCCCGTGCGGGGCCACGCGGTGTTGCCGCGGGGGTGGCGCGCCCCGGTCTGCTCCCGCTCCGGCGGCACACGGTCGAAGCGGTAGACGACCTCCAGGTGCGAGAAGGCGTCGAGCCCGAACAGCGCCTCGGGCCCGAATCGCCCGGCGTCCAGCCGGATCACCGCCTCCACCCCGCCCCAGTCGTCGTCCTCGACGGCGGCGCGCCCGCCGCTCACCCGGCCGACGGAACGGACCTCGATCACGGACATGCCCGCTCCCCTTTCGCTCACTATGCGAGACACGGGTATCACTTGGTGGACGATCCTGTCTAGTGTGAGGTCATGCCGAGGGAATGGGACGCGACCACCTACGACGCACTTCCGCTGCCGCACGAGCAGTGGGGAAAGCGGACGCTCGGCCGGCTCGCCGCGTCCGGCCCCCGCCGTGAAGCCCGCGTGCTCGACCTGGGCTGCGGGACAGGCCGCGACACCGCCGCGCTGCTGGACCTCCTCCCGGACGGGTACGTCGTGGCCGTCGACGGTTCGCTGCGCATGCTCGACCGGCTGCGGCAGCGCCTGGCCGGCCGCATGGACCGGGTCGAGGCCGTCCACGCGGACATCACGCACGGGTTGCCGCTGCGCGAGCCCGTGGACGCCGTCGTCAGCGTCGCCACCCTGCACTGGATCCCCGACCACGCCGCGCTCTTCGGTGAGATCGCCCGCGTCCTGCGCCCCGGCGGCACCTTCGTCGCCGAATGCGGTGGCCCGGGCAACATCGCCCACGTCTCCGCGGCTGTCGACGACGTCCTCGGGACGCGGCCCGCCGTCTGGCACTTCGCCGGCGTGGCCGAGACCGAACAGCGGCTGCGCGACGCCGGGTTCACCGACATCGACGTCGCCCTCGCGCCCGACCCCGCGCGCCTGGCGGCCGGGGACCAACTCCTGTCCTACCTGGCCGTCGTCGTTCTGGGCGGGCAACTGGAGCGCCTTCACGAGGACGAGCACGAGGCCTTCGTCCGGGCCGTGGCGGAGCGCCTCCCGGAACCGGTCGTGGACTACGTGCGGCTCACGATCACCGCGACACGCGGCCGTTCCGGCGCGCCGGGGGTGTAATTCGCTTGCGGTGCCGGGGGACGACGGGAACCATCGCCCCTGCGCCGCCCGGCACCGGCGCCCCCGCGACCGTGGACGACGACCGCCAGGGACGGGGACCCAGGAGAACTCCCGAGGAGAAGTCCCCGCTCTGTACACGCACTTCGACCACCTTCCTTTCCCGGCCCGGATACGGGCCGTCGCGGAACACGCCCGGTCCCTCGACGAGGACGGCTATCGCGCCGCCCGTGCCGCTCTCGCGGACGGGGACCCCGACGAGCGGCACTTCGCGCTCTTCCTGGCCGTCGTCCGGCGCGACGTCGACGCCGTGGCCGCCGCGCTCGAAGACCCCCGGCTGCGACGCCGCGCCCTGGCGGCGGCCATCCGGCTGCCCGTTCCCGACGCCGCGTTGGCGCGGATCGCGCTGAGCGACATCCGCGGTGTACGTCGGGACGCCTACCGTGTCCTGCGGCTGTCCCGGCGCCGTGAACTCGCCGCACGACTGCTCCCGGAGGTCCGCGAGCGGTACGGGGACGCCGAGGCGGCGCAACTGCTGCCGGCCTGTCCGCCGTCCACGGTGGGGGAGTGGCTGCCCCGGCTCGACGCGCCCGCCGGCGTGCTGTCGTCGCTCGCCCGCACCGCGCCCCGAGCGGTCGCAGAACACCTGGTCCGGGCAGCGGCGCAGGCCGAGGGCGCCACCCTCGCGCGGTACCGGTTCGTCCAACGCCACCTGCACCTCGCGGAGTCCGTGGCCCGACGCGACCCCGGAGCCGCGCTGATCCTCGCCGAGAAGGCGCCGCACGTCATGACCGGCGAGGCCGTGGTCGCCGCCCTGCGCCGGCCCCGGGACCTGCTCGCCGCCGTCCGCCGAGCGGGCCTCACGCACCTGCCTCTCGCCGACGGACCGTTGCCCAGGAGCGTCCGCCGCGCACTGCGCGGACTGGCTCCGGAGGACCTGGCCGCCCTCGCCGCGGTGTGCCGCATCCAGGATGACGAGCACCGGGACCTGACGGAGCCCGTCACCGCCGACCCCCTGCTGGCGCTCGTCCCATCGGACGCGCGCCTGCGGCTGGTGCGCGAACGCGTGCCCCACGGAAACCGGCACAGGGTGCCGGTCAGCGCGGTCGCCGCGCTGGACCCCGAGGATCGCGCCGAGTTCGTCCGGGACCTGCGGGTGGGTCCGGGGCGCGGGCGTGACAACCGGCTGCGCCTCGGCGTCCTCCTTCCGCCGGCCGAGGCCGAATCCCTCTACCGGGGTCTGGCCGACGACTTCGACTTCCACCAGAGGAGTTCCGCCTGGCCGGGACTCCTCGCCGCCGCGGCCCAGCACGGCGACCCCGCCGGGTACGCCCGCGTCTTCACCATGTGTGAACGCGCCTGGCACGACATGTACGTCGTACGCCAGGCGGCCCTGGAACAGGCGGCCAACGCCCCCGCCCGGCTGCTGGCGGCCGTCCCGTACGCGGCCTTGCGGGACGCGGCCCGGACCACCGTCCAGTCCCACGACTCGACGCCCTACACGCTCCGGGCCGCCGAACGGCTCCTGCGGCGGGCGGCAGTGGCGGCCGCGACGCGGCACGACCACGAACGCGCTGCGGCTGTCGCACTGCTGCTCGCCCAGATCGTCGCGGACACCCGGTTCCCGGGCCACGGGACGCCACTGGACGTCGACCGGTCCGCCGCCCGGGCGATCTGGGCCGCGGGCCACCAGAGCGGCGGCACCCGGAACGCCCTCGGCATCGCCGCCCTCCTGGAGCGCCATATCGCCGCGTTGCCCGGCTGCGACGACTTCCTCGCCCGTACGGCTCTGGAGAGCGACGATCCCGCCGTCGCCGCCCGCGCCGCCGGCGTCTGGCTCGCCGACCCCGCGACACGGGAAGCACGTGCCGCGGAACTCCTGCGATCCGGCAAGCGGTTCTCCGCGGTCCCGCGCCTGGAGGAGACGGTGACACGCCGCCGCACCGACCTGCTGGAGAGCCTGCCGGCGGCCGCCGCCGTGCCGCCGTGGCTGCCCAGGACGCCCTGGACCGCCGAAGGACGCTGGCTGCCCCCACAGCGGGCGCTGATCGCACAGCACTTGGAGCGCGTGGCCGCCGACGACGACCTGCCGCTCAGGCAACGCACCCGCGCGGCCTCCCAGTTGCGCGACGCCACAGTCCTCGGGCGGCTGGCCGAGGGGGAGGTTCCCCAGCCCGTGGCGGCCGCCGCCCTGGCCTCACTCGGCCGTATGGCCGACCGCGCCGCGCTCGCCCCGCTGCTGGAGTACGCCGGCACCGGCGGCGTGCGCGGCAGGGCCGCGATGGCGGCGCTGCGCCGGCTCCTCGACGGAATTCCCGACGCCGAGGCGGTCGAGTGGCTCGGCGGGATCGCCCGCGACCCGCGGGCACCCGTCGGCTCGCGGAAGGAGGCGGCACGGGCCCTGGGCGAACGCCCCGGTGAGCAGGCGTTCGGCGCCCTGCTGGCCGCCTGGGACGTGCCCGGCCAGCACCACGACGTGCTCGCCGTGCTGGCCGTTCCGCTCAGTGCCGCCCTGGAGCGGCCCGGGATCGCCGCCCGGCTGCGGTCCCGGATGGGGCACGCGGCGGTGCGGCAGGCCGTCATCGGCGGCCGCCGGGACGCCGTCCCGGCGGCGGAGGCCCACACGCACTTCCTGGCGGCCCTGGTGAGAGAGGGAGGCGACCCGGACGTCGTGGAGGCCGCCTGCGGCGCACTCAACACGGTCGTCCGCGAGCACCGCGCGGACGAGGTCGTCGCCGGAGCGCTCGCCGCCGCGCTGTGCGACCCGGCGCGGCTCCCTGACGAGCGGTACAACGCCGGGTACGCGCTCTCCGGGGCGGCGGCGCGTTCGGGGACGGCCGCCGCCGCGCTGCGCGACGCGCTCGGCGCTCTGGCGGGCGGCCGGGCGGAATTGCGCCTCCTCGACCGTCTCGCGGCCAATCGCCACCACCCGCGCACCGCGGTGGTGGACGGCGTGTACGCGGACGCACTGGAACGGGCGGGACTGGGCCGCGCCGCCGCCCGCGCGGCTTTCGACGCCGCGATCGCGGCGTTGCGTGAGGGGGACACCGGCCCGGATCGGTGGGACCGCTGCCTGCGACTGGTCGAGCGGCACCCGTACGCCCTGTCCCTCGACGACCGGCGTCCGATGACGCTCGGCGCCGACGACGGCTCCACCCTCCGAGCCGTCCTCGAAGTGGCCCGCGCCCTGGGTGAGCGTCCCGGCACACCGGCCGGACTGGCCGCGGTGCTCCTGGTCCGCTCGGGCGGGGAGGCCACCGGGTGGACGGGACCGTGGCGGGACCAACTTGACGCCCTCAAGGCGCACGCCGACCCGGACGTCGCGCAGGCGGCACTTGTCGCGGAGCTGAGGCGCCCGGCCGGGTGACGGGCGCCTCGGAAAGCGGGCCTAGTCCGGCGGCAGGGGCACCGCCGGCGCCTGCGGCGACTGCAGAAGCACGTTGTGCACGTAGTCCTCGACCGCGGCGTCCAGTCCGACGTCGCCCTGGGCCCGCTCCGACATGAACCAGCGGTGCTCCAGCAGCTCGTGGTAGACCTGCGCGGTGTCCATGCCGCGGCGCAGCTCGCGCGGGACGGCGCGGACGGTCGGGCGGAAGACGTCGCGGACCCAGCGGTGGGCCAGCACCTCGGGACGGGCGCCGAGCGGGTCGCCGGGGGCGTAGTCGTCCTGGGTGGCCATCCAGGTCTCCAGGTCGTTGAGGAGGCTGCGGGCCTGGTTCTCCTCGGCGTCCAGGCCGGTCAGGCGGAGCAACTGGCGCTGGTGGTGGCCGGCGTCCACGACCTTGGGCAGGAAGGTGACGTGGTCGCCGTCCGGCGACTTCTGGATCTGCATCTCGGCCACGTCGAAGCCGAGTTCGTTGAGGCGGCGGATGCGCCGGTCGATGTAGTGCCGCTTGGTCACCGGGTAGACCGACTCGCGGGTGAGCTCGTGCCACAGTTCGTCGTACCGGTCGGCGATGGCCTGGCCGAAGGTCACCGGGTCCACGGACGGGTGCAGGGAACCGCCCGCCTCCAGGTCCATCAGCTCGCCCGCGATGTTGACCCGGGCCACCTCGATGTCGTACTCGCGCTGGCCGCGCGAGAGGTTGGCCTGGATCTGGCCGGTCTCGGCGTCCACCAGGTACGCCGCGTACGCGCCCGCGTCGCGCCGGAACAGGGTGTTGGACAGCGAGCAGTCACCCCAGGCGAAGCCCGCCAGGTGCAGCCGGACCAGCAGGACGGCGAGCGCGTCGAGCAGGCGGTTGACGGTGCCCGGCCGCATCGTCGTCTCGAACATCGAGCGGTACGGCTGGGAGCCGCCCAGGTGCCGGGTGATCAGGACGGGCTCCAGCGGAGCGCCGCGGTCGTCCGTGCGGCCGGTGACCACGGCCAGCGGGTCCACCGCGGGGATCCCGATCCGGTCCAGGTCGCGCAGCAGCCCGTACTCGCGCACGGCGGCCCACTCGCCGACCTCCTTGACCGCCACCACCTCGTCCCCGGCGAGCGCGAAGCGCACCACGTGCCGGGAGATGCCGCGGGGCAGGGCCACCAGGTACTCCTCGGGCCACTCCTCCAGCGGCACGTTCCACGGCAGGTCGAGGAGGGTGGCCGGGTGCTCCGGGGAGGTCGCGGTGATCTGGAGGTCCATGACGCACAAGTGTGCGGCACAGGGGTGGCCGCGCACGATACCGGGGGCGTGCGCATACGCTGCCGTCATGACGGAACGGCTGGTGGTCATCGGGGGCGACGCGGCGGGCATGTCGGCGGCGTCCCAGGCACGCCGACGGAGGGGCCCGGGCGACCTGGAGATCATCGCCTTCGAACGCGGCCGCCGTACCTCGTACTCGGCGTGCGGCATTCCCTACTGGATCGCGGGGGACACCGACGGGCCCGACGAGCTGATCGCCCGCTCGCCCGAGGAGCACCGGGCCCGCGGCATCGACGTGCGGCTCGGCACCGAGGTGCTCGGCATCGACATGGACGCGCGCCGGGTGCGCACCCGCGACACGTCCGGCCACGAGGGCTGGACCGGTTTCGACCAGCTCGTCATCGCCACCGGGGCCGTCCCCAAGCGGCCCGACATCCCGGGGATCGACGCCGACGGAGTGCACGGGGTGCAGATCCTCGACGACGGCGAGGAGATCCTCGGCTCGCTCGACGACGCCCCTGCGCGGCACGCGGTCGTGGTCGGCGGCGGGTACATCGGCGTCGAGATGGCCGAGGCCATGCTGCGGCACGGACTGCGCGTCACCCTGCTCGAACGGGCCGAGGAGCCCATGTCCACCCTCGACCCGGACATGGGGCACCTGGTGCGCAAGGCCCTGGAGGGGCTCGGCATCACCGTGGTCACCGGCTCCGCCGTGCGCGAGGTGCTGACCGGCGCCGGAGGGCGGGTCCGGGCGGTGGCGACCGACCGGGGCGAGTACCCGGCCGACGTCGTCGTGCTCGGGCTCGGTGTGGCGCCCAACACCGCTCTCGCGCGGGAGGCCGGACTGCGCCTCGGGGAGCACGGCGGGCTGCTCACCGACCGCGCGATGCGGGTGCGGGGCGCCGACGGCGTCTGGGCGGCGGGTGACTGCGTGGAGGTGGTCAACCTGGTGTCCGGGGGGATGCAGCACATTCCGCTCGGTACCCACGCGAACAAGCAGGGCCGGGTCGTCGGCACGAACATCGGTGGCGGCTACGCCACCTTCCCCGGTGTCGTCGGCACGGCGGTCAGCAAGGTCTGCGACCTGGAGATCGCCCGCACCGGGCTCAAGGCGTCGCAGGCCGACGCGGCCGGCCTGCAGTACGTCACCGCCGTGGTGGAGTCCACCAGCAGGGCCCGCTACTACCCGGGTTCGGCGCCGATGACCGTCAAGGCCATCGCCGAGCGCGGCACCGGGCGGCTGCTGGGGCTCCAGATCGTCGGGCGCGAGGGCGCTGCCAAGCGGGTCGACATCGGCGCGGTGGCCCTGACCGCGGGCATGACGGCCGAGCAGGTGACCGCGCTCGACCTCGGCTACGCCCCGCCGTTCTCGCCGGTGTGGGACCCGGTGCTGGTGGCGGCGCGCAAGGTCGCGGGCAAGGTGCACGACGATCCGCGCGAGGGCCCGCGGGCGGGCTGAGCCGGGCCCGGGCGCCGACGGGCTCAGCTGGGGCGGACGGCCAGCTTGTCCAGGGCCTCCAGCAGCTTCGGCAGTTCCGGTCCGCGGCCGACCGGGAGCACCTCGCCCGGCTCCTCGTCGAGCAGCACGAAGGCGACGTCGTCGGTGCGTGCCACCAGGCTCCAGTCCGTCCCGTCCACGCGCAGTGTCCGGACTCCCTCCCCGGCCGCGGTCGACCGTATGCGGCCGGGCGGCGGCGGGGCGTTCACGTACTCCGCGGCGGCGGTCAGAGCCCGGCGTACGCCGGGATGGAGGCCGCCGCCCGTGGGCGGGCCCGGCTCCGCCCCCTGATCCTCTGTGGCCTGCTCGCCGCCCGTCCCACCGGTTCCGGCGGGGTCGCCCAGCTGCTCACGCCAGGTGCGCCACTGCAGCGCGATCTCGTCGGCGCCCATGCGCCGCTGCGCCGGCCCCCAGTGGTCGCTGTCCGGCGGCGAGAGGGGGCGTCCCGCCTCCTTCTCGTCGGGGTCGTGGGGTGCGGCGACCCCCGGTGCGGCGACGGCCACCGGCAGCGGCCAGCCGGGCAGGGCGGCGATCACCGAGTGCTCGTCGGGGGACAGGTCGTACTCGAGCCCGCAGTCCCATGCGGCCAGGGCGCAGGCCACGAGAGCGGTGTCGTCGACGGCCACGGTCCACCGGGCGCCGGTCCCGTCCTGCCCGAAGATCAGGCCGTAGCCGTCGGCGACCGCTTCGAGGCCGAGCTCGGCGCACGCCGCCGGGTAGTCGTCGGCCAGGACGCTCGGGAACTGCGCGGGCGTCAGCATCGCCGCCGTGAGAACGAACAGCGCGTCGTCGTCCGTCGCGGACACGGGCATCCCCTTCCGAGTGGTTCTCCGTGGTGGGCGCACCCTAACCAGCCGGTGAGACCCGCGTCGAGAGCGGGGTCGCGCCTGTGGAAAACCCTTCACCGGCCGGGACACGGGCCGCCGCCCCGCCACCGCGGCCAACTTCCGCACCCTGTACGGCGGCTGCCTGCACGGACGCGGTACCGGCGCTTCCGCTTCGCGGGTGCGCCCTGCCGTCCGGGGTTCGGGCCTAGCCTGCGCCGAGCTCCGCGAGCGTGCCGCGCAGCCACGTCAGCTCCGCCTTCGTGGTCGCCCGGGCGATGGTCAGTACGCCGCGCCGGAACGGGTCCTCGACCTCCTCTGCGCGCAGCGGCCGGTCGCCCTCGTAGAAGAACCCGGAGGGCTCCTCGAGGAACGCCATGCGGCGCCGCAGCACCGCGGCCTGGGCGGCCCGGTCGTCCAGGTGCCGGAGGAAGGCGAGCACGGTGAACCAGCGGTTCTCGTCCGAGATGTCGAGGCCGGAGGGTTCGGCGAGCCGGCGGCGGAGTTCGGCGCGGCCCTGGTCGGTGAGCGTGAGTTCGTGACGGGGGGCGGCGACCGCGCCCGGACGGGTCTCCCGTTGCAGCAGGCCGGCCTTCTCCATCCGTTTGATGGCCGGGTAGAGCGTGCTCTCCGCGACGGGTTTGACGTGCCCGGTCAGCGCGGCGATGCGCTTGCGCAGTTCGTAGCCGTGCAAGGCGTCGTCGAACAGGAATCCCAGGATCGCGAGCTCCAGCATGCGGTCATTCTCCACCATCCACGGGGTACATCGCGTTGGTAATACATCGGTGGCGATGTATGGTCTCCGTCATGCAGCAGACACGGTTCACCGAGGGCGGCGCGCACATACGCTGGACGGAGTCGGCAGGCGAGGGCCCCGCGCGGGTCTTTCTGCACGGCCTCGGAGCGGCATCCGCCGTCTACTTCGCGCACATTGCCGGGCACCCCGCGCTGGCGCGGCACCGCTCGCTCCTGGTCGACCTGCCCGGCTTCGGCATCAGCGACCGCCCGGCGGACTTCGGTTACCGGCTGGAGGACCACGCGGACGCGGTCGCCGCCGCCCTCGACGCCGCCGGTGTGACCGGTGCGGAAGTGGTCGGCCACAGCATGGGCGGGGCCGTCGCCATTGTGCTGGCCGCACGCCGGCCGGACCTGGTCGCGAGCCTGGTACTGGCGGAGGCGAATCTGGACCCCCGCCCGCCGGAGACGGCCGGCAGCAGCGGCATCGCCGCCTTCACGGAGGAGGAGTTCGTGCACGGCGGGGCCTTCGAGCGTGTCCTGGAACGCGTCGGACCGAAGTGGGGCGCCACGATGCGGCTCGCGGATCCCGTGGCGCTGCACCGCAGTGCCGCCGGTCTGATGCGGGGAACCGAACCCACGATGCGCGCGATGTTGCTCGCCCTGACCGTTCCGCGCACCTACCTGATCGGAGAGCACAGCGGGGAACTCGCCGGGCACCAGGGGCTGGTGGCGGCCGGGGTGTCGGTGGTGACCGTCCCCGGCGCCGGTCACAACATCATGTTCGACAACGCCTACGCCTTCGTCGAGGCCATCGCCAGGAATTGGTCGTCGCAGTCCGTGTAGCCGGTCATGGTCCAGCCGGACCCGTCGAGCAGGGGCCGCAGGTTGGGCTCGGCGCGCAGGTCGTCGGGTGTGAGCCGGCGGCCCTGCCGGGCGGCGAGGGCCGCCCGGCCGATGGGGTGGAAGAGGGCCAGCCGCCCTCCGGGCCGGGTGACTCGGGCCAGTTCACGCAGGCACGCACCGGGGTCCGGCAGGTGGCCGATGAGCCCGGCCGCGAAGACGGCGTCCAGGACCCCGCCGCGCAGCGGCAGGCGTGCGCAGTCGGCCTGTACGAGGGCGCCGTCCGCCCCGCGCCCCGCGCGGACCGCGGCGGTGAGCATCTCGGGGGTCAGGTCGGCGCCGACGACCGTCCCCGACGGGCCCACCGCGCGCCGCAGGAACGGCAGCGCGCGTCCCGTGCCGCATCCGGCGTCGAGCACGGTCTGCCCGGGGCGCAGACCGAGTCGCGTCACCGCCGCCTCGTACGCGGGACCGTCGTCGGGGAAGCGGGTGTCCCAGCCGGCGGCCCGGGCGGCGAAGAACTCACGCACATGGGCGGGGTCGGAATGCATGTCGGACACCTCTGGTGGGAGCCGCGGACGGGGCAGCGCAATGGGCGGGGCATCATGGTCGCATGCTCACGCTGCGTTCCGTCGTCCTCTTCATACTTGCCGCGCTCCTCGAGATCGGAGGCGCTTGGCTGGTGTGGCAGGGCCTGCGCGAACACCGCGGCTGGGCCTGGATCGGCACCGGGGTGATCGCGCTCGGCCTGTACGGATGCGTCGCGACCTTGCAGCCGGATGCCGAATTCGGCCGCATTCTGGCTGCCTATGGCGGCGTGTTCATCGTGGGCTCGCTCGCCTGGGCGATGGTCGCGGACGGTTACCGGCCGGACCGCTTCGACGTCGTCGGGGCGCTGGTGTGCCTCGTGGGCGTGGGGGTCATCATGTACGCACCGCGCGGCTCCTGAAACACCTCCCCTCTGTGCAGGTTCGGCCGCTGGGCGATCGTTCGGGACCGCGCGGGGAAAGCACCCTGTCAATTAACGCAGGGTTCCGTCATGGCCGAGGGCCGGTGCCGCCCCCGCACTAGCGTCCGGTGGCCATGGGACACATGGACCACGCCGCCTTCGGCTGGCTGACGCCGCTGCTCTCGTACGCCATGGCGTGCGTCGGCGCGGCCCTCGGACTGCGCTGCACCGGCCGCGCCCTGGCGGCGACCGGCCGCTCCCGCCGCAACTGGCTTCTCACGGCCACCAGCGCGCTCGCCACCGGCATCTGGACGATGCACTTCGTGGCCATGCTCGGCTTCCGCGTCAGCGGCACGGAGATCCGCTACAACGTGCCGCTCACTGTGCTGAGCCTGGTGGTCGCCCTCCTGGTCGTCGGCCTGGGCGTGTTCGCCGTCGGCTACGGCAAGGGGCGTCCCGTGGCCCTGGCGGTCGGCGGGCTCACCACCGGCCTGGGCGTCGCGAGCATGCACTACCTGGGGATGGCGGCGATGCGCCTGCACGGCGGGGTCTCCTACGACCCGTGGACGGTGGCCCTGTCCGTGTCCATCGCGGTGGCCGCCGCGACCGCCGCCCTGTGGGCGGTGCTCACCGTGCACCGGCCCGTGATCGTCGCGGGGGCGTCGCTCGTCATGGGCGCCGCGGTGAGCAGCATGCACTACACGGGGATGCTCGCCGTGCGGGTGGACGTGCGCCCGTCCGCCGCCGAGTTGGGCGGGGCCGGGGCAACCGCCTTCCTCTTCCCGCTCATCGTCGGTCTCGGCTCGTACCTCTTCCTCACCTCGGCCTTCGTCGCGCTCTCCCCGACCGCGAGGGAACGCGGGGCCTCTGCGGCCGCCACGCGATTCGGGGAGGGCGCCGCATGACCCCTCAGCGCGGCCGCCGTGCGCACGCCGGTCTTCCCGCCGACGAGCGGCCGCAGCGGACCTCCCTGCCGGGCCTGCGGCCCAGAACAGTCCGCGCGAAGATCGTCTGCCTCCTGATGGTGCCCGTCGTCTCCCTGATGGCGCTGTGGGCCTTCGCGGCCGTCACCACGGCGCAGGACATATCCCGTCAGTTCCGCGCACAGCGCGTTGCAGAAACGATCCGCGAACCGGTCATCGCCACCATCACCGCATTGGAGGCCGAACGTCGTGCCGCGGGGCACTACATGGCCGATCCGAGGGACGCGACCGCGGCCGAGCTGAAGCGCCGCTCCTCGGAGACCGGTCACGCCGTCGGCAGGCTACGGCTCGGCAAGGATCACACCGTGGCCGACGGGACCGGTCTGCCCGGTCAGGTCGCCGACCGCGTACGCGCCTTTGTGGGCGCCGTGGACGGGCTCGACGCGCTGCGCCCCGGCGACACCGCGCCGCGCGCCGACTGGGGCAGGGTCTACCAGGCCTACACGGACGCGATCGCGGACGCTTTCGCCATCGCCGCCGCCATCGCCGACTCGCCGCAGTCCCGCGTCGCCCTGGACATCGGCCGGGCAGCGGAACAACTGGCCTGCGAGGACGCCCTGCTGTCCACCGCCGCCCTCGACCACGACCTGCCCCTCGCGCGCTACGGGGACGTCAGCGGGTCCATCCGGGCCCGCCGGTTCCTCCTCGCCACCGCCGTTCCCGGGTTGACCGGCGAGACCCGGCGCGCCTGGGACCGGCTCAGCGGTTCGGAGGAGTACGCGGACCTGGCGGTGGTAGAGGACGCCGTCCTGGCGGCCGGCCCCGGCAAAGCGGCGGCCGACGCGGCTCCGGCCGCCGTCTGGAACCGGGCCGCCGGGCGGGTGTCCGGCGGTCTGGCGGCGATCGCGGTGGGCACGGCTCCCTCGCAGGAGCCCGTCCTGCACAGCCTCCTCAGCCGGTCGGGCGTGGCCGTGCTGCTCGGACTGATCGCCGTCGTCGCCTCGCTGCTCATCTCCGTGCGCATCGGCCGCGGCTTGGTCGTCGAACTCGTCGGACTGCGCAATACCGCCTTCGACCTGGCCAGGCGCAAACTGCCGCGTGCCATGCGGCGGCTGCGCGCAGGGGAGCCGATCGACCTGGAGGCCGAGGCCCCGCTCGGGAGCCATGGCAGTGACGAGATCGGGCAGGTCGCCGAGGCCCTGGCCACCGTGCAGCGCTCGGCGCTGCGGGCCGCCGCCGAGCGCGCGGAACTCCTGAGCGGCGTCTCCGGGGTCTTCGTCAACCTCGCCCGCCGCAGCCAGGTGCTGGTGCACCGCCAGCTCGCCCTGCTCGACACCATGGAGCGGCGCACCGAGGACCCGGCGGAACTGGAGGACCTGTTCCGGCTCGACCACCTCAGTACCCGGATGCGGCGCCACGCGGAGGGCCTGATCATCCTCTCCGGGGCGGCGCCCGGCCGCGCCTGGCGCAAGCCGGTACCGCTCGCCAATGTAGTGCGTGCCGCGGTCGCCGAGGTCGAGGACTACGCACGCGTCGAGGTCCGGCGGCTGCCCCGGACGACCGTGGTCGGGGCGGCGGTCGCCGACCTCACCCACCTGGTGGCCGAACTGGTCGAGAACGCCACCCAGTTCTCGCCGCCGCACACCAAGGTGCGCGTGTACGGCGAGCAGGTGGGCAACGGCTTCGTCCTGGAGGTGGAGGACCGCGGGCTCGGCATGGGCGCGGAGGCCATGGCCGAGGCCAACCGCCGCATCGGGCAGTCACAGGCGCTCGACCTCTTCGACAGCGACCGGCTCGGCCTGTTCGTCGTGAGCAGGCTCGCCGCCCGGCACGACGTCAAGGTCGCGCTGCGCCCCTCGCCGTACGGGGGAACCACCGCCGTCGTCCTGCTGCCCAGCGCCCTGCTGGAGACCGGCGCACAGGAAGCCGACGCCTTCAAGGCGCTGGGGACGAGGAGAGCGGCACCGACGGTCCACGGGAACGGCATCTTGGCCGAGGAGCGGGCGCCCGCGGTGGCGGCGTCGTCGCGTGGCAGCGACGACGCACCGCCGCGCGGCGTCGTGCCCCACCCGGTGCCGGAACGCGAACCGGCTCCCGAGCCGACGGCCCCGACCGCCCCTGCCCCCGTCGCGCCTGTCCCCGTCGCGGCCGCCCCCGCCCCCGCCCCCGCGTCGGCCCCCGCCACGGCCGAGTCGACGGCCGCCGGGGACGGCGCCCTCCCGCGCCGGGTGCGGCGGGCCAGCCTCGCCCCGCAACTGCTGGAGCGGCCCGCTGGGGAGGACGCCTCGGCCCCGGGGCCGAAGCGGGAGGCGCGCGAGCGCTCGCCCGAGCAGGCACGCGCGACTCTGGCGGCCTATCGCAGCGGCTGGATCCGCGGTGGGGGCACCCTGCCGCGCGAGGACGGAACCGACGCGGAGAGGGCCGAGCGGCGTCCCCTGCGGGCCGCTCCGCCGCCCGGGCACGGTCCCGACCGCGGTCGCGGCCACGGCGGCCCGCGTACGGCCCCGGAGAACGGCGACACCGACACCGGCCGTACCCCCGGCAGGGCATCCCGCGAAGGAGAACACGGATGATCGACGCATCGAACCGGTCCGGTGAGCTGGACTGGCTCCTGGACGACCTCACCGACCAGGTCACCGAGGTCCGGCATGCCGTGGTGCTGTCCGGTGACGGACTGGCGGTGGGCGCCTCACGCGGCCTCAGCCGCGAGGACGCCGAGCACCTGGCCGCCGTCGCCTCGGGCTTCCACAGCCTCGCCAAGGGCGCCGGCCGGCACTTCGACGCCGGGCAGGTCCGGCAGACCATGGTCGAATTCGACCACGGCTTCCTGTTCGTGGCCGCCGCGGGCGAGGGATCCTGCCTCGCGGTGTTCACCACGGCCGGTGCCGACGTCGGCATGATCGCCTATGAGATGGCCAGGCTCGTCAAACGCGTCGGCGAGCACCTGCACACACCGCCGCGCCTCGGTGCCGCCGGCCCGGTCGCCGGCTGACCGGGCCGACGGGTGATGAACGGCGGGTACTCACGTCGTCCCGGCGACCACTGGTACGACGACGAAGCCGGGCCCATGGTGCGGCCGTACGCCCTGACCGGCGGGCGGACCCGGCCCGGTACGGCCGGCGCGGGACTGGACCTGATCGCCCAGGTGATCGCCGAGCCCGGTGCGGCCGACGACCCGTCGCTCACCCCGGAGCACACCGCCATGCTCGCGCTGTGCCGGCGCAGCGCCCAGTCGGTCGCGGAACTCGCGGCCGAGTCCGACCTGCCGGTGGGCGTCGTGCGCGTCCTGCTCGGCGACCTGCTGGCGCTCGGCTGCGTACGGGTCCGCGGCCCGGTGCCGCCGGCGCAACTTCCTGACGTGAGCATTCTGCGAGAGGTGATCAATGGACTCCGGGCACTCTGACACGGCGCCCATGGCGCTGAAGATCCTCATCGCCGGTGGCTTCGGGGTCGGCAAGACCACACTGGTGGGGGCCGTCAGCGAGATCCGGCCGCTGCGCACCGAGGAACAGCTCACCGAGGCCGGCCGGGGTGTCGACGACACGGGTGGGGTCGAGCGCAAGACCACCACCACGGTGGCGATGGACTTCGGCCGCATCACCATCCGGGCGGGCCTGTCGCTGTACCTGTTCGGCACGCCGGGGCAGGACCGCTTCTGGTTCCTCTGGGACGAGCTCGCGCAGGGTGCGCTCGGCGCGGTCGTGCTGGCGGACACCCGCCGCCTGGAGGACTGCTTCCCCGCGGTGGACTTCTTCGAGCACCGGCGCATCCCCTTCGCGGTGGCCGTCAACCGCTTCCCCGGAACACGCGACCACGGCCCCAAGGACATCGCCCGGGCCCTCGACCTGGAGGACGGCACCCCTGTGCTGATGTGCGACGCGCGGGAGCGGGCGTCGAGCAGGGACGTGCTCGTCGCGCTCGTGGAGCACGCGGGGCGGATGCACGCCGCACGTCTGCTGGACTCCGTGAGCTGACGGCCCGTCGGCGGGCGGGCACCCTAGCAGACCGGTGCGGTGGAAAAATGGATAACGCCGTGCATTGAGAGGCTTCTGAGCGGGGTGCGTACGAGTGGGCAGGCGGGGCGCACGGCCCCCGAGCCTCTATCGCGCTAGGAGTTCAGATGCACAAGCGGATCGGTGCCGCGGTCGCCGGAACGGCCGCTGGCCTTCTCCTCGTCACCGCCTGCGGCAGCGGGTCGTCGTCCGGTTACGGCCAGGCGAGCAACGTGGCCCCCGCGGCCCAGCAGCAGAACGTGGCCCAGTCGGCCCAGCCGGGTGCCTCCACCACGGGCGGGTACGGCTACGACGACCCGTCGGCCGCGAGTCCTTCCGCGAGCTCGGACGACGGTTACGGCTACGGCGACGACAACAACGGCTCCGGGGACGACGCGGAAGAGGCCTCGGACAAGAAGTGGCCGGTTCTGTCGGTCGTCAACGACGCGAAGCTGGGCGACATCCTGGTCGACTTCAAGGGACGGACCCTCTACCGCTTCGACAAGGACACCGACTGGCCGATGGTGTCGAACTGCACGGGCGACTGCCTGAAGAAGTGGCCGCCGGCCAAGGCCGTCTCCAAGGCGGAGGCCGAGGCCGCGGGCCTCAACCCCAAGCTCGTGAGCACCTACACGCGGCCGGACGGCACCAAGCAGCTGTCGTACAACTGCTGGCCGGTGTACTGGTACAGCGGCGACACCAAGGCCGGCGACATCAACGGTCACGGTGTCGGCGGCACTTGGTGGGCGGTCGCCGCGAACGGCAAGAAGGCCAACGGCGGCAAGCCGGTCAGCTGAACCGGCGTGGCCGGCCCGCCCCTGGCGTCAGCCGGCCACGTCGGCCTCGGCGAGCACCTTGTCGATCCGCACCCGCACGAGCAGCTCGCCGGGCACACCGTTGCGCTTCCCGTACTCCACCGCCCGCTCTTCCCCCATGTAGCGGGCCGCGATCCGGGTGGCCCACTCCAGCAGCGGGCCGGGTTCCTCGCTCACCTCGGCACGACCCTCCAGAACCACGTACGAGAACGGCGGCCGGTCGTCGTCCACGCAGAGGGCGATCCGGCCGTCGCGCGTGATGTTCCGTCCTTTGGCGGTTCCCGCACCGGTGTTGAAGAACAGATCGTCTCCGTCCAGCAAGAACCAGATGGGGGCGATGTGCGGCCGCCCGTCCGCGCGAACCGTCGCCAGCTTGCCCGTCCGCGTCCCGGCGGACACGAAGGCCCGCCACTCTTCCTCGGTCATCCTGTGTCCCATGGCCCCATCCTGCCCCGGCAGGGCGCCGAAGGGGCGTTCAGGAACCGCTGGACGGGTGCGCTGCCACCGCCTCCTCGTAGAGCGGCCCGTCGGTGCGTCCCCGGCGCAGCAGGCGGCGCCAGTGCACGGGGTCGTACTCCTGGGGCGACGTCGTCGCGAGGAAGTCCTCCAGCACGGAGACGAAGCGCTCCGGCTCGTCGTGGTGCGGGAAGTGCCCGGCGTCATCGAACAGCTCCAGGCGGCTGCCGGGCATCGCCGCGTGCGCCTTGACGGCGTGACGCACCGGGATGACCCTGTCGTGCTTCCCCCACACGATGAGGGTGGGCAGCCCGGCCGTCAGGTAGCTGCGGTCCATCATGGTGATGACCTGGCCCCGCAGGTCGACTCCCGCGCGCAGGGTGCGCAGGAACGCCTGACGGGCCTCGCCGCTGTCCAGGGCGAGGCAGCGTTCCAGGACGTAGTCGAAGTCGTGCCGGCCCAGCCCGAGGCCGCCGGTGCGCCGCAGGACGGGCGCGACGAGTCGCAGGGCGCGGCGGACCGGCGGTGAGGTGGCCAGCGGCAGGGCCACTTCCGATCCGGGTCCCGCGGCGAGTCGCAGCAAGGGGTGCACCTCGGGCCCGAGGCCTCCTCCGCCGACGATCACCAGCCGCTCGCAGCGCTCGGGGAATTGATAGGCGAACTGCATGGCGACGCCCGCCCCCAGCGAGTGGCCGACGACCGAGACCCTGTCCACTTCGAGCACACCGAGCAGGTCCCGCATGCCGCAGGCGTAGGCGGCGACCGCGTAGTCCGCGCGGGGGCGCTCGCTCTCCCCGTGACCCAGGAGGTCGGGCGCGATGACCGTGTGGTGCCGGCCCAGCCGGTGCAGGATGTGCGACCACGTCTCCGAGGTGTCGCCGAGCCCGTGGATCAGCAGCAGCGGGGGCCCGCTGCCGCCCACCCGGAAGGCGCGGCGGTAGCCGTGGATGTCGCGGTGGACCAAGGGGATGTTCCCCGCACCGTCCTCCGCCTCGGGGACGGGACCGATGACGCGCCGCACCGCGTGTCCCCGTTCCATCCGTCCAGGGTGCGGCGCGGGCGTTTCCGCGGCAATGCCGGATCGTTAGCGTGGCGTGAACACGCATCCGGCCGATTCGACGGGATTCGACGGCGGGCGGCCGCCCCGGGCTGTGACATGTCACAGTCGCCGCCTGTCAGGGGGCCTCCTTCGGCGAGACTGTGCCCTTCCGTATCGAACCCATGGTCGACCGAGGACCTGACGCATGCGCCTGCGCCCCCGCACCATCCGCACGCAACTCGTGGCACTGCTCCTGGTGCCGCTCCTGTCGCTGGCGGGTCTGTGGACGTACAGCACCTACACCTCGGTACGCGGAGCCTTCGCCCTCATCGGGATCGCCGAGACCTACCGCTACTACGGCACCCCGGCCGACGATCTGGCCCGCGCGCTGCAGGTGGAACGACGCCTCGCCGTCACCTATGTCGCCTCCGACGGCGCACAGGGCGGCACGGAGCTCGCCCGGAGCGAGAGGGACACCGACCGGCTGCTCGCCGTCGTCCGCGAGCATGCGCGCGAGCACGCCCGCGGCGCGCCGCTGGACCGGGTGCAGAAGCAGCGGCTGACCGAACTCGTGACCGCCGCGGAGGATCTGCGGCCGCTGCGTGCCGAGGTGCGGCAACGCGGGTTCGGCTGGTCCATGGCACTGCACCGGTACTCGGCTGTGATCGACCCCACCTTCCGGTTGCGCGGCGCTCTGGGCGCCCTGCAGAGCGGTGAGGTGGCCCACCAGGGCGGCCTGGTCATCGAACTCGTGCGCGCGAGGGAGTTGCTGTCCCGCGAGGACGCCATGATCAGCGCCGTCCTGGCGGGGCAGCGCATGTCCGTCAGCCAGTACCGCGAGTTCATCAGCACCGTGGACGGCCGCAAGCTGCTGCATTCGATCGTCGACCCGGAACTGACCAAGGCGGCCAAGGAGCGTCTCGACCAGTTCGGCGGCGGCAGCGTCGCCTGGTCGCTCGACTCCATGGAGACCGCTGTGCGCTCCGCGGGCGCCGCGGACGTCGGGAACGTCGTCGGGCTCGACCGCTGGCGCGTCAACGCCGACCGCGCCCTTGCCGAGCTCAGCACCATCAATCTGGAGGCCGCCCGGGAGATCGGCGACCAGGCGCGCGACGACGGCATGAGCGTCCTCCTCAGGACCGGAGCGGTCAGCCTCGCCGGCCTGCTGGCGGTCGTCCTGTCGCTTGTCGTCTCCCTCCTGATCGGCCGTGGCATCGCCCGCCGGCTCACCCTGCTGCGCAACGAGGCGCTGGAGCTTTCGGGGACCCGGCTCCCCGAGGTACTGCACCGCCTGCGCTCCGGAGAGGAGCTCGACGAGGGAGCCGTGGCCCGCGCCGCCCCCGAACTGCGCCTGGGTGCCGACGAGATCGGTCAGGTGGGAAGGGCCTTCAACACCGCGCAGCGCGCCGCGGTGCAGGCGGCCGTCGACCAGGAGCGGATGCGCCGCGGGGTGTCGGCGGTCTTCACCAACCTGGCCCGTCGCAGCCAGGTGCTGCTGCACCGTCAGCTCACCCTGCTCGACAGCATGGAACGCCGCTCGCAGGACCCGGCCGAGCTCGACGACCTCTTCCGTGTCGACCACATCGCCGTCCGCATGCGGCGGCACGCCGAGGGCCTGCTGATCCTCTCCGGCAACGCCCCGGGCCGCGCCTGGCGGCGCCCGGTGCGGCTCGCGGAGGTGGCCAGGGCGGCGGTCGGCGAGGTGGAGGACTACCAGCGCGTGGTCGTACGGCGCATGCCCAGGGTGGCGCTCGTCGGCTCCGCCGTCGCGGACGTGCTCCACCTGCTCGCCGAACTCATCGACAACGCCACCGCGTTCTCCCCGCCCGAGAGCAGGGTCGAGGTGCGGGGCGAGGTGGTCGGCGGCGGCTACGTCCTGGAGATCGAGGACCGGGGCCTCGGCATGAGCGCCGAACGCCTGGCCGAGGCCAACAGTGCGATGGGCGAGGCCGCCGCAGGCACGGACCTGCCGGAGACGGACCGCCTCGGGCTGTTCACGGTCGGACGGCTCGCGGCCCGCCAAGGGGTGCGGGTCGCGTTGCGCCGCGGCCGGTACGACGGCACCGTGGCCGTGGTGATGATCCCGCAGGCCGTACTGGTCGACGGTTCGTCGGACGACGCCGAGACCGGGGAGCACGTGCTGCGGCCCCGGTCGGTGGCGGAGCCACCCGGTGGCGACCGCGCCGACAAGTCGCCGCGCACACCGCGGCCCCGCCGCGGGCCCTCGAGGCCCAAGGAGGACGGGCGCACCGGGGCGGGCTTGCCGAAGCGGGTGCGGCAGGCCAGTCTCGTAGCGCAACTCAGGGAGGACTCCGTGCACGACAGCCCGGCAGAGCCGCCGGCGGGCGGAACGCAAAGGGAACGATCTCCGGAAGAGGCTCGTTCCACCATGACGGCGTTCACGCGCGGCCTCGCCCGCGGCCGTGACGCCGCGACACCGCACGGGACTGCGGAGAACGGGGGCAACGGGGGATGACCGTGAGCAGTGGACTCACCTGGCTGATGGACGACCTGACGGAACGCGTGCCGCACGTCCGGCACGCGCTCGTGCTCTCCAGCGACGGTCTGGTGACCGGCGCGAGCACCAGCCTGGACCGCCCGACGGCCGAGCACCTGGCCGCCGTCTCGTCCGGGTTCCACAGCCTCGCCAAGGGCGCCGGCCGGCACTTCGAGGCGGGCGGCGTGCGGCAGACGATGGTCGAGTTCGACGACGGCTTCCTCTTCGTCACGGCCGCGGGCGAGGGCAGTTGCCTGTCGGTGCTGAGCGGGGTCCAGGCGGACGTCGGCCAGATCGCCTACGAGATGACCCTCATGGTTCACCGGGTCGGTGAGCACCTCGGTGTTGCACCGCGCCGGCACGACGCGGCGGCTCCCGGGGAGTGATGACGCATGACGCCGAGCCCGCCGGAGGACGAGGGCGCGCTCTGGTATGACGACGAGGCCGGTCCGATGGTGCGCGCCTACACCATCACCGGTGGCCGCACCCGGCCGGACTCGGACGGCGACGTCGACCTGATCGCCGTCATGGTCGCTGCCGGAACCACGCGTCCGGGCCATGCCGTCCATACCGCCGCTGCCACCGTGTCCGAGGACGGCCTCGACGACGAGCACCTCACGCTGCTCGACCTGTGCCGCGACGGCCCGCTCTCGGTCGCCGACCTCGCGTCGGAGGCCGATTTGGCCGTCGGCGTGGTCCGGGTGCTCCTCGGCGACCTGCTGCGCGAGGGTCACCTGCGGGCGATCCGCCCCGTGCCGCCGGCCGAACTGCCGGACGTCGGGGTGCTGCAGGACGTCATCAACGGGCTGCGGGCCCTGTGAGGCGGCCGTCCGCGGCGGGATGTCGGTGCCCGGACGTACCGTGACGTCATGTCCGAGATCACGTATGTCCGGGGCGACGCCACCGACCCGGTGGGCGAGGGCGTGAAGCTGATCGCCCATGTCTGCAACGACGTCGGTGGATGGGGGAAGGGCTTCGTGCTCGCGGTGTCGGCCCGTTGGCCGGAGCCGGAGGCGGCCTACCGCCGCTGGTACCGCGAACGCGCCGCGAACGACTTCGCGTTGGGCGCCGTCCAGTTCGTCGGCGTCGGACCACGGCTCTGGGTCGCCAACATGATCGGCCAGCACGGGGTCCGGCGGGGCGGCGAGGGCGTGCCGGTCCGGTACGAGGCGATCGACGCGGGCTTGGCGGCGGTGGCGGACCGGGCCGCCGGGCTCGCGGCGTCCGTGCACATGCCGCGGATCGGCTGCGGTCTCGCGGGCGGGAGTTGGGCCCGCGTGGAGCCGATGATCGTGGAGCGGCTGGTGCGCCGCGGGACAGCTGTGACCGTTTACGACCACGGAGCGTGACAGAGTTATCCACAGGCCCGAGCGGGCCGTCGGCCTCCTGTTCTATCGTGGTGACTGTCAGTGACGAACGGTCACGCAAGGACGGGGGATCGACATGGGTGTGCAGGAGCTTGTCGTCGCGGAAGCACTCGGCGTGCGACGCGCGCGGGAGGAACTGGGCCTGGACCCGGCCGAATTCGAGGTCGCGCTGCAGGTCGGAGGGATCCGCACGACGTCCGCGGCCGGCGGCCGGCGGCGTGTGGTGCGCAAGGACGTGGAACGGCTGCGGTCCGAGGAGGGTTTCCCGGAGACGCTCAGGGAGCGGCTGCGACTGGTCGGCAGCGTGGAGGGCGGTGAGCTCATCGGCATCACGCGCGACCGGTTCACCAGACTCGCCAAGGGCGGTCTCATCCGCCCCGTGCGGTGGTACGTGAACCGCTACCGGGCCGTCGTCTGGCTCTATCTGGCCGAAGAGGTGCGGCAATTGGCGGTCGCCCGGCCTTCCCTCCTCGCGGGCCGTCTGCCGGCCGCACTGCGGGACGCGCTGGACGAGGGTGAGGACCACCGCCCCCGCGGCTGGCGGGCACGGAGGGTGGAGGAGATGGTGCGGGATGCCACCGACGCCTGGGGCGAGGCGGCCGCCTGGGCCGCCTTGCTGGGCCCGGAGGCGGCGGCGCGGGCGGTGCCCGATCCGCACGAGCGGGCGTATCTGCGCCGCCTGCGGCCGGGCATTCCGCCAGGGAACACCGGCACCCACGTGGCGCGCGAGATGATCGACGCCATCGTCGTGGCGGACCGTCCCGACGAGGTCGCCTTCGCACAGGTCTCGCTGTCCGACGCTCTGCTCCGGGCGCGCGCCGCCCGGCCGGCACCCCGGCCGGGGAACGAACAGGAGCCCGCCCTGGCGGCCTTGGTGGCGCCGCCGGATCCGGCAGCGCCACCCGGTCCCACCGGGCCGCCTCAGCCGCCCCCGCGGGCCACTAGGAGCCGTTGGCGCCGGCTGCTGGGGCTGGGGGCGGCCTGAGCGGCTCGTCGCCGGCGGTGGGACAACCCGGCCGTCACACCTGGCGGTTCTCGGCGCTGATCATCCAGGCGTGCTCTTCGAGGGTGTCGATGATCGAGTGGAGGAGGTCCGCGGTGGACGGGTCCTCCGCGTCGATGCCGTCGTGCAGGCGCCGCATGGTCGCCGTCGCCGCGTGCAGGCGTGTCGTGATGAAGTCCACCACGGCCGCCACGCTCAGCTCCCCCTCGGGGAACCTGGGCAGGGTGGTGGTGGCCGCGACGGTGTCGGAGCGCCCGTCCGGGACGGCATGGAGGGCCCTCATCCGCTCGGCTATCGTGTCGCTGGCCTCGCGGGCGTCGTCCACGATGTCGTCCAGCTGTTTGTGCAGGTCCCGGAAGTTGTGGCCGACCAGGTTCCAGTGGGCCTGCTTGCCCTGCAGGTGCAGTTCGACCAGCTCGACGAGGATCGCCTGAAGGGCCTCCGACATCTGCCGGGACGCCGTGAACCCTACGGCCGCTTCGTGCTCGGAGAGACGCGCAGTCGGTGGGACAGTGTGCGACGTCATGTCTCTGCTCCTTGGGTAGAAATGCCTTCCCCGGACATCGAGCACAGAGGAAACGTGCGGGTGCCCTGAACGATGTGCCGGCGAGCGGGCGAGCGGCTGCTCGGCGCCGGTGCCCACACACGCGAAGTGACGGACGATCTTCCTCACTGCCCCCGGACAGGCGCCCCTGCCCTTCCTACGGCAGATGCCCCTGGGAGGAGGCAGAACTCGGCATCGCCCTCACGCCACCATGATGTGCACGGCACCCGGGGATACGCCATTCGGAGGAGGAACGGCCCCGAGGTCAGTCCGTGTGCCTCCGGAACAGCCCTTCCTGGACCACCGAGACCAGCAGCCTGCCCTCGCGGTCGTAGATGCGTCCACGGGCCAGCCCCCGGGCGCCGGTGGCGACCGGGGACTCCTGGTCGTACAGGAACCACTCGTCGGTCCTGAACGGCCGGTGGAACCACATGGCGTGGTCCAGCGAGGCCATGTCGAAGCCGCGCGGCCCCCACAACGGCTCGATCGGCACCCGTACGGCGTCCAGCAGCATCATGTCGCTGGCGTACGCGAGGGCGCAGGTGTGCACGAGCGGATCGTCGCCGAGCGGGCCCACGGCGCGCATCCAGACCGCGCTGCGCGGCTCGGCGCCCTCGATCTCCTCGGGGGTCCAGCGCAGCCGCTCCACGTAGCGGATGTCGAACGGCTGCCGGCGGGCCATGCGCTCCAACTGCTCGGGCAGGCCGCCCAGATGCTCCCGGATCTCGTCGCCGAGGGTCGGCAGGGTCTCCGGGTCCGGGACCTCCCGCATCGGCAGCTGGTGCTCGAAGCCGGGCTCCGGCAGATGGAAGGAGGCGGTCAGAGTGAAGATCGTCCTGCCCTGCTGCACCGCGACCACCCGGCGGGTGGTGAACGACTTGCCGTCGCGCACCCGCTCCACCTCGTACACGATCGGCACACCCGGGCGGCCCGGGCGCAGGAAGTACGCGTGGAGGGAGTGCACGGGCCGGGTGCCGTCCGTCGTGCGGCCGGCGGCGACCAGCGCCTGGCCCGCGACCTGCCCGCCGAAGACCCGCTGGATCCGTTCGTCGGGGCTCTGCCCGCGGAAGATGTTCTCCTCGATCTTCTCGAGGTTCAGCAGGTCCACCAGCCGCTCGGCCGGGTTGGTCATCGGGCGTGCTCCTTATGTGCCTTATGTGCCTTATGCGCCTTCGGGGTCGAGGCGCGGGTTGGCGCGGTGGTGCGTATCGCCGGTGCCGCAGGCTCCGCGGTCACAGCGTGCCCACCGCCGTCACCTTGACCACCGCGCGGCCCTCCTCGTCGGAGGCGGTCAGGTCGACGTCCGCCGAGATGCCCCAGTCGTGGTCGCCGGAGGGGTCCGCGAAGGTCTGCCGCACCTTCCACAGGGCCTCCTCGGGGCGCTCCTCGATCTGCAGCAGCTTCGGGCCGCGCGCGTCCGGCCCGGTCCCCAGATCCTCGTACTCGTCCCAGTAGGCGTCCATGGCGTCCGCCCACGCGTCCGCGTCCCAGCCGGACTCGGCGTCGAGTTCTGCCAGTTCGGTGTAGTGCTCCAGGGCGGCCAGCTCCACCCGGCGGAACATCGCGTTGCGCACCAGCACGCGGAAGGCCCGGGCGTTGGCCGTGACCGGTTTGACCTGGTCGGCGCGCTCCTGCGCCTCCTCGGCGGTCATCTCGGCGGGGTTGGCGAGCTGCTCCCACTCGTCGAGCAGGCTGGAGTCGACCTGGCGGACCAGCTCACCCAGCCAGGCGATGAGGTCCTGCAGGTCCTCGGACTTCAGGTCGTCGGGGACGGTGTGCTCCAGCGCCTTGTAGGCGCTCGCCAGGTAGCGCAGCACGATGCCCTCGGTCCGGGCCAGCTCGTAGTACGAGACGAACTCGGTGAAGGTCATGGCGCGTTCGTACATGTCGCGCACGACGGACTTCGGCGAGAGCGGGTGGTCGCCGACCCACGGGTGGCTCTTGCGGTAGACGCCGTAGGCGTGCGAGAGCACCTCCTCCAGCGGCTTGGCGTAGGAGATCTCCTGCAGACGCTCCATCCGCTCCTCGTACTCGATCCCGTCGGCCTTCATCGCGGCCACCGCCGCGCCACGTGCCTTGTTCTCCTGGGCGGCCAGGATCTGGCGGGGGTCGTCGAGGGTCGACTCGACGACCGACACCATGTCGAGCGCGTAGGAGGGCGATTCGGGTTCCAGCAGTTCGAAGGCGGCGAGCGCGAAGGTGGACAGCGGCTGGTTGAGTGCGAAGTGCTGCTGCAGGTCCACCGTCAGCCGGACGATGCGGCCCTCGTCGTCCGGCTCCTCCAGGCGCTCCACCACTCCGCCGGCCAGCAGCGAACGGTAGATCGCGATGGCCCGCCGGATGTGGCGCAACTGGGACCTGCGGTCCTCGTGGTTGTCCTCCAGGAGCCGGCGCATGGCCTCGAAGGCGTTGCCGGGGCGCGCGATCACCGACAGCAGCATCGCGTGGGTCACCCGGAAGCGGGAGGTCAGCGGCTCCGGATCGGACGCGATCAGCTTCTCGAAGGTGGTCTCGGACCAGCCGACGAAGCCCTCGGGCGCCTTCTTGCGGACGACCTTGCGGCGCTTCTTCGGGTCGTCCCCGGCCTTGGCGAGCGACTTCTCGTTCTCGATGACGTGCTCGGGGGCCTGGGCCACCACCAGCCCCGCGGTGTCGAAGCCGGCCCGGCCGGCCCGCCCGGCGATCTGGTGGAACTCGCGGGAGCGCAGCACCCGCACCCGGTTGCCGTCGTACTTGGTGAGCGCGGTGAACAGCACCGTGCGGATCGGCACGTTGACCCCGACACCGAGGGTGTCGGTGCCGCAGATGACCTTCAGCAGTCCGGCCTGGGCGAGCTTCTCCACCAGGCGCCGGTACTTGGGCAGCATGCCCGCGTGGTGCACACCGATCCCGTGCCGGACGTAACGGGAGAGATTGCGGCCGAACTTGGTGGTGAAGCGGAAGTTCCCGATGAGCTCGGCGATGGCGTCCTTCTCGGCCCTCGTGCACATGTTGATGCTCATGAGCGCCTGCGCCCGCTCCACGGCGGCCGCCTGCGTGAAGTGCACGATGTACACCGGAGCCTGCCGGGTCTCCAGCAGCTCCGTGAGCGTCTCGGTGAGCGGGGTCAGCCGGTACTCGTACGACAGGGGCACCGGACGGGTCGCCGAGCGCACGACCGACGTGGGCCGGCCGGTGCGGCGGGTGAGGTCCTTCTCGAAGCGGCTGACGTCACCGAGCGTCGCCGACATCAGCAGGAACTGTGCCTGGGGCAGCTCCAGCAGCGGGATCTGCCACGCCCAGCCGCGGTCGGGCTCGGCGTAGAAGTGGAACTCGTCCATGACGACCTGGCCGATGTCCGCGTCCTTGCCGTCGCGCAGCGCTATCGACGCCAGCACCTCGGCCGTGCAGCAGATGACGGGGGCGTCCGGGTTGACGGAGGCGTCACCCGTGAGCATGCCGACGTTCTCCGTGCCGAAGAGCTTGCAGAGGTCGAAGAACTTCTCCGACACCAGCGCCTTGATCGGCGCGGTGTAGAAGGTGACCTCGTCGCGCGCCAGGGCGGCGAAGTGCGCACCGGTCGCGACCAGGCTCTTTCCGGAGCCGGTGGGCGTCGACAGGATGACGTTCGCCCCGGAGACCACCTCGATCAGCGCCTCCTCCTGGGCGGGATAGAGCGAGATGCCCCGGCCCTCCGCCCAGGTGGCGAAAGCTTCGAAAAGGGCGTCGGGGTCGGCCTCGGCAGGGAGCTGATCGATAAGGGTCACACCCCCATCTTGCCTGCCGCGGGGTCCGGGGGATGAACCGGCGGTACGAGCGAAGATCGCCCGACGGTATGGTGTGCCGTCGATTGGACGTCAACTCCGCTTCAGGGCGGGTCGAAAGGGGCGGGACACGCCATGATGGGACCGGCACATTCTGTCTCCGGAGCGGCAGCTTGGCTGGCAGTGGGTGCGGTCGCCGCGGGGCTCAATCATCCGATGCCCTGGCCGACCCTCGTGGTCGGTGCGCTGATCTGTGCCGGTGCGGCTCTCGCTCCTGATCTGGATCACAAGGCGGCCACGATTTCCCGGGCATTCGGCCCGATCTCCCGATGGCTGTGCGAGGTCATCGACAAGCTGTCCTACGCCGCGTACCGCAAGACCCGCAAGCCCGGTGACCCGATACGGCAGGGCGGCCACCGCACCCTGACCCACACATGGCTCTGGGCGGTCGGGATGGGTGCCGCCGCCTCCGGCCTGGCATGGGTCGGCGGCCGGTGGGCCGTGGTCTTCATCCTCTTCGTGCACGCCGTCCTGGCGGTCGAAGGGCTGCTGTGGCGGCAGGCCCGGATGTCCAGCGACATCCTGGTCTGGCTGCTCGGTGCCACCAGCGCGTGGGTGCTCGCCGACACCCTGGACAGCACCCAGAGCGGCAAGGGCTGGCTGCTGACCGAGCCCGGTCAGCAGTACCTGTGGATCGGCATCCCGATCGTGCTCGGCTCCATCGTGCACTGCCTCGGCGACGCCCTGACCGTCTCGGGCTGCCCGGTCCTGTGGCCCATCCCCATTGGGCGCCGCCGCTGGTACCCGCTGGGCACCCCCAAGCCCATGCGGTTCCGTGCGGGCAGCAAGGTCGAGATCAAGGTGCTGACCCCGGTCTTCTTCGTGATCGGCGGCGTGGGCGCGGTGGGGGCACTGGTCTTCGGCGCCTGAGCACCCCCACCGTGGGAATCGGCGCGCGGCGCCGTGGCGGCCGGCTATCCGTGCCAGGACCGCCACAGCGCCGCGTAGGCGCCGTCCGCCTCCACCAGCTGCTGGTGGCTGCCCAGCTCGCTGATCCGGCCGCCCTCGACGACCGCGATCAGGTCCGCGTCGTGCGCCGTGTGCAGACGGTGCGCGAT
This sequence comes from Streptomyces sp. NPDC088354, assembly GCF_044753585.1. Classification (NCBI taxonomy): domain Bacteria; kingdom Bacillati; phylum Actinomycetota; class Actinomycetes; order Kitasatosporales; family Streptomycetaceae; genus Streptomyces; species Streptomyces sp. NPDC088354. The sequence continues at coordinate 200,654 of NZ_JBIVNJ010000003.1, read as the reverse complement.
GGCCACCACCGTACGGCCGTCCAGGACACGGGCCAGCGATCGCTCCAGGTGCCGTGCCGCCCGGGGGTCGAGCAGCGAGGTGGCCTCGTCCAGCACCAGGGTGTGCGGGTCGGCCAGGACCAGGCGGGCGAGCGCCACCTGCTGCGCCTGGGCCGGGGTGAGCGCGGCCCCGCCGGAGCCCACCTCGGTGTCCAGTCCCGCTTCCAGTCCCCGTGCCCAGCCCTCGGCGTCCACCGCGGTCAGGGCCGCCCACAGCTCGGTGTCCTCCGCCCCCGCGCGCGCGAGCAGCAGATTGTCGCGCAGCGTCCCGACGAAGACGTGGTGCTCCTGGTTGACCAGGGCCACGTGCTCACGGACCCGCTCCGCGGGCATCCGGGCCAGTTGGGCGCCGCCGAGCGTGATCTCCCCGGTACGAGGGGCGTAGATCCCCGCCAGCAGCCGGCCCAGCGTCGACTTCCCGGCGCCGGAGGGGCCCACCAGGGCCACCCGGGTGCCGGGGCGCACCCGGAGGGTCACGCCGTGCAGCACGTCGCTCCCCGCGCGGTAGCCGAAGCGCACCTCGTCGGCGTGGACGTCACGGCCGTCCGGCGTCACCTCGGTGTCACCGGCGCCCGGCTCGATCTCCCGCACGCCCACCAGACGGGCCAGGGAGACCTGGGCCACCTGCAGTTCGTCGTACCAGCGCAGGATGAGATTGATCGGGTCGACCAGCATCTGCGCGTACAGCGCGCCCGTGGTCAGTTCGCCGACCGAGACCCAGCCGTGCAGGACCAGGGTCCCGCCGATGAGCAGCACGGCCGCCAGGATCAGCGTGTACGTCGCGTTGATCACCGGGAAGAGCACGCTGCGCAGCCACATCGTGTAGCGCTCCCAGGCCACCCACTGCCGGATGCGCAGCCGGGACAGCTCCTCGCGCCGCTCCTCCAGCCGGTGGGCCTCGATGGTGCGTCCGGCGTCGACCGACTCGGCGAGCACGGCCGAGACGGCCGCGTAACCGGCCGCCTCGGACCGGTAGCCCTGCGGCGCGCGGCGGAAGTACCAGCGGCAGCCCAGCAGCAGCACGGGCAGCGCGACGAGCACGGCGAGCGCCAGCGGGGGTGAGGTGACCGCCAGGGCGCCGAGCAGCAGTCCGCCCCAGACCACGGCGATCGCCAGCTGGGGCACCGCCTCGCGCATCGCGTTGGCCAGCCGGTCGATGTCCGTGGTGATCCGGGACAGCAGGTCGCCGGTGCCGGCCCGCTCCAGCACGCCCGGTGGCAGCGCGACCGACCGTACGAGGAAGTCCTCGCGCAGGTCGGCGAGCATCCGCTCGCCCAGGATCGCGCCGCGCAGCCGCACCTCGCGCACGAAGACCGTCTGGACGGCGAGGGCGGTGGCGAAGAACGCCATCGTGCGGCCGAGGTGCAGATCCCTGTCGCCCACCGACAGGCTCTCGACCAGGTGTCCCAGCAGGTAGGGGCCGACCATCGAGGCGACGACGGCCACCGCGTTCAGCGCGATGAGGGCGACGAAGGCGCGCCGGTGCCGGCCGACCAGTTCCCTGACGTAAGCGCGCACCGTGGCGGGCGAGCCGACCGGCAGGGTACTGGCCTGCTGCGGCGCGGCCGGATCGTAGTCCGGCGGTGGCACGCCGATCATGCGGGTTCCTCGGCTTTCCGTAGTGACTCGAAAGGATGGAGTCCGGGTTCGGGTTCGGGTTCGGTCTCCCGGGTGACCACGGCGCGGTAGGCGGGGTCGGCGACGAGCAGTTCGCGGTGCGTCCCCGAGCCGCGCACCGAGCCCTCCTCGACGAAGACGACCCGGTCGGCCAGGTCCAGCAGCAGCGGACTGGAGGTGAACACCACCGTGGTCCGCTCCGCGCGCAGCGACCGCAGACCGTGCGCGATCCGGGCCTCGGTGTGCGTGTCGACGGCGCTCGTCGGTTCGTCGAGCACCAGCACCTCCGGGTCGGCCGTCAGGGATCGGGCCAGCGCCAGGCGCTGCCGCTGTCCGCCCGACAGGGACCGCCCGCGCTCGGTGATCCTGGTGCGCATCGGGTCGCCCGAGTCGTCCACGGAGGCCTGGGCCAGCGCCTCCAGCACGTCGTCGCACTGGGCCGCTGCCAGGGCGTCATCGGCGGCGACGGCGCCGGAGCGGGGCACGTCCAGCAGCTCCGCGAGCGTCCCCGACAGCAGCACCGGGTCCTTGTCCTGCACGAGCACGACCGCCCGTGCCGCGGACAACGGGATCTCGTCCAGCGCCGTGTCGCCCAGCAGCACCGAGGGGTCCTCCTCGGCCCGTTCCGGGCTGTGCCCGCCGAGACGGTCGGCCAGCGCGCCCGCCGCGTCCGGATCGCCGCACACGACGGCGGTCAGCTTCCCCGCGGGCGCCAGCAGGCCCGTCGCGGGGTCGTACAGATCCCGCGACGACCCTGACGCCCCCGGGCGCGGGGCCCGGACGGTACCGGCGTCCGTCCGCCCGGCCGTGTCACGTCGCAGCGACAGCACCCGCGCCGCGCGTTTGGCCGAGGGCTTGGAGAAGGAGTACGCCATCGCGATCTCCTCGAAGCCCCGCAGCGGGAAGAGCAGGAAGACCACGGCGCCGTAGACGGTGACCAGTTCGCCGACCGAGATCCGGCCGTCCAGGGCCAGCTGTGCCCCGCGCCAGGTCACCGCGAGCAGCAGCAGTCCCGGCAGAGCCACCTGGAGCGCGCTGATCAGCGACCACATCCGGGCGCTGCGCACCGCGGCCTGCCGGACCTCCTGGGAGGCGCGCCGGTAACGGGCGAGGAACAGTTCCTCGCCGCCGATGCCGCGCAGTACGCGCAGTCCCGCCACCGTGTCGGAGGCGAGTTCGGTGGCCTTGCCGGCCTTGGTGCGCTGCTCGTCCGCCCGTCGGGCCGCGTGCGGCAGCAGCGGCAGCACCGCGAGCACCAGCACGGGGACGCAGGCCGCCACGATCAGACCCAGTTCGGGCCGGTAGACGACGAGGGCGACCGTCACGCCGACGGTCGCCAGGAGGGAGGACGCGAAGCGGGCGAGCGCTTCCACGAACCAGCCGATCTTCTCGACGTCACCGGTGCTGACGGCCACGACCTCTCCGGCCGCCACCCGCCGGGTGAGTACCGAGCCGAGTTCGGCCGTCTTGCGGGCCAGCAGCTGCTGCACGCGGGCCGCGGCGGTGATCCAATTGGTGACGGCGACGCGGTGCAGCATGGTGTCGCCCACCGCCGAGACCAGTCCCAGAGCGAGGATCAGGCCACCCGCGAGCGCGAGCCTGCCTCCCGAGCGGTCGACGACCGCCTGGACGGCCAGGCCGACCGCCGCGGGCATGCCCGCGAACGCCGCCATGTTGAGGGTGCCCCAGAACGTGGCCGTCGCCTGGGCGCGGATCTGGCACTTCTCGAGCCAGAGCAGAAATCGGAAACCGGACCGGGTGTCGGGGACACCCGGATCGGCGTGGGGGAGAGAACGAAGCGACATGGCGTCCCGGCATCGGAGATGGGGGTGAGTGAAGACGTGCCAGGGTCGCGTTGCGGACAGGGTGAATTCAACCGGTTTTTTCCCTCGGTACGGGGAACGCGTCATGGTCGTGGCCTCATTGCCGAGGGAATGCGGGAAAGGGAACCGATGCGTAGGACGTGGACGGAACGGGCGGTGCGCACGGGGGCAGCGGTGGCGGTGGCCGCGGCGTTCGTGCTGCCGGCGGGGTGCGCCGGTCATGACCGCCCGGCGCGCACCGGCGGGAACGGGCCGCCGTCGTCGGCTCCCGCGCCGGCCAGGGGGGTACCAGGTGTGGGCGGTGCGCTGAACTCCCGCGTCCCGTCCGACTCCCGTCAGGTGCTGGCCGTCTACGGGAAGGGCGCCCGGTCGGCGGAGTCCACCGCGGTCCTGTACGCACGGAGCGCCGGGGGCTGGCAGCGGGAGCGGTCCTGGGCGGCGCACAACGGCCGGCACGGCTGGACGACCGACCACCACGAGGACGACGGCAAGAGCCCGGTGGGCGTCTTCACCCTCTCCGACGCGGGCGGCGTCCTGCCCGATCCGGGGACCGGGCTGCCGTACCACCGTTCCGCCGCCTTCTCCGCGCCCCGCTCCTGGCCGCGCTCGTACCGGCGCGACTTCGACCTCGTCATCGCCATCGACTACAACCGGGTGAAGGGCAGGTCGCCTCTCGACCCGGACCGCCCGCGGGGCCGGTCCAGGGGCGGCGGCATCTGGCTCCACGTGGACCACGGGAGCGGCACCGCCGCGTGTGTCACGCAGTCCCGCGTGGACATGGAGTACCTGCTGCGCACGCTCGATCCGGCGCTGCACCCGGTGGTGGTGATGGGGGACCGGGACGCCCTGTCGGCCTGAACGCGGCGCCGCGAACAGGGCCATGGTGACATGCACGACGCCGATGACCCCTCAGCAGCCCTGTGCAGCGGCGTCATTGCGTTGTCCGGACCGCAACGCAGGTTGTTTCCGCAAGACGTCGAAAGTTTTTCCACGCGACGTATTGACGGTCTCCGCCCGCGGGGCCAATCTCCTGTCCGGAGTCCCCACGGGCGGGAACTCCGCCCCCCACCCGATGGCCCCGGCGCGTGGCTGTCTTCGGGGCACCTTTGTGCCCGACAACGAAGGAGCCGCACCATGAGATCGCGTTTCGTGCGCGCGGGACTGGCGGCGCTGCTCGCCACGGCCGGCCTCGCCGTCGTGTCGCAGGAGCCGGCGCAGGCCGCACCGCCCGGGAGCAAGGACGTCACCGCGACGCTCTTCGAATGGAAGTTCGCCTCCGTCGCCAAGGAGTGCACCAGCACCCTCGGCCCCGCGGGCTACGGCTACGTGGAGGTCTCTCCGCCCCAGGAGCACATCCAGGGCGCGCAGTGGTGGACCTCGTACCAGCCCGTCAGCTACCGCATCGCCGGCCGGCTGGGGGACAGCACGGCCTTCAGGAACATGGTGGACACCTGCCACGCGGCGGGCGTCAAGGTGATCGCGGACGCGGTTGTCAACCACATGAGCGCGGGTTCGGGAACGGGCACCGGCGGGACGTCCTACTCGAAGTACAACTACCCGGGCTACTACCAGGACCAGGACTTCCACTCGTGCCGGTCCAGCATCGGCGACTACACCAACCGCGACAATGTGCAGAACTGCGAACTCGTCGGGCTCGCGGACCTGAACACCGGCAGCGACTACGTGCGCTCCACCATCGCGGCCTACCTGAACAGCCTGATCTCCCTGGGCGTCGACGGATTCCGGATCGACGCGGCCAAGCACATCGCCTCGGGCGATCTGGCGGCGATCAAGGCCAAGCTCGGCAATCCCTCGGTCTTCTGGGCGCAGGAGGTCATCTACGGCGCCGGTGAGGCCGTCCAGCCGGGCGAGTACACGGGCACGGGCGACGTCGACGCCTTCCAGGGCGCCTACGACCTCAAGCGCATCTTCGGCAGCGAGAAGCTGGCCTACCTGAGCGACTGGGGTGCCTCCTGGGGTGCCGGGTACCTGCCGAGCGGCCAGGCGCGCACCTTTGTCGACAACTGGGACACCGAGCGGAACGGATCGACCCTCAACTACAAGGCGGGCGCGACCTACACGCTGGCCAACGTCTACATGCTCGCATGGCCCTACGGCTCGCCCAATGTGTACTCGGGCTACGAGTTCTCCGACAACGACTCGGGCCCGCCCAACGGCGGCACCGTCAACGCCTGCTACAGCGACGGCTGGAAGTGCCAGCACGCCTGGCCGCAGATCGCGGGCATGGTCGGCTTCCGCAACGCGGTCGCCGGGACGGCCGTGACCAACTGGTGGTCCAACGGCGGCAACGCCATCGCCTTCGGGCGCGGCAGCAAGGGCTTCGTGGCGATCAACCACGAGAGCGGATCCCTCAGCCGGACCTTCACCACCTCGCTGCCCGCCGGCACCTACTGCGACGTCCAGCACAGCGGCGCGACCTACACCGTCGCCGCGAACGGCACCTTCACCGCCACCATCGGCGCCAACGACGCGGTCGCGCTCTATACGGGCGCTCCCTGCGGCGGCGGTGGCACGGCCCCGGCGAGCGGCGCCTCCTTCTCGGTGAACGCCACCACGGTGTGGGGCCAGAACGTCTACGTCGTCGGCAGCAACGCGGCGCTCGGCAACTGGAACACCGCGGCGGCGCCGCTGCTGTCCTCGGCCGCCTACCCGGTGTGGAAGCTGGACGTCTCCATGGGGGCGGGCACGTCCTTCGAGTACAAGTACATCAAGAAGGACGCGAACGGGACTGTCACCTGGGAGTCCGGCGCCAACCGCACGGCGACGGTCCCCGCCGGTGGCAAGGTGACGCTCGGCGACACCTGGCGCGCCTGATCGCCGGACTGCGCAGCCCCGCGCCGTGCGGGCGCGCACGGCCCTGACAGGACCGGCGACTCAGCAGTGGCCCGGCGCGGTGTCCAGGACGGTGAGCAACGCCGTCAGGGCGTCGCGCTGGGCCGCGTCCAGTGGCGCGAGCATCTCCTCCGCGGCCGCCCGCCGGGCCTGCCGCAGCCGCCTCAGGGCGCCCTCGCCCTCCGCCGTCATCTCGATGCGCACCACACGGCGGTTGGCGGGGTCCGGCACGCGGCGCACGAAACCCCGTTCCTCCAGGGCGTCGGTGAGCGTGGTCACCGCGCGCGGCACGACCTCCAGACGCTGTGCCAGATCGGCCATCCGCGGCGCCTCCTCGCTGTGCGCGACGCTGCGCAGCATGCGGGACTGGGCCGGAGTGATGCCGAGCGGCTCCAGGTGACGTTTTTGGACGCGGTGCAGCCGGCGGGTCAGCCGCAGCAACTGCTCCGCGAGGCTGCTCGACCCGTCGGTGTCCGCGGCGGAGGTACGCGATTCCATGCCCCGAGGCTATCAGGATGCAATTCATTGTGAGTATAGGTAACAATGAACTACACTCTCATCGTCCTGCCGTACCCCCGCCCTCGGAGGCCCTTTGCACCCCGATGACTCCCCGCAGTGGACCCCACCGCCCAAGAAACCCGCCCAGCGCACCGAAGTACGACGCGTCCTGGGCCTGTTCCGCCCCTACCGCGGCCGCCTCGCCCTCGTCGGGCTTCTCGTCGGCGCCGCCTCCCTCGTCTCGGTCGCCTCGCCCTTCCTGTTGCGCGCGATCCTCGACACCGCGATCCCGCAGGGCCGCACCGGGCTGCTGAGCCTGCTGGCCCTCGGCATGATCGCCACCGCTGTCCTCAACAGCGTCTTCGGCGTCCTGCAGACACTCATATCCACCACCGTCGGTCAGCGCGTCATGCACGACCTGCGCACCGCCGTCTACGAGCGGCTGCAGCGCATGTCGCTCGCCTTCTTCACCCGGACCCGCACGGGTGAGGTGCAGTCCCGCATCGCCAACGACATCGGCGGCATGCAGGCGACCGTCACCTCCACGGCGACCTCGCTGGTCTCCAACCTCACCAGCGTCGTCGCGAGCGTCGTCGCCATGCTCGCCCTGGACTGGCGTCTCACGCTCGTCTCCCTGGTGATGCTCCCGGTCTTCGTCTGGATCAGCCGCCGGGTGGGCACGGAACGCAAGAAGATCACCACCCAGCGGCAGCGGCAGATGGCCGCGATGTCCGCCATCGTGACCGAGTCCCTGTCGGTCAGTGGCATCCTGCTCGGCCGTACCATGGGGCGCTCCGCGTCGCTGACCCGCTCCTTCGCGGAGGAGTCCGACCGCCTGGTCGACCTCGAGGTGCGCTCCAACATGGCCGGACGGTGGCGCATGTCCACCATCGGTATCGTCATGGCCGCCATGCCCGCCCTGATCTACTGGGCCGCCGGCGTCCTCGTCCACGGCGCGGGCACCCTGGTGTCCATCGGCACCCTGGTCGCCTTCGTCTCGCTGCAACAGGGCCTGTTCCGGCCCACGGTGAGCCTGCTGGCGACCGGCGTGCAGGTGCAGACCTCGCTCGCGCTCTTCCAGCGCATCTTCGAGTACCTCGACCTGCCGGTCGACATCACCGAGCGGCCCGACCCGGTCCGGCTCGAACGCGCCCGCGGCGACGTGCGGTTCGAGGGCGTGGGCTTCTCCTACGACCCCGCCGCGCCCGAGCGCACCCTGGACGGCATCGACCTGGAGGTTCCGGCCGGCACGAGCCTCGCGGTCGTCGGCGCCACCGGCTCCGGCAAGAGCACGCTGAGCTACCTCGTGCCCCGCCTGTACGACGTCACCGAGGGCCGCGTCACGCTCGACGGCACCGACGTGCGCGACCTCGCCTTCGACACTCTCGCCGCGTCCGTCGGCGTGGTCTCGCAGGAGACCTACCTCTTCCACGCCTCCGTCGCGGAGAACCTGCGCTTCGCCAAGCCGGACGCCACCGACGAGGAGATCGTCGGCGCCGCGCGCGCCGCCCAGATCCACGACCACATCGCCGGGTTGCCCGACGGGTACGACACCGTCGTCGGCGAACGCGGCTACCGCTTCTCCGGCGGCGAGAAGCAGCGCCTTGCCATAGCCCGCACCATTCTGCGCGATCCGCCGGTCCTCATCCTCGACGAGGCCACCAGCGCACTGGACACCCGCACCGAGCACGCCGTCCAGGAGGCCATCGACGCCCTCTCGGCGGGCCGGACGACCATCACCATCGCCCACCGCCTGTCCACGGTCCGCGACGCCGACCAGATCGTCGTGCTCGACCACGGGCGGATCACCGAACGCGGCACGCACGACCAACTGCTCGCTCTCGACGGCCGGTACGCGGCCCTGGTGCGCCGCGACGCGCAACTCGCCCCTACGGCATGATCATGCCCATGGGACCCCTCGACGGCGCGGACCTGCCGGGATACCGGCAGGTCGCCGAGCACGCCTGGACCGATGACCACGGCGACGTGATCAGCCTGCACTTCTTCGACCTGCCGCCGGACATACCGGCGCCCCTGGAGGAGCCCGTCCCGCTGCGACAGGCGCTCGCCCAGGTCACGGCCGACGCGGGCGGCGGCCTCATCGAGGCCGACGTCGTCCAGGTGGCCGGCCTGCCGTCGCTGCGCCAGGTGCTCAAGGTGCCGCTGCCGGACCGGCCGAGCGGTCAGGCCTTCCTCGGCAGCTACACCCTGCCGCGCGCGGCCTGCAGCGCGGTGGCCAAGGTGCAGGCCTTCGAAGCAGGACCCACCGGGATGCGCGAGGCCCTGGTGCTCGCCGAACTCGGGCCCGAACAGTACTTCCTGGCGCATCCCTACGCGCCCGGGCTGCGCGGTGGGCTGCCCTTCCACCGGGCCGACGCCCCGGAGTACGACGCGCGCTTCCCCGGCCACCCGCTCACCCGGGTACGGACGGTGCTCGCCCACCTGTCCCGGAGCCTGCGTGCCGACCCGGACTTCGCGCAGCTCCCGCCCTTCACGGGCCCGGCCGGCCGCCGGACCCGACTCCTGGGACGGGTGAGCAAGCGCACACGCCGGCAGAGGTGATCCGCCGCGCGGACCCGGCGGCCGCCGCTAACGTGAGCCGCGGCGCCGGCATCCGCAGCAGGAGGGTCCGATGGCAGAACACCTTCCCGGTCGTTCCGACCGTTCCGCCGGGCTGCTCGCCCGGCTGCTGGCCACCGCGGGCACCGCGCACTTCGTGGTGCCCGGACCCTTCGACGCGATCGTGCCGAAGATCCTGCCCGGCAACCCCCGCGCCTGGACGTACGCCAGCGGTGCCGTGGAGCTCGCGCTCGCCGCCGGCATCGCGCTGCCGCGCACCCGACGTGCCGGGGCGCTGCTGGCGGCGGGCTTCTTCGCCGGGGTGTTCCCGGCGAACGTGAAAATGGCCCGCGACTGGCGCGACCGTCCCGCGCCGCTGCGCAAGGCCGCCTGCGCGCGGCTGCCGCTGCAGGTGCCGCTCGTGCTGTGGGCGCTGAAGGTGAGCCGCGACGCCGACCGCTGAGGGCCGTCCCGGCGCGTTGTCGCGTTGTCAGTCCCCCGCCCTACGCTCGGAGTGTGACCTCGCCGAGGAGCCTGTCCGTCGCCGTCGTCGCCGATCCACTGGGGACCGGCGGACGGCTCCAGGCGCTGCGCGAGGACGGAACCCCGGCGGGCCCGCAGGAGAGCGTCCCCGACCTCGCCGCGGCCGTCGCCGACCGCGAGAGGCACCAGGCGCCCCGCTGGGTCTGGGCCGCTACGGACGACATCTATCCCGCACTGCTCGAACGGCTGCCGCTGCGTCCGGCACGCTGCCACGACCTCAAGCTCGTCGAGGCCCTGCTGCTCGGCTCGGAGGAACGCTTCGGGCTGCCACGCTCCCTGGGTGCGGCCTGGGCCCGACTGCGCGGGCTGCCCGTGCCCGCGGACGCTCCCGAGGGCGGGCCCGACGACCAGCCGGTGCTCTTCGCCGCCGACCGCCACCACCTGCCGCCGGGCACCGACCCGCTGGAGGCCGTGGTCGCCGTCCACGCCGAACAGCAGCGGCGCATCGCCCTGTCGGAACACCCCGACCGCATGCGCCTGCTGTGCGCCGCCGAGTCCGCCGGGGCGCTCGCCGCGGCGGAGATGACCCACGACGGGGTGCCCTGGAGCGCCGCCGCGCACGACGAGGTGCTGATCGGGCTGCTGGGCCCGCGCCCGGCCGGGGGAGTCCGGCCGAAGGTGCTCAGTGAACTGGCCACCGCCCTCCAGGAGGCGCTGGGCCGCCCGGTCAACCCGGACTCGCCCGCCCAGCTGCTGCCCGCCTTCGAGCGGGTCGGCGTGCACATCACCTCCACGCGCTCCCACGTCCTGCGCGAGCTGGCGCACCCCGCCGCCGCCCTTCTGCTGCGCTACAAGGAGCTGTCCCGCATCCACAGCGCCCACGGCTGGGCCTGGCGTGAACAGTGGGCGCCCGCCGGGAGGTTCCGCCCCGAGTACGTCGTCGGCGGTGTCGTCTCCGGACGCTGGGCCACCCGCGGCGGCGGCGCGCTGCAGATCCCCCGGCAGCTGCGGGCCGCCGTGGTCGCCGACCCCGGGCACCGTCTTGTCGTCGCCGACGCCGGGCAGCTGGAGCCGCGGGTGCTGGCCGCCCTGTCCGGTGATCCCGGGCTGGCGGCCGCCGCGGCCGAGGGCGACCTCTACGCTGCCCTGGCCCGCACCGCCTTCGGCGGCGACCGCGCACGGGCAAAACTCGGCCTGCTGGGCGCCATGTACGGGCAGACCACCGGCGAGGTGGGACCCCTGCTGGAGGTCCTGCGGCGCCGCTTCCCGGACGCCATGCGGCTGGTGGAGTCCGCCGCGCGGACCGGGGAGGCGGGGGGCGTCGTCCGCTCCCACCTGGGCCGCACGTCGCCGCCCGCGGCCGACCGTCAGGACCTCAGCGACGCCCAGGCGCGCGCCTGGGGCCGCTTCACCCGCAACTTCGTCATCCAGGCCACCGCCGCCGAATGGGCGCTGGCCGTGCTGGCGTCGCTGCGCCGGCGCCTGGCCGCGCTCGACGGCCCCCGGCTGGTGTTCTTCCTGCACGACGAGGTCATCGTGCACACCCCCGAGGAACTGGCCGCCGAGGCCGGCAAGGCCGTCGCTGAGGCGGCCGACGAGGCCCGCCGCCTGCTGTTCGGGCCGACGCCGGTGTCCTTCCCGCTGGAGACCCATGTCGTACGTTCCTACGCGGAGGCCAAGTGAGCCCGCGCGCGGGACCGCAGGACGGTCAGGCCGTGACGAGCACGACCTCCAGGGTGCGCGGGCCGTGCACGCCCTCCACCCGGTCCAGCTCGATGTCGCTCGTCGCCGAGGGCCCCGAGATCCAGGTCAGCGGACGCGCCGGGTCCAGCCGCTCCAGGGCCTGCGGCACCGAGTCGACGACCTGCTCCGGTACGCGCACGACCACCACGTGGTGGTCGGGCACGAGCGTGATCCTGCGCCGCCCCTGGTCCGGCCCGGCGTCCAGCACGATGGTTCCCGTCTCGGCGATCGCCACGGCGCAGCCGGTGACGACGCTGTCGACGGCGTCGAGCTCGTAGGGCGTCGACGTCGCGGTGTCCGCGACCCGTTCGACGTCCTTCGCCTCGGCGAGCCAGCCCTCGGGCAGCCCGGCCGGCACGACCACGCTGCGCGTGCCCCGGGCGGCCAGCAGCGCCGCGAGACGCAGCGGGAGCTCTTCTGCGGTCGTGCGGTGCACGATCGCGCGGTAGTCGGCGAGGTTCCCGGCGAGCAGATCCGCGCTCTGCCCGGGGTTCCGTTCGCCGTGCACGCGCAGATAGCCGTGTCCGGCGGGCCCGCCGCCCGGCGCCTCCTCGCGAGGGACGTCGGCCAGCGCGCGGCGGATGCGGCCCAGAATCTGTTCGCGGGTGCTCACTTGGTGCCCTCCGAGCCCTCGGTGCCCCGGGTGCGCCGCCACCAGTCGCGGAAGGACTCCGCCGGGACGGCCGGGATGTCACGTGTGTCCGTCCATGCGCGGCCGGGACCGGGCAGCCTGCGCGGGTGCAGACCGCGGGTGCGCGAGGCCAGCCGCTGTCCGGCGCGCAGCGCCCCGGGGTGGTCGAGGGTCCATCGCGCGGCGCGCATCGCGGCGCGCTCGGCCGCGTGCCCCTTCGCGGGCTTCAGCACGGCCCTGCTGCCGCCGCGCGTCACTTCGCCGCCCTGGACGACCCGCTCGCGCAGATGGACCAGCACCTCGGGGATGTCGATGGCGACCGGGCACACCTCGTAGCAGGCACCGCAGAGGGACGAGGCGTAGGGGAGCGAGGCGTCCAGGGCGGTGTCCGTGCCGCGCAACTGCGGGGTGAGGATGGCCCCGATCGGGCCGGGATAGGCCGAGCCGTAGGCGTGGCCGCCGGCCCGCTCGTACACCGGGCACACATTGAGGCAGGCCGAGCAGCGGATGCAGCGCAGCGCCTGGCGGCCCACCTCGTCGGCCAGGGTGTCGGTGCGCCCGTTGTCCACCAGCACCAGGTGGAAGGTGCGGGGGCCGTCCTCGTCCGTCGTACCCGTCCAAGTGCTGGTGTACGGGTTCATGCGCTCCGCCGTGGAGGAGCGGGGCAGCAGCTGGAGGAAGACCTCCAGGTCCTGCCAGGCCGGCAGCACTTTCTCGATGCCGACCACCGAGATCAGTGTCTCGGGCAGCGTCAGGCACATCCGGCCGTTGCCCTCGGACTCCACCACGACCAGCGTCCCGGTCTCGGCGATCATGAAGTTGGCGCCCGAGATGCCGACCTTGGCGCGCAGGAACTTCTCCCTGAGGTGCAGCCGCGCCGCCTCGGCAAGTTCGGCCGGGGTGTCGGTCAGGCCCTCGGGCGCGGGGCGGCCCCACTCCGCCATCGCGCCGTTGAAGATGTCGCGGATCTCGGTGCGGTTGCGGTGGATCGCCGGCACCAGGATGTGGCTGGGCCGGTCGTCGCCGAGCTGCACGATGAGTTCGGCCAGATCCGTCTCGTAGGCGGCGATCCCGGCCTCGGCGAGCGCCTCGTTGAGCCCGATTTCCTGCGTGGCCATGGACTTGACCTTGACGACCTCGGTCTCTCCGGTGGCCCTGACCAGCTCCGTCACGATCCGGTTGGCCTCGTCGGCGTCGGCGGCCCAGTGCACGACGCCCCCGGCGGCGGTGACCGTCTCCTCCAGGCGCTCCAGGTAGTGGTCGAGGTGGCGCAGGACGTCGTCCTTGATGCGCTTGCCCGCCGTGCGCAGCTGCTGCCAGTCGGACAGCTCGGCCACCGCCTTGGCGCGTTTGTCGCGGATCGTGTGCGTGGCGTGCCGCAGGTTGCCGCGCAGCGTCTCGTTGCGCACGGCTTCCTCGGCGGCCACGGGGAAGGCGGGCATGCCCAGATAGGTGCCGCTCATCGGATGCCTCCGTAGGGACGGTCCTCGGTGGAGGCGAGGATCTCGGCGAGGTGGACCGGCCGCACCTCGGAGCCGAGCCGCGCCAGGGTGCCGCCGATGTGCATCAGGCACGAGTTGTCGACGGTGCACACGGCCGAGGCGCCGGTGCCGGTGATGTTCCGTGCCTTGTCGGCGCCCATGGCGGCGGAGACGGCGGCGTTCTTCACGGCGAAGGTGCCGCCGAAGCCGCAGCACTCGTCGGCGCCCGGGAGTTCGGCGAGTTCCAGGCCCTTGACGTGGCTCAGCAGCTCAAGCGGCCGACGGCCGAGGCCGAGCATGCGCAGGCCGTGACAGGTCGGATGATAGGTGACCTTGTGCGGGAAGTAGGCCCCCACATCGGTCACCTTGAGCACATCGGTGAGGAATTCGGTGAGTTCGTACGTGCGCGGCACGACCGACTCGGCGAGGGCGGCCAGTTCGCCGCCGCGTCCCTCGGCGCGGGCCCGGTCGCCCATGCGCGGGTAGTTGTCCCGCACCATGGCCGCGCAGGAGCCGGAGGGGGTGACGATGTGGTCGTACCCTTCGAAGGTGCGTGCGTAGCGCCTCATCAGCGGCTCGGTCTCGTGCCGGTAGCCGGTGTTGAACTGCGGCTGGCCGCAGCAGGTCTGGGCGGCGGGGAAGTCCACGGTCACCCCCAGCCGCTCCAGCAGCGTGACGACCGCCTTGCCCGTCTCCGGGTACAGCGTGTCGTTCACACAGGTCACGAAGAGCGCTACGCGCATCTGGCCTCCTCCCGGTACGTGCGGCGGCCCGCAGGCCCCTCATACTGCCGCAGCCGTCGAGCGCTGTGAAGCAGAGATCGGATGTCTGCGCACGGTGGCACAGCGCATTGACGAGCCATGTCGGGGTGTCCTAACGTCCCTGGCATCTCATTGAAACCTTTCATATCAGATTCGGGAAGGCCGGGACCGAGCGTGGAGCGCGTCTGTTTTCTCTTGAGGGTCCGGGCGGACCGGCTGGCGGAGTACAAGGAGCGGCACGCCTCCGTGTGGCCCGAGATGCGCGCGGCGCTGTCCGCCTCCGGCTGGCACAACTACTCCCTCTTCCTCCGGGAGGACGGCCTGCTCGTGGGCTACCTGGAGACGGAGGACTTCGCGGCCGCGCAGGCGGCCATGGCCCGGACGGACGTCAACGCCCGCTGGCAGGCCGAGATGGGGGACTTCTTCGAGGCGCTGGACGGTGCCCGGCCCGACGAGGTGATGCGGCCCCTGACGGAGATCTTCCACCTGGTGTGAGGCGGCGGCGGGGCACCGGTCCGCAGGCCCCCGGGAACAGCGTCCGGACACGGCCGGGTCGGCGGCGCGTAACCCGCGCGACAGGTGTGCGACCACGGTGGGCGCCGATGTCGTCACCTATGCGTAGCATGAACCCGCGACCCGTGGCGGGTCGCGGAAGGCGGTAGGGCGGAACCCGTGACACGCATGGTGGGGATCAAGGATGTCGCTCGGCAGGCGGGCGTCTCGGTCGGCACGGTGTCGAACGTCATCAACCGGCCCGACATGGTCTCCGAGGACACGCGGGCACGGGTGCTGTCGGTCATCGAGCAACTCGGCTACGTCCGCAGTGAGTCCGCCCGCCAGCTGCGGGCCGGCCACAGCCGCATCATCGCCCTGCTCGTGCTGGACATGGCCAACCCCTTCTTCGTGGACGTCGCCTCGGGCGCGGAGCGCGCCGCGCGGGAGACAGGGCTCGGGGTGATGCTCTGCAACAGCGCGGAGAGCCCGGCGGAGGAATCCGAGTACCTGGGGCTGTTCGCGGAACAGCGGGTCCGCGGGGTGCTCGTGACGCCCGCGGACACCAGCGGCCGCAACATCGAGTCGTTCCGGCGGCACGGCATCCCCTTCGTGTTCGTGGACCGCGTGGTGCCGAGCGCGGAGGCGTGCTCGGTGTCCGTCGACGACATCGAGGGCGGCCGGCTGGCCGTCGACCACCTCATCGAGCGCGGCCACCAGCGCATCGTCTACGTGAGCGGCCCGATGCACCTGGCCCAGTGCCAGGACCGGCGCACGGGCGCCCTGGCGGCGCTCACCGCGGCGGGACTGCCGGCGGACGCGCTCGCGCACATCGAGGCCGACCGGCTCGACGTCGCCTCCGGGCGGGACGCGGGCGCGCGGCTGCTGGGCATGGCCAAGCGGCCCACGGCCGTCTTCTGCGCCAACGACCTGCTGGCGCTCGGCGTCCTCCAGTCGCTGTACGCGGCCGGGATCAGCGTGCCCGAGGAGATCGCGCTCGTCGGGTACGACGACATCGAGTTCGCCGCGGCGGCCGCGGTGCCCCTGACCTCCGTGCGGCAGCCCGCCTACCGGATGGGCCGGGCCGCCGCCGATCTGCTCATAGAGGAGACCGGCGACCTCGCGGAAGAGCACGAGCACCGGCGCATCGTCTTCCAGCCGGAGCTGGTCGTCCGGGGCTCCACGCTCGGCAAGGGGCGCGCGGGGCGCTGACCCGGCAGGGGTCAGCCGGCGACGGCCACCCCGGTCGCGGCGCCGGCGCGCAGAAACGTCCGGATCTCCCGGACGGCGCTGCGGCCCGCGCGATTGGCACCGATGGTGCTGGCGGAGGGGCCGTAGCCGATGAGGTGGACGCGGGGGTCGAGCGCCGCCTGGGTGAGCCCCTGGAGGCGGATGCCGCCGCCCGGCTCGCGCAGCCTCAGGGGCGCCAGGTGGTCGAGGGCCGCCCGGAAGCCGGTGGCCCACAAGATGGCGTCGGCCCGCACATGGTGTCCGTCGGCCCAGGTGACGCCGTCCGGGGTGACCCGCTCGAACATGGGGTGCCGCACGAGGATGCCGCGCTCCTCGGCGCGTTGCATGGCCTCCGTCATGGGCAGCCCGGTGACGCTGACGACGCTCTGCGGCGGCAGGCCCTTCTTGACGCGCTCCTCGACGAGCGCGACGGCCGCGCGGCCGTGCTCCTCGCCGAAGGGGCCGGTGCGGTAGACCGGCGGCCGCCGGGTCACCCAGGTCGTGGCGGCCGCGCCGCCCGGCTCGTGCAGTTCCATCAGCAGTTGCACCGCCGAGGTGCCGCCGCCGACCACGATCACGTGCTGTCCGGCGAACTCCTCGCGGCCGCGGTAGCCGGCGGTGTGCAGCTGGCGCCCGCGGAAGGTGTCCTGGCCCGGGTAGTGGGGCACGAAGGGCCGGTCCCAGGTGCCGGTGGCGTTGATCAGGGCGCGGGTGGACCAGGTGCCGGCGTCGGTCTCGACCAGCAGTCGCCCGTCGCCCGCCTCCCGCACCGCCGAGACGTCGACCGGGCGGTGGACTCGCAGGCCGAAGGTGCGCTCGTAGCGGTCGAAGTACTCCGCGACGACCTCCGATGAGGGCCGCTGGGGATCGGCGCCCTCCAGTTCCATCCCGGGCAGCGAGTGCACGCCGTGCGCCCTGCCGTAGGTGAGGGTCGGCCAGCGGAACTGCCAGGCGCCGCCCGGTCCGGGGGAGTGGTCCAGGACCACGAAGTCCTCGTCCGGGCGCATGCCGGAGCGGTGCAGGAAGTACGCCCCCGAGAGCCCGGCCTGCCCCGCTCCGATGACGACAACCTCTGCGGCGGTGGTGCCGGCGACGTCCGTGTGGTTCACGTTTCCACCAACTACGAGGGCGCCGGGAAGCTTCCCGGCGCCGTCTCGCGCCGCAGCCGCGCGATCCGCGCCGCCGCCTCCTCCAGCCGGGACAGCGGCAGGTCCCCGTCGGCCACGGCCCGTGCCGCGGCGGTGCGGATGGCGTCCTGGACGCCCGCGTCGCAGCCCGGGCCGAGCTGGAGCAGGTCGACCCCGGAGAGCCAGGCCAGTACGGCGGCGCCCGGCACGCCCCAGCCCTCGACGACCTCGGCGGTGTCCAGCTGCTCGCTGATCACGACGGCGCCGTGCCCGGTCTCGTCGCGGAGCAGCTCCGTCACGGCGGGCCCGCCGCTCAGCGCCGCCGGGACGCCGATGGTGACCGCGCCCGCGCGCTCCAGGCCGCGCCGGAGCCACTCCGGCGGTCGCCGGGTGCGTGGGACAGGCAGCAGGCAGGCGTCGACGAGGGCGGCGACGCGGCGCGGTGCGTACACGTGGGTTCCCCTTCGGCGCACGGATGGGCAACGGGACACTATCCCGGTTCGGGGAAGTGGTCCAGACCAATAGGTTACGGCCGGCCGGCGGGGAGCCGTACCCGGGCACCTCCGCCGGCGCTCCCGCCCGGGGGATTCGCGGGCGGTTCCACCGGCGGCCCGGGTACGGCGAGTTCGGACATCACGCCCTCCCCGAGCCGCCGCGGCCCTTGCGGGTGCGGGTGGCCGGGCGAGCGGGGCGAGTGCAGGATCTCGCCGATCGCCCGCACCGTCCCGGCGAAGGCGGTCGGCCCGGAGCCCGGCTCACCAGCACGGTGCCCGCGGTGAGCAGCGCCGCCCGGCTGCGGCCCTCGGCCATGCGGGTCGGCGGGATCTGCGGCGGCGCGACGAGCAGGACGAGCAGCCGGTCGAGGCCGATGAGCAGGCGGCCGCCCACGGATACGGCGAGATCTCGAGCCCGTCGTGCGGGCCGCCGTGCACAAAGGGCGCGGAAACGCGGCGAACGGCGAAGAAGGACGTCGATGCCCCGGCTTCGGCCCGACCGGCGTCGGAGGCCGCCTGCGACGGATCGTCGTGACCGCTTGGGTGAAGTGGAACGGGGCGCGGCGGCACCGCGGCCCACCGGAACGCACATCCGTGGTGCCTGCGTCACCATGGACGCATGGCCGACGCTTTTACCACCCGCCTCGTCGACGTGACCACCGGTGGCACCGAGACCGTCCACGATCTGACCGCCGCCTGCGCCCACTTCCTCCGCGACGTGGCACGCGGCCGGGACGGACTGCTCAACGTCTTCGTCCCGCACGCGACCGCCGGTGTCGCCGTCATCGAGACCGGCTCCGGCAGCGACGACGACCTGCTCGCCGTACTCCACGACCTCCTTCCGGCCGACGACCGCTGGCGGCACCGCCACGGCAGCCCGGGCCACGGCCGCGACCATGTGCTGCCCGCCCTCGTCCCGCCGCACGCGACCCTCCCGGTGATCGGCGGCTCGCTGGAACTCGGCACCTGGCAGTCCGTCGTCCTGGTGGACACCAACAGGGACAACCCCTACCGCCAGGTGCGGCTGAGCTTCCTGGGCTGAGCGGGACGTCCTGGGGGCAGGGCCCGAAGCGCCGTGCGCCCCTTGCGCATCGCCGACACCGCCCGGGCGCGGGTGCGTTGACGTGCTCCCGGCCGTCGCCGCACCGTCAGCCGGGCACGCCGAACGGGGTGATCGTGACGTGCCCCCGGCAGGGGGAGATGTCGAGTGGTGTGACGGTCAGCGGCGAGGAATCGCCGGGAACGAAGACGTGGGCGCCGCGGGGGGATGTAGAAGTCCTCGCCGGTGCAGACCGTATCGGTGGCCGACTTCCAGACGGGGCCGAACATCGTGCTCTGCCCGGGTCCGAGGTCGACCGCGGTGGGCCGGGCGGGCCCGTAGCGTGTCACCGACAGCGGGCGCGGTGACACCGGGTGACGGTTCCGCGGCAGCATGTCGATCGCCACTTCACCGGGTTTGCCCAGGACGGCCTTGCGCGTCGTGTTCTCGGAGAGCGCCAGATCACCCGCGGCACAGTCCGGTCCGGTGTGCGCTCCGCTGCCACCGCTCCGGGCTCGCACGGGCGAAGCGAGCGCGCGCGGCCGTGCGGGCACGGGAGGGGGCGCGTGTCGCGCCTGCCTGCTCGGGGACGTGCCCGCGGTGGCGGCGTACGGCCGGGGCGCCGACACGGGGTCGGTGTCGGGCGGGGTGACCGTGCAGCCGACGGCGACCACCGCGAGCAGCAAGCCGGCGACGAGGGCCGCGGTGCCGCCCCTGGGATCTCTCACCGCGATCACGACAGGGCCGCAGGCCTGCGATTCGCCCCGTCACGGGACGCGAGCGGACGATCTTCACCGAGCGTTCACCGTCCCGCTCAGGCGCGCACCCCGTCGCACTCGATCCGCAGATGGCGCGGCCCGCGCAGGACCGGGCTGGGCCGGTACGGCGGCGGGTCCTCGGCCAGGCGCGGGTTGTCCAGCCGGCGGATCATCGCACTGAGCGCGATCTGCGTCTCCAGACGGGCCAGCGGCGCGCCGAAGCAGCTGTGGATGCCGCTGCCGAAACCGAAGTGCTGGTTGTCGGCGCGGGCCGGGTCGAAGTGGTCGGGGTCGGCGAAACGGCCCGGGTCCCGGCTGCCCGCGGCGAGGACGAGGATCAGCGGCGAGCCCTTGGGCACGGTGACTCCGGCGATCTCGATGTCGGTGAGGGGGGTGCGCTGCGGCAGCATGTGCACCGGCGGCTCGAAGCGCAGCAGCTCCTCGACGGCCGAGGGCATCAACTCCGGCTCCCGGCGCAGCCGTTCCATCGCCTCCGGGTAGCGCAGCAGGGTGAGCATCCCGTTGGTGATGAGGTTGACGGTGGTCTCGTGTCCGGCGATGAACAGCAGCACCATGCTGCCGATCAGTTCCATCGGCGCCATCTGCCCGTCCGGGCCGTTGCCGTGGACCAGGCCGGACATCAGGTCCTCGGTGGGGCTCGCGCGGCGCTCCTCCAGCAACCCCGCCATGTAGACGCCCATCTCGGTGATGGCTTCCTTGCGGGCCTGTTCGTCGTCCTCGCTGAAGGTGCTGCCGCGGGTGCGCACACCGGTGGAGGACACGATGCGGTCCGCCCAGGCGCGGAACCGGTGCTCGTCCTCGCGCGGCACGCCCAGCAGACGGCAGATGACGCTCACGGGCAGCGGGTAGGCGAAGTCCTCGACGACGTCGATGCGGCTCTGCCCCTCCATGGAGTTGACCAGCCCCTCGGTGACCCGCGCGATCTCGTCGTGCAGGCGCGCGATCCGGTCCGGGGTGTGCGGCGGCCCGAACGGCCGCATGGCCTGGCGGCGCACCCGGTCGTGGTCCGGCGGGTCCATCCGGATGAAGGACGGCGGCTGCCCCTCGGCCTGGGCGGCCTGCGGGTCGCCCGGCAGACGGTGGCTCAGGTCGGAGCTGATCCGCGGGTCGTGCAGCAGGGCCTTGATCTCGCGGTACGTGCTGACCAGGTACGCGCCGTCCTCCTGGCGTGCCACGGGGGTGCTCCGCAGCTCTGCGTAGAGCGGGTACGGATCGTGACGGTTGGCGAAGTCGTTGATCCGCTGCAGCATCGTCTCGTTGGTCATGCGCGGGCCTCCAGGACGGTCGGGGGGACGCGGACCACGCGGCGCTCGTCGGGCAGGTGCCCGGTGACCGCGACCGTGGGGCCGTGCGAGAGCTGGGACGGGTCGGGCACGTCGGCGGCCTGCACCAGGACCTCCGCCGGCCGGTCGAAGGTGCCGGGGTCGGGCGGGAAGGGGGCTGCGGCCTCGATCAGCGTGCGGTAGTAGTCCAGCCAGCGGCTCTGGTTGAAGGAGACCGCGGCGGTGAGACGGCCCCGGTAGCCGTAGACGGCGACAAAGGAGCGCTGGTCCACCGACCCCTGGACGATCGCGACCTCGTCGGAGAACGACGGCACCCCGACCGACTTGATGTTCACCCCGAACTGGCTGGACCAGAAGGCGGGGACCGCCAGGTGCGGACGCCGCCGCGGGCCGCAGTTCACCATGTTGTGCGCCGCCACCTCGGCCTGGGCCACCGCGTTGCCCCAGTGCTCCAGGGCCAGCAACTGGTACTCGTACAGCGGGTGCGGGGTCCGCGCCACGTCGCCGGCCACGAACACGTCGTCGGTCACGACCCCGTTGAGGTCGAACGCCCGGCAGCCCGCGTCGCTCGCGAGCCCCTTCGGCCCGGCGCCGAGACCGGAGTCGTGCAGCCACTCGGTGTTGCGGACCGCGCCGAGCGCCACGACCGCCACGTCGCAGTCGAGGGTGGAGCCGTCCGACAGGCGCGCCGACCGCAGCCGGCCGTCCCCGTCGCCCACCAGT
The DNA here is from genome assembly GCF_044753585.1 of Streptomyces sp. NPDC088354. NCBI lineage: Bacteria > Bacillati > Actinomycetota > Actinomycetes > Kitasatosporales > Streptomycetaceae > Streptomyces > Streptomyces sp. NPDC088354. Next base: position 178,999 of record NZ_JBIVNJ010000003.1, on the reverse strand, counting down.
TCGGTGACGGTGATCCCGCAGCGCAGGTCGACGCCGTGCTCGCGCTGAAGGTCCGCGGCGACGGCGGCGATCACCCCGCCGAGCGCGCCGACCAGGGGCGCGGGCCCGCGCTCGGCCACCGTCACCTGGAGCCCGCGCTCCCGGCACACCGAGGCGATCTCCGAGCCGGTGAAGCCGGCGCCGATCACCAGCACCCGGCGCGGCCCGGCGTCCAGGCGCCCCACCAGCTGCCGGGCGTCCTCCATGGTGCGCAGGGTGAACACCCCCTCCAGGGCCGCCTGCGCGGCGTCCGGCCAGGGCCTGGCCCGGACGCCCGTCGCGATCAGCACGCGGTCGTACTCCACATGGCTGCCGTCGCGCAGCAGCACCCGCCGCGCGGCCAGGTCCAGGCCGGTGGCCGGAACGCCGAGGCGCCAGGTGGCGTCCACCTCGCGCCGGGCGGGCAGTGCGGCGTGCTCGGGGGGCATGCGGCCGAGGAGCACGGCCTTGGACATCGGCGGGCGGTCGTAGGGCCGTTCTGTCTCCTCGCCGATGATGGTCAGCGAGCCGGTGAAGCCCTCGTCGCGCAGGACCTCGGCGGCCCGGAGCCCGGCGAGCGAGGCGCCGACGATCACGATGCGCTCCGGCGGCGGGAGCCGGTCCGTGCGCTGGTCCGTCCTTCGGTCCGTCAGCTGGTCAGTCACGGGAACCCACCCCCGCGGCCACCCGGGCAGGGCCTTCGACGAGGATCGCCTGAACGGGGCACGCGGCCGCGGCGCGGGACACCCGGTCGTACTCCTCGTCCGAGGGGCCGGCGTCGTACAGCAGCGCCTCCTCGCCGTGGAGCTCGAACACGTCGGGCGCGAGGAACGCGCACTGCGCGTATCCCTGGCACCGGTTGAGGTCGACGACAATCTTCACCGTTCCGCCTCCTCCTGCTGCGGGCCGTGGCGGGCGGGAACGGCGGCGAGCGCGGTCCCCACACCACCAATAAGGCCGGCGGACCGCGCGCGCCATTCGAGCGGCGGCGCGGGCGACGTCCCCGGTTACGCGCTCACGCGGTCACCCAGGCGTGCACAACGCGCGCGTCGAAGGCGTGCTGCCCGCCCCGGACCAGTAGCCCCGCCGTCGCGAAGGCGGGGTCGTCCGCCTGCGCCGGCAGGTACGGGACCGCCACGCACCGCATGCCCGCGCGGTGCGCTGCCTCCGCGCCGGGCGGTGCGTCCTCGACGACGACGCAGTCCTCGGGGTCGACCCCGAGGCGCGCGGCCGCCTCCAGCAAGACGTCGGGCTCCGGCTTGCCGCGCGCCACCTCCTCCGCCGAGACGACGGTGGTCAGCACCGAGCCCAGCCCGGTGCCGGCCAGCACCGCCGCGATCGCCTCCCGCGAGGACCCCGAGGCGACCGCCATCGGATGCCCCTCGGCGTGCAGGAGTTCGACGAACGCGCGCATCCCGGGGAAGACATGGGTCGCCTCGCGCGCCAGCCGCAGGTAGAGCCGGTTCTTCGCGTCGAGCAACTCCTGGACGGAGGCGGTGAGCCCGTACTCGGCGCGCAGGGTCTCCAGCGTCTCGCGGGTGCCGATGCCGATGAAGCGCGCGTGCTGCTCCCAGGTGAAGTCGTCGACGCCGTGGGAGGCCAGCAGGCGGCGGCCGGCCTCGAAGTAGTTCGGCTCGCTGTCGACCAGCGTGCCGTCCAGGTCGAAGATCACCGCGGGGAGTGTCATGCCCTCCAGCATGCCAAGCCGGCGATCACGGCGTACGGGCGGCCGCCGCTCTGCCGACCTCCTCCACCAGGGGCAGCATGCGCTGCGGCACCCGTTCCCGCAGCGCCACCTCGGTGCGGGTGCGGACGACGCCGGGCAGCTGGATCAGCCGCTGGATGACGTCCTCCAGGTGCGCGGCGTCGCGCGCCACGACACGGGTCAGCAGGTCGCCGCCGCCGGTGATGGAGAAGGCCTCGATGATCTCGGGCACGGCGGCCAGCGCCTTGCCGGTGTCGTCCAGATGCCCCTGGGTGACCTCCAGGTGCACGAAGGCGAGCACCGGGTAGCCGAGCGCCTCGGGCGACACCCGGGGCCGGTAGTCCGTGATCACCCTGTCCCGCTCCATCCGGTCCAGGCGGGCCTGCAGGGTCCCGCGTGCGACCCCCAGGATGCGGGCGCACTCGCGCACGCTGGTACGCGGCCGCTCCAGCAGCAGCACCAGGATGCGGGCGTCCAGCTCGTCGGCGGGCACGGGCCGGCTCAGAGCAGGGCGTCGAGTGTGATCGGCAGGTGGTAGAGGCGCTTTCCGGTCGCGTGGTAAACGGCGTTGGCGATCGCGGCCGGGATGCCGACCAGGCCCACCTCGCCCACACCCTTGGTGCCGGTCGGCGAGCCGCGGTCCGGTTCGCCGACGAAGACCACGTCCAGCTCCGGGATGTCGGCGTTCACGGCCACCAGGTAGTCGGCGAACGTGGCGTTGGCGATCCGCCCGGTGCGCGGGTCGGTGACGGTGTCCTCGAACAGCGCCATGCCGATGCCGCCGACCGTTCCTCCGATGATCTGGCTCCTGGCCGTCTTCGCGTTGAGGATGCGGCCGCCGTCGATCGCCGACACCACCCGCGTGACCCGGACGAGGCCGAGGTCGGCGTCGACCCTGACCTCCACGAACTTCGCGCCGTAGGCGCCGGCGGAGGACATGCCGACGTCCTCGGCGACCGGCGGGGTACTGCTCCCCGTCGCCGTGAGCTGGGGCATCCCGTGCCGGGCGAGGATGTCGGCGTACGACTCCCCGCGCTCCGGCCGGCCGGCGACGAACACCCGGCCGTCGCCGCACTCCACGTCGTCCGGGTTCACCCCCCGCAGGGGCGAGTCGGCGTCCTGGCGGGCGAGTTCGGCGAACGAGCGCAGCAGCCGGCGGCACGCGTCGTGCACCGCGTTGCCGAGTGCCCCGGTCAGGCCGGAGCCGCCCGCCATCATCGAGTCCGGCATGTCGGAGTCGCCGAGGTCGAAGCGGACCTTCTCCAGGGGCAGTCCGAGTTCCTGCGCGGACAGCTGGGCCATCACGGTGTACGTTCCGGTGCCGATGTCGGTCGCCGCGCTGCGCACGAAGGCGCTGCCGTCGCGGTTGACGGTCGCCTCGGCCATGCACGGCGTCGCGAAGTACGGGAACATCGCGCTGGCCATGCCGTAGCCGATGAGCCAGTTCCCGTCACGCATGGAGCGCGGCTCAGGATTCCGGTCGGACCAGCCGAAGCGCAGTGCGCCCGCCTCGTAGCACTCCAGGATCGCCTTGCCGGACCAGGGCAGCCCGTTGCGCGGGTCGACGGCGGTGTGGTTGCGCACCCGCAGCTCCAGCGGGTCCATGCCCAGGGTGTACGACAGTTCGTCGAGGGCCGACTCCAGCGCGAAGTTGCCCTGCGCCTCGGCAGGGGCGCGCATGGACGTCGGCATGGCGACGTTGATCCGGGCCTGCCGGTCCCGGGTGGTCACATTGGGGCACGCGTAGGCGAAGGCGGTACCCGAGGCGAACGGCTCGAAGTCGCCGTCCTCCATGCCCAGGGAGCTGAGGCTGCGGTGGTCGATGGCGACCAGTTCGCCCTCGCGCGTGGCGCCGAGTTGCAGCCACTGCACGCCGTGCGGCCGGTGCCCGACGGAGGTGAACATCTGCGGGCGGGTCAGCACCAGTTTGACCGGGCGTCCCAGCATCCGGGCGGCCATGGCGGTGAGGACCACGTGCGGCCACGCGCGCAGTCCGGCGCCGAACCCCCCGCCGACGTACGGCACCAGGACCCGTACCGAGCTTTCGGGGATACCGAAGGCCATGGCGAGCGTGGTGCGCACCATGGAGGGCCACTGGCTGGTGTCGTGGACCGTGAGGGTGTTGCCCTCCCACACGGCCAGCGTGGCGAACAGCCCGAGCGGGTTGTTGGTGTTGTCCGGGGTGGTGTACGTGGCCCGCAGCGTCACCTCGGCGGACTCCAGTGCGGCGGTGGCGTCGCCGCGGGCGTGGTCCATCCCCCACGGGTCGGTCAGTTGCTCGGCACGGGGGTCCTGGAGGTCCAGCAGCGGTTCGGCGGCCTCGTAGTCGGCCCGTACCAGGCGTGCCGCGGCGGCGGCCTGTTCCGCCGTCTCGGCTACCACGAAGCCGATGTGCTGCCCCTGGTGGATGATCCGGTCGTTCCGCAGCGGTGGCGGCGGCGACGCCCCGAGCACCGTCATCGGTCCCGTCCCGACCTCGGGGGCGTTCTCGTGCGTGAGCACACCGATCACCCCGGGGGAGCCCTCGGCCTCCTCGGTGTGCATGCGGACGATCCGGCCCGCCGCGATCGTGCTCTGCACCAGGGCGCCGTAGACCTGCCCGGGCACGCTGAAGTCCATCGGGTAGGGGGCGGTGCCGGTGACCTTGCGTGGGCCGTCGACCCGGCTGATGCCCTCGCCGACCAGCGGCCTGCTCTCGACCGTGCTCATGGCGTCACTCCTGACACTGTCTGCAGCTCGCGGACGAGGGTGCGGCGGGCGAGCGGCACCTTGAACGCCGTGCCCGGGAGGGTCCAGGCGTCGCGCATCGTCGCCTCGGCCGCGTCCAGGAAGGTGGCCGTCGTGACGGGCGCGCCGGTCAGCACGTGCTCGGCCTCGTAGGCCCGCCAGGGCTTCGACCCCACTCCGCCCAGCCCGACCCGGGCCTGGCGGATCGCGCCGCCGTCCAGGACGAGCAGCACCGCGGCCGAGGTGAGGGCGAACTCGTAACTCATACGGTCGCGCACCTTGAGGTAGCCAGACAGGGCGGCCGGTGGCGGCAGCGGGATCTCGACCTCGGTGATCAACTCGGCGTGCTCCAGGACGTTCTCGCGCTCCGGGCTCTCGTCGGCGGTGAAGTAGAACTCCGTCAGCGGCACGCTGCGACGCTCCGTCGGCCCCTGGATGTGCACGACCGCGTCGAGCGCCACCAGTGCGACGGCCAGGTCGGAGGCGTGCAGCGCGACGCACCGCTCGCTCGCCCCGAGCACGGCGTGCATGCGCGCCGCGCCCTGCACCGCGGCGCAACCCGTGCCGGGCGAGCGTTTGTTGCACTCGACGACCGCGGGGTCGCGGAAGTAGCGGCACCGTGTGCGCTGCAGCAGGTTGCCGCCGATGGTGGCCATGTTCCGCAACTGCACCGACGCGCCCCGCAGCAGGGCCTCGCGCACCATCGGCAGCCGTTCGGCCACCGTGGCGTCGGCGGCCAGTTCTTCCATGGTGGCCAGCGCCCCGACGTGGAGGGCTTCGCCGCGGCGCTCGATGCCGTGCAGCGGGAGCCGGGTGATGTCGATCAGCCGTGGCGGCTCCAGGACGCCGTCCTTCATCAGGTCGAACTGCGTCGTGCCGCCGGCCAGACAGGACGCCCCCGGGTCGTCGGCCAGCATCCGCACCGCCTCCTGGGTGGCCGTGGCCCGCACGTACTCGAAGCTGCGCATCACGACCTCCCCCGGGCCGCCGCCTCGCGTATCGCGGCCACGATGTTGGGATAGGCGCCGCAGCGGCACAGGTTGCCGCTCATGAACTCGCGGATCTCCTCGTCGGAGCCGGTCCGGCCCTCGGCCGTCAGCGCCACTGCGGACATGATCTGACCAGGGGTGCAGAAGCCGCACTGGAAGCCGTCGTGCTCCATGAACGCCTGCTGCACCGGGTGCGCGCCGTCGGCCCCGGAGATGCCCTCGATGGTGGTGACGGCCCGGCCCTCGGCCTGGGCGGCCAGGGTCAGGCAGGACAGCACTCTCCTGCCGTCCACGTGCACCGTGCAGGCTCCGCAGGCGCCCTGGTCGCAGCCCTTCTTCGTGCCGACCAGGCCCAGCCGGTCCCGCAGGGCGTCCAGCAGCGTCACCCGGGTGTCCAGGCGCAGGGTGTACGACCGGCCGTTCACGTCGAGCGTCACGACCCGCTCGATGATCGCGGGACGGTCGTCCACGTCCCGCTCGCTCGCCACGTCCCTCATCGCGTCCTCCTCCGGAAGGGCCGGAAACGACTCGAGCCCCTCGCGGGGCGGATCCGGTGAGTTGGTTCGCCAGGCGCCGGGGAACGGCAGGAACCAACCGTTGTGTCTCGGTATGCCCGTATTTGGCAGCAATATACGCCGAATGGGTGTTCCGATCTGGGCCACTGGCCCGGCCCCGGACCGGCAGGGGACGGGGGCCGCTGTGCCAATGGCCCATCGCCCAGGGAGCCGTTTGAGCCATGGGCCCGGGACATGCTTCCCTGGGACGGACGATGGCGTTGCGGAGACGGTGTCCCCGCGGCGCCTTTGCCATGTACGGACGGCCGCACGGCACGGACAGGGGCAGGACGGCACCCGTGGTGAAGCGCATGTTCCACGCACCGGACCCGGGACGGGTGCGGCTGCGCGCCGCCTCCCGGGCGGTCCTCGGCGTCGGCTCGGCCGTCGCCTCGGTCGCGGCGGCGGGGCTGCCGCTGCCCGCCGTCGTCGCGGGCGGTCTCGCGGCGCTGCTGGCGCTGTTCGTCGTGGCGGACCCGGGCCCGGCCCGCCAGGCGGTGACGACCGCGCTCATGCCGGTCGCCGGCTTCCCCGTGCTCGCGCTGGCCGTCTGGCTGCACGCCGTTCCCGCCGCCCGGGACGCGGCTTTCCTGGCCGTCGTCTTCGCCGGGGTCTACGCGCGCCGCTGGGGGCCGCGTGGCCACGCGCTGGGCGTCTTCGCCTTCATGATGTTCTTTGTCGCCCAGTTCCTCCGTGCCGGCCCGGCGCTGCTGCCGGCGCTGTGCGGGGCCGTGGGGCTCGGACTGGGCAGCGCCGCCCTCGTCCGCTTCGGCGTGTGGTGCTACGAGCGGGGCGCCGCCCGCGCCCCCGGCCCGGTGCCCGTCCTGCCCCAGGGGCGCGGGCTGCGCCGTCCGACCACGCGGCAGGCCTTCCAGGCGCTGCTCGCTGCGGGGATCGCCGTAGCGGCGGGGCAGGCGCTGTCGCAGGACCGCTGGTACTGGGCCGTCGGCACCGTTTGGTGGATCTTCGTCAACACCGCCTCGCGCGGCGAGACGCTGATCCGGGGGTTCCGCCGGATGCTCGGCACCGTCGCGGGCATCTTGGGCGGCCTCGCGGTCGCGCTGCCCCTGCACGGGGCGCCCGCGCCGACCGCCGCGCTGCTCGCCGTGTGCGTCTTCGGGATCTTCTGGACCGCCCCGGTCTCGTACAGCTGGATGATGTTCTTTGTCACGGTGATGGCGGGGCTGCTCTACGGACTGCTCGGCATCCTCCGGCCCGGGCTGCTCGTGCTCCGCCTGGGGGAGACCGCCGTCGGCGCCCTGGGGGCGGCCGTGGCGGTCCTGGCGGTGCTGCCGGTGACGACGCACGCGGCCACGGACGCGTGGATCCGGCGCACGCTGCGCGCCGTGCGCGACTTCACCGGCGAGGCCGCGCGACACCTGGCCGGTGACCCGGCCGGCGACCTCGCCCGCCACGTCACCGAACTGGACGCCCTGCTCGCGCGGGTGCGGCAGTCCGTGGCACCGCTCGTGCATCCGCTGAACCCCCTGCGGTCCCGCAAGGCGCGCGCCCGGGTCGTTCTCGCGCTCCTGGACGAGTGCGCCCGTCAGGTCCGCGGCCTCGCCGCGGTTGTGGCCGATCCCCATGCCTGCCACGACGAACGCCTCACCACCGCCTGCGGGCGCGTCGAGACCGCCGTCCGGCGTCTCGTCCCACCGGCTCCCGCGGCCCCGCTCCGGCTCCCGGCCGCGCCCGGCGCCGGCGGCACCCATCCGCACGCCGAAACCGCCCTTGCGCACCTCCACGGCCTCGAAGCGGCCCTGACCGGTCTGGCCGTTCCGCTGGGCGCCGGGCCGCGCACCACCGTCCCGGTCGACCCGCCGGGCGCAGACGCATCGACACGCACTGCAGTCGCGGGATGACACAAGGCAATCACCGGTAGGCCCCCGTGTAGACGCTCCGCGCGGTTTTGCGTCGTATTCACCCCGGAAAAACACGATGGATCGTTCCGCCTCCGCAGTAGACCGGTTCCATCTCACGTCCGATACGCGGGCCGTCACGGGACACGGCCCGCGCGGGAACCGTCTTGGGGGTACGTGGCGTGCTGAGGTTTCTGCGCCGTGCAGGAGGAACGAATCAGCGGACGTCGGCGGGGGCTGGCCGCGCCCCCGCCGCCGACGTCCAGCACCTACGAATGGAGGAACCGGAACCGGTGTCCGGGTGCCCGGCCGGGCACCCCGCCCTGCAGGAGGACCGGCCGGCGGGCGGGGATGACAAGGACGGCCAGGCGGGCAAGGACACCGACATACGGGCCCTGGCGGCGGACTTCGTACGGCTGTTCCACGCGGAGTTCCCCGCCGCGGGGGACCCCGGGCGCAGGCTGGCAGCGGTCCTCGCCGAGATCGAGGCGACCGGCACGTACCGGCACACGCGCGAGGAACTGGTCTTTGGAGCGCGGGTGGCGTGGCGCAACAACACCCGGTGCATCGGCCGGCTGTACTGGAACTCCCTGCAGGTGCGCGACCGCCGGCACGTCACGACCGCCGAGGGCGTCGCCCTGGAGGCGGTGGCCCACCTGCGGGCCGCCACCAACGGGGGCCGCATCCGCCCCGTCATCACGGTCCTCGCCCCGGACACCCCGGAGCGGCAGGGCCCGCGGATCTGGAACGAGCAGCTGATCCGCTACGCGGGCCACCGCGCCCCGGACGGCACCGTCGTCGGCGATCCGGTCAACACCGGCATCACCGAGGCGGCCGTGCGCCTCGGCTGGTCGGGCGGCGCCGGGACGCCCTTCGACATACTGCCGCTCATCGTCCAGGGCGCCGGCGGCGGGCCGCCGCGCTGCTTTCGGTTGCCGGACGAGGCAGTGCTCGAAGTCCCCATTGTCCACCCGGAGTTCGACTGGCTCGCGGAGTGGGGCCTGCGCTGGCACGCCGTCCCGGCGATCTCCTGCATGTGCCTGGAGATCGGCGGGGTCTGCTATCCCGCCGCGCCCTTCAACGGCTGGTACATGGGCACCGAGATCGGTGCCCGCAACCTCGCCGACACCGACCGCTACGACCTGCTCCCGCGCGTCGCCGAGGCGCTCGGCCTGGACACCGCCGAGGACCGGACGCTGTGGCGCGACCGCGCCCTGGTCGAGCTGAACCGCGCGGTGCTGCACTCCTTCGACCTCGTGGGCGCCACCGTCACCGACCACCACACCGAGTCCCGCCGCTTCCTCGCCCACATCGACCGCGAGGAGCGCAGGGGCCGTACCGTGCCCGCCGACTGGTCGTGGATCGTGCCGCCCATGTCGGGGTCGGCCACCGGCGTGTTCCACCGCTACTACGAGACCGGGGAACGGACCCCGGCGTACGTCCACCACCCGCAGGCGCTCGCCCTGGCCCGCGGCGAAACGTTGGTGTGACGGGGGCAGCGGGAGCGGATTCCGGCCACTGCGTTACTCTCAGCCGCCGTACGTACAACCAGTGGAAGAGGTACGGCAGTGGCCGGGCACGTTTACATCGGGTCGTTCACCTCGGCGGGCGGCAAAGGGCTGACCACCGCGGCCGTCGACCCCGACTCGGGGGCGCTCACGGCGCTGCATGCCGACGCCGCGGTGGACGACCCGTCCTTCCTTGTCCTCTCGGAGGACCGCACGCGCCTCTACACGGTCGTCGAGCACCCGCGGAACGGCGCCGCCGCCGCGTTCTCGCTGAACGATCCCTCGCGCCCCGAACTGCTCGGCGCGGCCGTCCCGGTGGGCGGCGGCTCGCCGACCCACCTGTGCCTGCACCAAGGCCACCTGCTGACCGCCAACTACGGCACCGGCACGATCAGCGTGCTGCCCGTCGAGGGCGAGGGGACGCTCGGCGCGACCCGGCACGTGATGGAGCACGAGGGCGACGGCCCCGACCCGGACCGGCAGACCGGCCCGCACGCCCACATGGTGCTGCCGGACCCGGCCGGCCGCTGGGTGCTCACCGTGGACCTCGGCACCGACTCGGTGCGGGTGTGCGAACTCGACGCCGCCACGGGCGAGCTGGAGATCGAGCGGGAGATGGGCCTGCGGTCCGGCAGCGGCCCGCGCCACCTGACGTTCCACCCGCGCGGGGACCGCGCCTACATCATGAACGAGCTGGCCTCGGTCGTGACCGTCTGTCACTGGGACGCGGAGGTGGGACGGCTGAAGCCGGTCGCCGAGGTCTCCGTGCTGCCCGAGGGCGCGACCGGCCCCAACTACCCCTCCGAACTGGTCGTCTCGCCCGACGGGCGCTTCGCCTGGGCCGCCAACCGGGGTCACAACAGCATCGCCGTGCTCTCCCTCGACGCCGACGGCGACACGCTCGAACTGCTGGAGACGGTGGACTGCGGCGGCGACTGGCCCCGCCACCTGACCCTCGACCCGGCCGGCACGAGGCTGTACGCCGCCAACGAGCGCTCGGGCGACGTCAGCTGGTTCGACGTGGACCCGTCCACCGGCACGCCCAGGCTCGCCGGCTCGCTGCCCGTTCCGGCCGCCTCCTGCGTCGTCTTCGGCTGACGCACGCCAGGCGCCGGACGGACCGGCCGCACCACGAACAACGGCGTGGTGGTGCCGCCCCGGAGCCCGGGGCCGCACCACCACGCCGTCGTCGTACGGGGTGTGCCGTCAGGGCATCGGGGCGCCCTCCGGCGACTGGGGGATGCCCAGCGCGGTCGTGTACTTGGCGACCACGAGCTTGCCGATCGCCGGGTAGGGGCCGAGCGCGTCGGCGGCCGAGCAGCCGGCCTCCTTGCCCGCGTCGTGCAGCACCTCGGGGGCGACCTCCGGGCCGACCACGTACGGCGCCAGGGCCAGGGTCAGCGAACCGGAGGAACGCAGCTGGTCGGCGGCCTCGGCGATCGAGCCCTCGATGTCCAGCGCGGCGGGCAGCACCGGCACGGCGAGCCGCGCGGCGAGCAGCAGACCGGTCACGCCGGCGGCCTGGACCGCCTCCTCGCCGCCCACGGTGGCCAGGATGATGCCGTCGGCAGCCGTGGCGACCGTGAACAGCCGGGCACGGTCGGCACGTGCCAGACCGGCCTCCGACAGCCGCACGTGCAGTGCCTCCGCGAGCAGCGGGTGCGGGCCGAGCACATCGGTGACCTCGGCCGCGGAGCGGCTGTCCATCACGGCCTGCCGCAGCCGGCGCATCACCGAAGGCTCGGGCCCCGCCAGCAGCGGCACCACGATCGCCGCGGGGGAGTCCTCACCGCGCTCGGCGGCGGCCTGGGTCAGCACGGACTCCAGCGAGGGGTACTCCTCGCCGTCACCGTCGACGTAGCCGACGCGGGGGTCGAGACCGGCCAGCTCGATACGCGCGATGCTGACGATCTCCTCGGCCAGGCTGCGTATCGCGGGGGAAGGCGTACCGGGCACGGCAAGGACCAGCGCGGGGGCGCCCTCGGGCGTGGTCAGCGTTTCCGGTCGCCGGTGCCGCCCGGGCTGGCGGGGGCGCGGCATTCGAACGGGCAGGCCGGGTGCGGGGCCTTCGGCAGTGCTCATGGCGAGGCATGCTAGTGCCTTTGCGCGCGCTGTTGTTCGGGCGGGTCCTTCGCAGGGGTTACCTGTCCGGTTCTGTCCCGATACGGCGCCGGGTCCGCGCGGCCCCGGCGCCCTACCGCGGGCCTGTCTCAGCCCAGTCCGCGCGAGTCCTGCTTCAGGGCGGTGTCGACGGTGAGCGCCGAGGCTACGACCATGCTGAGCAGCGGTTCCTCCAGCGGGCGGTGGATCTGCAGCACGTAGTTGTCGGCCGTGGTGAACATCGTCTTGGCCAGGCCCTCCCACGTCTTGGTGATGCGGGCCACCTCGGTCCCGGTGTGGTCGACGATCGCGAAGTTCCAGGCCCGCCAGTTCTCCGCCTTGATGGCGCCGATCTGCTGACCGTTCACCTCGAACGCGAAGTTGATCTTGCCGATCGCGTTCTGCTGGACGATCTCGCCGAGCGTCGTGCCGTCCGGGCGTTGTACGACGACCTTCGACTTGATGAACTTCGCCGGGCGGGTCAGCAGCAACTGCGGCTGCCCGTGCGCGTCCCGCACCTCCAGGCGGACCGACAGGAACTGGTCGACGCTGGAGACGAAGCGCAGCACCTTGCGTGCGGTGCTCCGGCCGACCTCGATCACCGAGCCGAGTTGGCCGCCGTTCTGGTCGAAGACGCTGTACTCGTTGTTCGGCTCGATGAGTTAGGCCTTCTGCTTGACCACGAGGACCGGCTCGCCGAACAGCGTGCCACCGCCCGCGGCGCCCGGGGCCAGGCCCGCCTGCCGCTGCACCTGGCGCTGGATGCGCGAGGGGTCGTGGCTGCCGTCGACGCCCAGCTCCCAGGGGTTCTCCTTGGTGGACGGCGGGGGCGTTTGGCCCGCGTGGGTGTGCTCCGTCCACTGGGACCCGTCCCAGTGGCGCAGCAGGTTCTGAGTGCCGTGCGGGTCCGTGTATCAGCCCGCCGGGGTGTTCGATTGCGTCGTCACCCGGGCAGGGTAACGGCTGCCACCGACAGTGCAGGTTGCCGGTCCACCGGATCGATGACGCCCGTGCCCGGAGGCGGTGGCCGCGATTCTGGCGAGGCGTCAGTTGTGGAGCCCTGCACGCAAGGTCACAGCCAGGGTTCACTGGCCGATGGTGAAGACGTCATGTGCGCTCTTCACTGGATCTCTCTAATCGGGTGCGCACCCGTGATCGACATGGGTGCAGCGGAGGCGCTGCCTCCGTGTCCTCTCCCGACCCGAGGTTTCCATGAATCTGATGGTCACGAACCATCGGCGTGCAAGGTCACTGCTCGTGGTGCTCGCCACGGCGACCGCGCTGGCGGCCGCTCCGGCCGTGGCGTACGCGGACAGCAGCCGGCCGGCGCCCGTCACCGGCGGTATCCCGCTGGTCAACACGTCAGAGAAGATCGGTCCGGGGATCGGCCTGCAGCACGTCAAGGCGGTCGACCAGAAGGGTTGGTACGACGCGCAGTTCCTGACCGTGGACCTGTCCAACAGCGCGGTCGGCACGGACCTGCTGAGCTCCGGACCGGTCGCGTCCGGCGGGCCGCTCAGCGAGGCCGTCAACAAGGCCGGCGCCGTCGCGGGCGTCAACGGCGACTTCTTCGACATCGGCAACTCCAACGCGGCGCTCGGCGGCGAGATCCAGAACGGGCAGCTCGTCAAGACCGCCGACATCTCCGGCGGCCGCAAGCACGTCGGCGTCAGCAAGGACGGCGTCGCCCAGCTGGTGGACCTCACGGTCGACACGACGGCGAAGTTCGCGGGCGCGGACCACAAGGTCTCGTCGATCAACGCCGCGAACGTCGGCGGCATCCCCGCCGACGGCATGGTCGCGTTCACGCCCGCGTGGGGCACCTACAGCCGCAACAGCGGCCTGACGGGCGTCGCCAACGACCAGATCGCCGAGGTCCTGGTGAAGGACGGCGCGGTCGTGTCGGTCACCCCCAGCGGTCCCGCGGGCTCCGGCGCGATCCCGGACGGCGGCTTCGTGCTCGTCGGGCGCGGCGCCGCGGCGTCCGCGATCCGCGCGCTCCAGCCCGGCGACCCGGCGACGCTCAGCCACTCGCTCGCCGACAACGTTGCCAAGACGATGCAGTTCGCGATCGGCCACGGCGGCACCATCGTCTCCGGCGGCCAGCCCGTCAAGGGCCTCGACACCTCGATCGCCCCGCGCACCGCGCTCGGCTTCAAGGACGGCGGCAAGACGCTCGTCCTGGCCACCTGGGACGGCCCCGGCGGCACCGGCAAGGGCGGCATCGGGATCGACAAGGAAGCGCGCGACCTCGCCGCGATGGGCGTGGAGACCGCGGTCAACCTCGACGGCGGCGGCTCGTCCACCATGGTCGCCCGCGGCCTCGGCGACGACGACGCCACCGTCCGCAACGTCCCGTCCGACGGCCACGAGCGCAACGACCCGAACGGTGTCGGCGTGTTCGTCTCCAAGGGCGACGGCCGGTTGCACCAGCTCCTCGTCAAGCCCGCTCCCGGCGCGGCGTCGGCCGACGGTGACGTGAAGGTCTTCCCCGGTCTGCACCGCGCTCTGGCCGCGGAGGGCATCGACAACCACCAGACGCCGGTGACGGTCGACCCCGACTCCGTGCGGTGGTCCTCGCGTGAGGCGACCGTCGACGGCGCCGTGCTCACGGCCCCGCAGGCGCACGGTCCGGTCACGGTGGACGCCGAGGCGGACGGCGTGCAGGGACACGGGACGGTCTCCGTCCTGGGCCCGCTGACCAGCGTGGAGCCGTCCTCCCAGCTGCTGTCGATCGCCGGCGTGACGCCGGACGACGCGACCACCGTCGCCGTGACCGGCCGCGACGCCGAGGGCTACACGGCCCCGATCGAGCCGCAGGACCTGTCGCTGGACTACGACCACGACGTGGTCGGCATCAAGGCCGTGGACGGCAGGCTGCGGATCACCCCGCTCGCCAACGCCAGCACGATCCTGAAGATCACGGCCGGCGGTGTGACCGCGCGGCTGCCGATCACGATCGGTGTGCAGACCAGGACCGTCTACGACTTCGACGACGACGTGCTGGCCCGCTGGCGCAACAACAGCACGGCGGCCACGACGTTCTCCACCGCCCCCGAGGGCCTGCGGATCGACTTCAACGCCATGCGCAACGTCGGCATCACCTCGGCGTCGTCGGCCCAGCGCGTGTCCGTGCCCGGCCAGCCGCTGCGCCTGCGCGTGCGGCTCAAGTCCAGCATCAGCGTGCCCGGCGGCCTGACCTACATCGCCTACACCGACTCCGCCGGCAAGGGCAACGGCAGCTACGGGACGGGCCTGAACGCGAGCAGCGACTGGCAGTACGCCACCTTCCAGGTCCCGGCGGACACGAAGTTCCCGATCGCGATCTCGGGTTTCCAGGGCATCAACACCAGCGTCGCCCAGCAGAAGGCGGGCACGTTCGTCCTGGACCGCATCGAGGCCGACGTCCCCACCTCGATCGACCTTCCCGCGCAGCCGGACCTGCGGCCCGACGCGCTGGTCTCGGACGACGGGTCGCTGCTCAAGGGCAGCAGCACCTGGCAGTTCGCGACGCTCTCGGACGTGCAGTTCACCGCCGACAACCCGGCGCTGACCCAGGTCGCCACGGCCGCCATCCAGCGGATCCGGACGACCCACCCCGACCTGCTGGTCCTCAACGGTGACATCACCGACCGCGGCCTGCCGCAGGACCTCACCCTGGCCCGGCAGGTGCTCACCGACGCCGGCTGCGACCTGATCCCGGTCGGCCAGGAGCCCGCCCCCGACAGCACCCCGGACCCGAACGCCGGCTCCATCCCCTGCTACTACGTGCCCGGCAACCACGAGTCCTACGGCCTGAACAACGTCCAGCAGGACTTGACCAACTTCACCGCCGAGTTCGGCAGGCCCTACCGCACCTTCGACCACAAGGGCACCCGCTTCATCCTGCTCGCCAGCTCCGTCGGCTCGCTGCGCGGCACCGCCTGGGACCAGCTCCCGATGCTCCGGCAGGCCCTGGCCGACGCCAAGGACGACACGTCCGTCGACAACGTCGCGGTCTTCGCCCACCACCCGGTGGACGACCCGGCCGAGACCAAGTCCAGCCAGCTCGGCGACCGTGACGAGGCGGCGCTCATCGAGCACCTGCTGACCGACTTCCGCGACGACTCCGGCAAGGGCGCCGTCATGGTCGGCTCGCACGCCCAGATCGCCGACGTCCACCACCTGGAGGGCGTCCCCTACATGGTGCTGCCCTCCTCGGGCAAGGACCCCTACGGCACCCCCGACCGCGGCGGCTTCACCGGCTGGGTCGACTGGTCCGTCGACTCCCACCGCAACGCCCGCCAGCAGTGGCTCCAGGCCGATGTGCGGGCCTTCGCCCAGTCCATCACCCTGAACACCCCCGAGTCGGTCGAGGCGGGCCGGACCGCGCAGCTCTCCGGCAGCATCGTGCAGCCGCAGGGTGTGGGCAACGGCTCGCGGGTGGTCCCGCTGCGGTACCCGATGTCGGTCCACTGGAGCGGCTCGTCGAACCTGGCGATCGGCACCGGCAAGGACGCCGTCGACGACGCCCGCCGCAAGGGCAAGGTCGCGATCCTCGACCCGCGGACCCGGGTGCTGACCGCGCTGAAGGCCGGCTCGGTGACCGTCACCGTGACGAACGACTCGATGCGTGCCTACACCGACGGCGCCTCACTCGCGCCGGTCACGACCTCCAAGACCGTCCAGGTCGTGCCCGCGCAGGGCTGAACGGCCGACTGACACGCCGTCCGGCGTGACCGAGGGCGAGCACGCACCCCGTGCTCGCCCTCAGTGCCGCCCGGCCACGCGGATCCGGTCGCCGTTGCCCGCGGGGGTCTTGCCGCTGGTGGGAGGGAGGGTCTGTGGGCCGGTAGGGTGACGGCCGTGGCAGCACGACCATTGAGTGAACTTGTCGAGCCCAGGTGGGCCGAAGCCCTCGCGCCCGTGGCCGAACGCATCGCGGCGATGGGCGACTTCCTGCGGGCGGAGATCGCGGCGGGCAGGACCTACCTGCCGGCGGGACAGCATGTCCTGCGGGCGTTCCAGCAGCCCTTCGACGAGGTGCGGGTGCTGATCGTCGGGCAGGACCCCTATCCCACGCCGGGGATGGCGATCGGGCACAGCTTCGCCGTGGCCGCGGAGGTGCGTTCACTGCCCGGAAGCCTGGAGAACATCTACCGGGAACTGCAGTCCGACCTCGGCCTGCCCCGGCCGTCGAACGGCGATCTGACGCCGTGGACCCGGCAGGGAGTGCTGCTGCTCAACAGGGCGTTGACCACGGCACCCCGCAGCCCCGGTGCGCATCGCGGCAAGGGCTGGGAGGAAGTGACCGAACAGGCCATTCGCGCCCTGGCCGCGCGAGGCAAGCCCCTGGTGTCGATCCTCTGGGGCCGGGACGCCCGGAACGCCCGCCCTCTGCTGGGGAATCTGCCGGCCGTCGAGTCGGCGCATCCCTCCCCGATGTCGGCGGATCGCGGGTTCTTCGGCTCGCGGCCCTTCAGCCGGGCCAATGACCTGCTGCTCCAGCAGG
Organism: Streptomyces sp. NPDC088354; assembly: GCF_044753585.1. Lineage (NCBI taxonomy): Bacteria > Bacillati > Actinomycetota > Actinomycetes > Kitasatosporales > Streptomycetaceae > Streptomyces > Streptomyces sp. NPDC088354. The sequence goes on along the minus strand of NZ_JBIVNJ010000003.1, from coordinate 162,048 downwards.
GCGCGCAGCCGGTCGACTGGCAGCTCCCCTAGAAGCGGCGACCCGGCCGCGGAGCCCGCGTCCGGCGGCCTACGCGCCGTGTTCCCCGGGCTCCCCGGCCGCGCGCCCGCTGCCGCCGGCCGGCAGGTGGTTGAAGAGCAGGTTGAGCGCGATCGCGGTGACGCAGCCCGCGCTGATGCCGCTGTCCATGACCGTCCGGAACCAGTCGGGGAACCTCTCGTACACCGTGGGCACGCCCACCGGCAGCAGCCCGACCCCCAGCGACACCGCGACGACCATCAGGTTGGCGGTGCCGTGGAAGTCCACACCGGCCAGCGTGCGCAGTCCGCTCGCGGCCACCGTGCCGAACATGACCAGTCCGGCGCCGCCCAGCACCGGTGCCGGGATCGCGGCGACCACCGCGCCCAGCTTCGGCAGCAGCCCGAGCAGGACCAGGATGCCGCCCGCCGTGGCCACCACCCATCGGCTGCGCACCCGGGTCAGTCCCACCAGGCCCACGTTCTGCGCGTAGGCGGTGTACGGGAAGGTGTTGAAGATCCCGCCCAGCACGGTGGAGACGCCGTCCGCGCGCAGTCCGTCCGCGAGCCGGCCGGGCTCGGCCCTGCGGCCGGTGAGTTCGCCGACGGCGATGATGTCCCCGGTCGTCTCGGTCATCGTCACGAGCGCGACCACGAGCATGGAGACCACGGCGGCGCCCTGGAAGGTCGGGGTGCCGAAGTGGAACGGGGTGCTGATCCCGAGCCAGTCCGCGTCGCGGACCGCGCCGAAGTCGGTGAAGCCGAGCGGCACGGCCGCCGCCGTGCCGGCGGCGATGCCGGCGAGCACGGCGACCCGCGCGAGCACATCCGGTGCGAAACGCTGGATCAGCAGGATCGCGAGCAGCACGGCGGCCGCCAGGGCGATGTTGCGCGGCGCGCCGAAGTCGGCCGAACCGGCCCCGCCCGCCACCCAGTTGCCCGCCACCGGCAGCAGGCTCAGCCCGATGACCAGGATCACGGTGCCGGTCACCACGGGCGGGAAGAAGCGCAGCAGCCGTCCGAAGACGGGGGCCAGCAGGACCATCGCCAGCCCCGCGACGATCACCGAGCCGTAGATGGCGGGCAGTCCGCCGTCCTGGCCGATCAGCACCATGGGGGAGACCGCGGCGAAGGTGCAGCCCTGCATGATCGGCAGCCGTACGCCGAAGCGCCACCAGCCGACGCACTGCAGCAGCGTGGCGATGCCGCAGATCAGCAGGTCCGCCGTGATCAGGTACGCGAGGTCGGCCGGCGACAGCTTCAGCGCGCCGCCCACGATCAGCGGCACCGCGACCGCGCCCGCGTACATCGCCAGCACGTGCTGCAGGCCGAACGCCGCGAGCCGGGCGGGCGGCAGGACCTCGTCGACGGGGTGGACCGGCGGGCGTGACGTCGTCGCCATGGGGGACTCCTCGAACGCGGCGCGAATGAGCGGCTGTGCCGGGTGAACGGCTGCCCGAGACCCTAGGGACCGTAAACAGTTTGTTGATGTCCGGTGTGTTGCGGGGCTGTCACCCGGGGCTCCCGGCCGCGGCCGCCAACAGGCCCGCCCAGTCGGGGATCTTGACGGTCGCCCGGTCAAGTGAGCGGCCGAGCGCCGCCTCCGCGGCCTCGATCGCCTCCCAGCCCGTCCACTCGACCGGATGCTGTCCCGCCGCGCGGAGTCCCTCCAGCGGATCCGCCGGCAGCTCGCCGCGCGCCAGCAGCGCCCCGGCGTCCGCGAGCAGGGCCGTGGCCGTCTCCTTGGCGCACGGCCGGTTGGTGCCGATCACGCCGGTCGGCCCGCGCTTGATCCACCCGGCCACGTACTCGCCCGGCGACCGCCTGCCGTCCCGCAGCACCCGGCCCTCCTCGTTGGGCACGATGCCCAGCGCCTCGTCGAAGGGCAGCCCCTCCATGGCCACCCCCCGGTAGCCGACCGAGCGCAGCACCAGCTGCGCGTCGATGTCCTCGAACGCGCCGCTGCCCCGCACTCCGCCCTGCCCGTCCGGCAGCGTCCGCTCGAAGCGCACGCCCGCCACCTTGTCCTCGCCCAGCAGGGCGGCAGGCCTCAGGAAGAAGCGCAGATGGATGCGGCGCCGGTTCCCGGCGGGCGCGCGCCCGGCCCAGCCGCGCAGCACCTCGACATTGCGCCGGGCCACCGCAGGCAGGGCGTGCGGATCGGCGTACGCGGGATCGAGCGCGAGCTCGTCCTCCCGCACGAGCACGTCCGCGTCGGCCAGGGCGCCCAGTTCGCGCAGCTCCTTGGTGGTGAACTTCGCCTGCGACGGGCCGCGCCTGCCGACCATGTGGACGTCCGTGACCCGGCTCTTCTCCAGCGCGTGCAGCGCCTCCTCCGGGACGTCGGTGCGGCGCAGCTCGGCCGCGCCGCGCGCCAGGATGCGGGCGACGTCCACGGCGACGTTGCCGACGCCGACGACGACGGCGGACCGGGCGCTGAGCAGGAACTCGTCCGGGGCCTCGTCCGGGTGCGCGCTGTACCAGGACACGAAACGCGTCGCGGAGAAGCTGCCGGGCAGGTCCTCGCCGGGGACGCCGAGCCGGCGGTCGGTGGCTGCGCCCACGCAGTAGACCACCGCGTGGTACAGCTCCAGCATGCGTTCGGGGGGCAGACCGGGGGCGCCGGCCGTCACGTTGCCCAGGAAGCGGATCCGCGGGTCCTCCAGGACCCGCCGCAGATTGCCCTGCAGGGACTTGATCTTCTCGTGGTCGGGTGCGACACCGTACCTGACCAGGCCGTACGGGCAGGGGAGCCGGTCCAGGACGTCCACCGCGACCTGGGGCACCGCCTCCTGGCGGGCCAGGGCCTCCGCCGTGTACACCCCGCTGGGACCAGATCCGACGACGGCGATGCGAAGCACAGGCGCCTCCTCCTCGTCGAGGCGACGGCCGGAGCGGCCGGGCACTTCCCAGCATCGCACCGGGCGCCGGCCGGGGCAGGCCGGCGCAGCCGTGTCGCGGCGCGCGATGTCAGGTCAAGGACCTCATCCGGCCGATCTCCGCGCTCTGCTGCGCGATCACCTCGCTCGCCCACTCGCCCACCTGGACGTTGCGTCCCTTGGACAGCACCTCCGTCGCCATGGTCACCGCCCCCTCGTGGTGGGCGATCATCAGCCGGAGGAAGAGCCGGTCGAAGGCCGCGCCCCGGGCGGCGCGCAATTCGGCCAACTGCGCGGGGGTCGCCATGCCCGGCATCGACGCGTGGTGGTGGTCGTGGCCGGCGGCCGGTGACGCGCCGCCGTTCTCCTTGAGCCAGGCGGTCATGGCCTTGATCTCCGGGCCCTGGGCGGCGTCGATCCGGGCGGCCAGGGCGCGCACCTTGGTGCCGGACGCGCGGGTGTCCGCGTACGCGGTCATGACCAGCGCCTGCTCATGGTGGGCGATCATGTTCGCCGTGTAGGACAGGTCCGCTGTGTTGGGGGTGTCGTCCGGTCTGGCCTTGGCTGCCTCGTCCGCGGACAGGGTGGCCGCGTCCTCGCCCGGCCGGCCCGGGGCGATGACCGACGGAGCGGCGGCCTTGGCGTCGTCACCACCCCCGTCGCACCCGCTCAGCGCGAGCGTCGAGGCGGCCAGGGACAACGGAAGCAGCACTAATACTGCACGGCGGGTAGCGAGCACTGCCTCATTGTGCATCTTTTGACGCGGCCATGAAAAGTGCATACTTCGGCTTGGTCGTTTCATCGTTTCATCTTGACCGAACACTTTTGGAGGACGCGGTGACGCGTTTAGGTACTTCCCCCGCCCGCCCCAGACGCCTGGCGGCCCTCGCGGCCGCGGCGGTCATGCTGTTCGGCCTCGCGGCCGCGGCGCCGGCGACCGCCGACGGCGCGATACCCGGCGTCGACGAGGTCGTCACCAGCGCCAACGTCGACCACCTGGTGAACATCCCCAAGCAGTCCCTGGCCGGCTTCAACTCCGACCTCGCCTTCCAGGGCAAGTACGCCTTCGCCGGCAACTACGACGGCTTCGTCGTCTACGACATCAGCCGCCCCAGCAGCCCCAAGGTCGTCAGCCAGGTCCTGTGCCCCGGCTCGCAGAACGACATCTCGGTGTCGGGGAACCTGCTGGTGCTGTCCACGGACTCCTCGCGCTCGGACGACTCCTGCGCGAGTGCGAGCCAGCCCGCCAGCGAGAAGTCCTCCTGGGAGGGCATCAAGGTCTTCGACATCAGCGACAAGGCCAACCCGCGCTACGTCGCCGCCGTCGAGACCAACTGCGGCTCCCACACCCACACGCTGGTGCCGAGCAAGCGCGACCTGTTCGTGTACGTCTCCTCGTACTCGCCCAGCGCGTCCTTCCCGGACTGCCAGCCCCCGCACGACGGCATCTCCGTCGTGAAGATCCCCCGCTCGCACCCCGAGGACGCCGCTCTCGCCGGCTTCCCCGTCCTGTTCCCGGACGGCGGCAACCCCGGCGTCCCGGCCACCGACACCCAGGCGCGGGTGAGCGAGACGACCGGCTGCCACGACATCACGGCCTTCCCCAAGCTGCGGCTCGCCGCGGGCGCCTGCATGGGTGACGGCATCCTGATGGACATCTCCGACCCCGTGCGCCCGAAGGTGATCGACCGGGTCCAGGACAACGTCAACTTCTCGTTCTGGCACTCGGCGACCTTCAACGAGCGCGGCACCAAGGTCGTCTTCACCGACGAGCTCGGCGGTGGCGGCGGCGCCGAGTGCAACGCGCTGATCGGTCCGAAGCGCGGCGCCGACGGCATCTACGACATCGTCCGCAAGCACGGCCATCTGAAGTTCGTCTTCCGCGGCTACTACAAGATCCCGCGCCAGCAGGCGGACACCGAGAACTGCGTCGCCCACAACGGCTCGCTCATCCCGGCCAAGGGCCGCGACATCATGGTCCAGGCCTGGTACCAGGGCGGCGTCTCCGTCTGGGACTTCACCGACTCCTCGCACCCCCGCGAGATCGGCTTCTTCGAGCGCGGCCCGCTGTCCGCCGACACGCTCGCGGTCGGCGGCTCGTGGAGTGCGTACTACTACAACGGCTACATCTACTCGAACGACATCGCCAAGGGCTTCGACGTCCTGCGGATCTCCGACCGGCGCACCGACAGCGCCCGCGGCATCCGGCTCGCCGAGCTCAACGCGCAGTCCCAGCCCGACTACCGCTGAGCGGCGTCAGGCAGTGGCGTGCCGCCGGGTGGCAGCCCTTCGGGGCCACCCGGCGGCACGCCGAGCTCCCAGTCCAGCCCGTAACGACGGAAGAGGTCGCCCCGCAGATGGGGCAGCGGCATCGCCGCACCCGGGATCAGCTGGGCGAAGACCGCGCCCATCAACTGCGCTCGCAGCATGCGGTAGTCGTGCTCGGGGTCGGCGGAGCCCCACGCCTCGACGGTGCCGCGCAGCAGTTCGGCCAGGCGCTGCCGCTCGGTGCACTCGCTGAAACCCGCCGTCTGCAGGATGCCGGCCATGTGAGTGCGCATCAGCACGGGGAACCGCCCCGGCAGTCCCAGCACGCTGTCGATCGCCCGGGCCAGCAGCTCGCGTCCGTCGGCGGAGGCCGGTTGCCGTTCCAGCGCCGCGGACAGCTCGGTGTGCATCAGGCGGTGGGCGGCCGACTGCAGCAACTGGCGCTTGCCCGGAAAGTAGTAGGAGACCAGCCCGCGCGCCGTACCGGCCCGGTCGGCGATGTCGCCGAGGGTGGTGGCCTCGTAGCCGCGCTCCTCGACCAGCTCGACGGTCGCCCGCAGCAGCCGCTCCCGCGAACGGCGCCGCATCTCTTCGTTGACCGACGGTCGCCGAGGGGACATGCTTTACTCCTGCGTTGACTGGCTCCGGGCCAATGTACTCGGAGCCCGGCTCGTGCGGGCGTCGTGCCCCTGCGAGGACGCGGGATCGGGCCGTGACCCGACGGCGCGGGGGACCGCCGGGTCACGGCTCGACCAGGTCACTCGGTGAGCTCCAGCACCGGCAGCAGACCGGCCGGGCGCTGCCGCGCCGGCAGATGGTCGACCAGACGCACCGTGCACCCCAGTGCCGCGGCGCCGCCGTCCGCCCGCCGGTCGTCGCCCACCATGGCGACGCGCTCCGGCGGCAGCCCCAGCGCCTCGCAGGCGATCTCGAACAACCTCGGGTCCGGCTTCTGCACCCCGTGCTCGTAACTCAGCACGAACACGTCCACCAGGCCGTCCAGTCCATGCGCGCGGAAGACCGGGCGCAGGTCCCACCCGATGTTGCTCACCACGGCCACCGGCACCCCGCGCCGCCGCAGCTCACCGAGCACCTCCGCGGTGTCCGGGTAGGGCGTCCAGGCCTCCGGCCGCATGTGCCGCTCGTACAGCGCGTCATAGATGCCGTGGGCGCCGTCCCACGGCAGCCCCGCCTCCCGCGCGAGGCCCGTGTACGCGGCCCTGTGGTGATCGGCCGACAGGTCGCGCTCGCCCCAGGCCTCGGCAAGGTGCGCGGGCACGTGCGCCGGTGCCACACCGCCCGGCAGCGCCCCGACCCGCTCCAGGCGCTCCGCGTACGCCGCCAACTCGCCCTCTTCGAGCGGGATGCCGCGCTCCGCCACGACCGCGCGCAGCCAGCTCTCCGTGGGCTCCACGCGCAGCAGCGTGCCGGAGAAGTCGAACATGAATCCCTTGATGGTCATGCCCGACATCCTCTCCGACCCTGCTCGCGGAGACGTCACGGGGCGGCTGCGCGGGGCCGAACCGCGGCCTGCCGGGCGGTTGCCGTCCCGCGGCGGTCAGTCGACGAGGCCGAGCTGCCGCAGCATGCCGAGTTCGTCGCTGCTGCCCCAGCGTTCGACGAGCTTGCCGTCCTCGACGCGGCTGATCTGCATGCCCCGGTAGCTCACCGTGCGGCCGGTCGGCGGATGCCCCATCAGCTCGCCGAGGTGGGTCCCCGTGACGGTGTAGGCGAAGGCGATCTCGTTGTCGGTGGCGAGTACGTGCTCGACGTCGATGTGCAGATCGGGGAAGGCCGTCCGCATCGCCGCGAACATCTCCTCGTAGCCCTCGGGACCCGGGACCTGCCCCGGCGCCGGGTCGTGGTCGACCGAGGCGGGCGCCACATAGGAGTCGATCTCGTCCAGCCGGCCGTCGTTCACCGCCGAGCCGAAGTGCTCCAGGATGGAGAGGTTGGATTCGCGCGACATGTCGTGCTCCCTGACGTGGGGACCGCGGGCGCCCTCCGACCGAGGCCGTGTGCCCGCCCCTTCCACTCTCCACGGTAGGCGCGAAGGACGCCGCGTGCCGCGTCAGGCGTCCCGTCGTCCCCGAGGTGTCCGCGGCGCCGACGTGCGCCAGGGTTCGCAGAGCGCCGCGGTCCCCGTGAGCACGGCCGCCCCCAGAAGCCAGCCGCCGAGGACGTCGCTGGGCCAGTGGACGCCCAGGTAGATCCGGGTGAGGCCGACCCCGACGACCGAGACCGCGGCCAGGGCCCAGGCGGCGGCCCGCCACGGGGTCCCGGCCCGGGGACAGCGCAGGAGGAACAGCCAGAGCAGGGCGCCGCAGCCGATGGCGGCCGTCATGGCGTGCCCCGACGGGAACGCCGCGTAGGACGCCGTGGCGAGGGGATCGGGCCAGTGGGGCCGGGGGCGCCCCACGGCGGCCTTGACGGCATGCTGGAGGGCCCAGCCCAGGATGCCGCAGACGCCGAGCCACAGCGCCTGCCGCCCGGCCCGCCGCCACACCAGCCACAGCAGGCAGACGGCGAGCAGGGCGCGCATGGTCGCGGGGTCCCAGACGGCGTCCGACAGCACGCGGTTGACCCGCGTCCAGCCGGGGTGAAGGACCCCGAAGGAGTGGAACGCGACGACGATGCGCCGGTCGGCGTCCGTCAGCGGGCCCCACCGACCCGCGGCGAGCGCCAGGAGCAGCAGGAAGACGGCAGCCGTCGCGGCGCAGTACCGCAGGCACACGGCGCGCGGGCCACCGCCCCGGGTGGCGGTGGGGGCGGGTGGGGCGTCCATGCGCCCGAGATTACGTCAGGGCGCCGATCCCGGGGCCGAACGCGACGAGCAGCGGCACGAAGGGGATGAGCAGGGCGCACGCGGAGGCCTGGGCACGGCCGAGCCGGGTCAGCCGCGGCGCCGGGTCGAGCAGCCGGCTGACACGGCCGGGCAGATGGCCGTGCGGGGCGGAACCGGGGCCGAACACCCCGCGGTCCTCGTTGAGTTCGACCAGGGCGAGGGCTGTCGTGAGCCCTCCGAAGCGGCGCGAGGCGATGTCGTCGGCGGCCAGTTCGATCAGGTGGTGCACCTGGTGGCGGAAGCCCGCGAAGACCGGGATCTGCGGGAAGCCGGCCGCAAGCGCGCCCGCGCAGTGCAGGAGTACGTCGTGCCGGGCCCGGGCGTGGCCCTGCTCGTGCGCGAGGACCGCATCGAGCTGACGGCCCTTCAGGCGGCGCAGCGCGCCCGTGGTGATGACCAGTTGGGGCCGCTGCCCGGCCAGCCACCACGCCTCCGGCCGCTCGTCCTCCAGGACGACCAGCCGCTCGCCGGAGGCCGCCGCCTCGCCGGGCAGCCGCGGCGAACGCACGCGCAGTTCGGCGCGCCGCCGACGCTGCCGGGAGCGCGCGGTACGGATCTCGCGGGCCAGCATGGCGCCCGTCCAGGCGCCGCCACAGGCCAGCAGAACGGCCAGGTACCCCGCCCAGGGGCCGTAGTCGGAGAGCCCGTAGGCCTCCACGACCCCGTTCGGCGCGAACGCGAACAGTCCGCCGCGCAGCCAGCCCCACGCGGCGGACGCGCTCAGCGCCATCGCCAGGAAGCAGCACAGGAGCACGGCGCCGACCACGCACTGCCACACCCACAGGGCCAGGACGGGTTCACGCTCAGGCCATCCGGCCCGGGTCAGCAGTCGGGGCGCCGTGGCCGCCGCCGTCACACCGAGCAGCAGCAGCACCAACGGGACCGTCATGGCGCCACACTATGAGGGCCCCACGGCCCCCCGGTACGCCGCCGCGCCCTAAAGTGACGTACGCCTCACGGGCGTCACAGCGTCAGGAGCATGGCGAACATCCCGATCGCCATCGACACCCGGCACGCCGACGCGAGCTCGGGCGCGTGCCGCACCGCGACGGGCCCCGCCGGCCCTGCCGCTCCCGTCCCCGACGCGACCGGAACGGACACCAGGCGCACGCCCCCGGCCAGCACATAGACCGCGAAGTACACCAGCAGCAGTCCGGTCAGCAGGGGCGCGCCCACCGCGCCGTGCCCCGCGTGCGCCGACCCACCGGCGCCCTCCATCGCCGCGGTCATGTAGACCATCGCGACCGCGCCCACCGCGTGGTGCAGATGATGCGCGCTCCGCCGTGCCGGCAGCAGCGATCGCACCGCGGCCGCGCCGAAGACCAGCGCGAGAACGGCGGCCGCCCACGGCGGCTGCTCCAGGACCGACACCGGTACCGCCATCACCGCCATGCCGACGCCCATCAGCGCCTCGGCACGCGCCACGCTCTGTTCCTCACGTTCTTCCCGTGTCGTCCCCGGCCAGCCCGGCCGTGCGCGCACCAGACAGTAGGCGGCGGTGGCCGCTCCCAGCGCCACGAGCAGCCAGGCCACCAGCGGTGGTCCGTGCATGACCCGACCCCCTTCGGCTCCTCACCGGAGGATGCCCCTGCCCGGCGGCGCGAACCCCCGCGCATGGGGGCATAGGGGGGCGCGGCACGGGATCAGCTGCGGGCGCGCTGCGTCACGGCGACGCACACGAGCACCGCCACCGCCGCGGGCGCGGTCAGCGTGCCCAGGTCCTCGCCCAGCAGCGCGGCCGCCCACACCAGCGTCAGCAGCGGCTGCGCCAACTGCAGTTGGCTCGCGCGGGCCACACCGATCGCGGCCATCCCGCGGTACCAGACCATCAGCCCGAGGAACTGCGACACCAGCGACACCCAGACCAGCCCGACCACGGCCCGGGCGTCCGCGTGCGCCGGTTCCGCGGTCAGCGACACCGCGGCCGCGGGCACGGTCAGCGGGAGCGCCCCGACGAGCGCCCAGCCGATCACCTGCCAGCCGGGCATCACGGAGGCCAGCCGGCCGCCCTCCACGTAGCCCGCCGCGCAGACCACCAGCGACGCGAACAGGAAGAGGTCGCCGGTCGTCGGGGCGCCACCGCCCTGCCACAGCGCGAACCCCACCACGACCGCCCCGCCCGCGACGGCCGCGGTCCAGAACAGCGACGAGGGCCGCGCCCCCATGCGCACGGCGGCGAGCGCGGCGGTGACCAGCGGCAGCGCGCCGACCACGACGGCGGCGTGCGAGGTACCGGTGGTGCGCAGCGCCAGCGTCGTCAGCAGCGGGAAGCCGAGCACGACCCCGGCCGCCACGACCGCGAGCCCCGCCCAGTACCGCCGCTCCGGCACCGGCACGCGCGCGACAGCCAGGCACGCACCGGCGACGGCGGCCGCGAGGACGCCCCGGACCGTCGCCGCCGTCCAGGGGCCGAAGCCGGTCAGCGCCCAGTGCGTGGCCGGGAAGGTGAGGGAGAAGGCGGCGACGCCGAGGCCGGCCAGGGCCGTGCCGCCGAGAGCCGTGCGCGCGCCCGGTCCACCCCGCGTTCCGGGTCCGTCGACCGCTATCGGCGTGGGTTCGGTAGCGCTATTGTGTGCTGTCATGAACGACGGTAGCAGTTCGGGGAATCTCGCAGAATCCCTCCGAAGTGAGCTGATCCGCTACTCTCCGGGGGAGAAGCTGCCGTCGAGTCGCGTCCTGGTCGAACGCTTCGGCGTCTCCCCGGTCACGGTCTCCCGCGCCCTCGCCGCCCTCGCCGCGGAAGGACTCGTGGTCACCCGGCCCGGCGCCGGCGCCTACCGCTCGCCCGGACGCACCGGGGACGCCCCGGCCGTCGACACCTCCTGGCAGCAGGTGGCCCTCACGGCCGAGGAGCAGCACGGCGAACCCGCGCCGCGGGTCGTCGACGCCTCCGGGGTCACCACGAGCCTCGCGGTGCCGCCGCCCGGCGTCATCGCCTTCAACGGCGGCTATCTGCACCCCTCGCTCCAGCCCGAGCAGGCACTCGGCGCCGCCCTCGCCCGCGCCGGCCGCCGCCCCGGTGCCTGGGAGCGGCCCCCGCTGGAGGGACTGACCGCGCTGCGCACCTGGTTCGCCCGCGAGACCGGCGGCCCCGGCGGCGACTTCGGCCCCGCCCACGTCCTGGTCACCGCGGGCGGACAGGCCGCGATCACCACCGCCCTGCGGGCCCTCGCACCGCCCGGCGCCCCGGTGCTCGTGGAGTCACCGACCTACCCGGGCGCCCTGGCGGTAGCCCGCGCCGCGGGACTGCGTCCGGTACCGGTGCCCATGGACGACGACGGGGTGCGGCCCGACCTGCTGGCCGAGGCCTTCGCCGCGACCGGCGCCCGGGCCTTCTTCTGCCAGCCGCTGTTCCAGAACCCGACCGGCACCGTGCTCGCCCCCGGCCGGCGCCGCCGCGTCATCGAGATCGCGCACGCCGCCGGAGCCTTCGTCATCGAGGACGACTTCGCGCGCCGCCTCAGCCACGGCGGGCCGCTGCCGCCCCCGCTCGTCGCCGAGGACCCGTACGGCGCGGTCGTCCACGTGACCTCGCTGACCAAGCCGACCGCGCCCAGCCTGCGGGTCGGCGCGCTCGTCGCCCGGGGGCCGGTCATGGAACGCCTGCGCGCGATCCAGGTCGTCGACAGCTTCTTCGTGCCCCGGCCTCTGCAGGAGGCCACCCTCGAACTCGTCGGCGCCCCCGCCTGGCCCCGCCACCTGCGCGCGGTCTCCGCGGGGCTGCGCGAGCGGCGCGACGCGATGCTCGGCGCACTCCACCGCCACCTGCCCGCCCTCGCCGCCGGCGTCCGGGCGCCCAGCGGCGGCTACCAGTTCTGGCTGCGCCTTCCCGACGGCACCGACGAGACCGTGCTGGCCGCCGCCGCGCTCCGCGCGGGCACGGCCGTCGCCCCCGGCCGCCCCTATTTCGCCGCCGAGGCACCGGCCCCGTACGTCCGCCTCAGCTTCGCCGACACCACCGGCACCGACGAGATCGCCGACGGCGTCCGCCGCCTTGCCGCGGCCTGCGCGGAGACCGGCGTCACAACAGGTACCTGAGCCGGTCGCGGGGCGTCAGCTCAGCGCGACCTCGCCCGCGTGGACGGCCCGCAGGGCGCGCTCGACGGTCTCCTGGCTCTCGCCGACCGGGGCCACGTAGCCGATCACCTCGCGTACGGCGTCCTCCCCGAGCGTCCGGTGCATCACCCAGGTGGCGAGGTACTGCGACGCCAGGCAGGCGCCGGCCGTGGCGATGTTCCCCTCGGCGTGGAACGGGGCGTCCAGCACGGTGACATCGAGGGCTTCGACAAAGGGCCGGGTCTTGGGGTCCGTGCACACTGGCATGTCCCCCAGCAGGCCGAGCCGCGCGAGCACCAGCGCACCCGAGCACTGCGCGCCGACCAACTGCCGTGAGGGGTCGAGCGGCAGCAGGGAGAGCAGCCTTTCGTCGGCGGCGACCTCGCGCGCCTTCACGCCGCTGCCGATCAGCACGACGTCGGCCTCGGCCACGAAGTCCATGGGCCGCTGGCCGCTCACCTCGACGCCGTTCATCGACGTGACGACCGGCGTCGGGGTGGTGATGAAGGCTTCCAGACCGTCCTTGCGGCATCGGTTGATCAACGAAGAGGCGATGAAACTGTCGAGTTCGTTGAACCCGTCGAAGGTGACCACGGCTACCTGCATCACAACTCCTCCAGTAGGGCAGATGTCCAGTCTCCCCGGCGCGCTGTCCCCGGGTCGAGGGCCAATCGGCGGTCCGCGGCCCCGTGCGCCCCGGGCAGAATTCCGGCTGCGCGAAGCATTCACGCGGGGCCGGGAATTGTCGCGCGAAAGGGCGCGAGTCAATTCAAGGAAGGTGTCGCCGGGGAAATTCCGGGACGGTGTGACCGCTGCGGTCACGGTGTCGTTTCCGGTTCGATAATTCCGTCCGGCGTTGCCCGCCTTTAGCGTCGGGTGTGAAATGAGAGAGCGCGCAGTGGAGACGGAGAGGGTGGCGGAATCCCGCCGGCCCGGTGTCCGCCCCGGCGCGCCGGCCCTCGACTCCGCGAAGGAGGACGGGCGATGACACGCCCCTTCCGCACCGCCGCCGTGATCGGCGCAGGCACCATCGGACTGTCCTGGACAGCCCTGTTCGCGGCACACGGACTGACCGTCCAGGTCAGCGATCCCCGCCCCGATCTGGAGGACGCGACCGACGAGGCGCTCGCCGAGTTCGCCCCGCACCTGGCTGCCCAGGGCCTGGACACCGACGGTCTCGCCGGCCGCGTGCACCTCGCGGCCGACGTCGCCGAAGCGGTCCGCGACGCGGACGTCGTGCAGGAGAACGGGCCCGAGCGCGTCGGATTCAAAAAGGAATTGTTCGCCCAGCTGATCCGGGAGGCCCCCGGACACGCGCTGTTGCTGAGCTCCTCTTCGGCGATCCCGGCGACCGCGTTCAGCGCGGGGCTGGAGGACGCCGGCCGCGTACTCGTCGGACACCCCTTCAACCCGCCCCATCTGATGCCGCTCGTCGAGGTCGTACCCGGCGAGCGGACCACCGAGGAGGCCGTGCACGCGGCCGTCGACTTCTACACCGCGGTCGGCCGCACCCCCGTCGTCGAACGCCAGGAGATGCCCGGCTTCGTGGGCAACCGGCTGCAGAGCGCGCTCAGCCGCGAGGCCGTCTACCTCGTCCAGCAGGGAGTGATCTCGCCCGAGGACCTGGACACCGTCGTCACCCACTCACTCGGCATCCGCTGGTCCGCGGTGGGGCCGTTCCTCGGCTCTCACCTGGGCGGCGGCCCCGGCGGCTACCGCCACATGAGCGCGCACATCGGCCAATCCATGCAGCAACTGGACCTCGGGCAGCCCTCGCAGGACCCGCAGGACCGGGAGCGCGTCATCGAAGCGGTGGAGAAGGCCTACGCCGCCACGCCGTACACCGAGCTCGCCGAAGCCCGCGACCGCAAGCAACTCGCCGTCCTGGCCGCCCTGGACGACGTCCGCCGCACACAGCACGACAAGGAGAACTGACATGACCACCAACGCCACGCCCCTCACCCAGGTGGACGACCAGTTGGAGGCCGACTTCTACATGTACCAGTCGCTGCTGTCCGGCGAGGAGCTCGAGATCCTGCTCGGGGCCCGCGCGTTCCTGAGCAAGGAGATCAAGCCGCTGGTCAACGAGTACTGGGCCAAGGCCGAGTTCCCCGTCGAGTACATCGAGAAGTTCCGGAGCAGCGGACTGGCCGCGCTGCCCTACGAGGGCTACGGCGAGCACAAGCAGGCCGTCAGCCACCTGCTCAGCGGGATGCTCGCGGTGGAACTCGGCCGCGTCGACGCCTCGACCGCCACCTTCTTCGGCGTCCACAACGGCCTCGGCTTCTACTCCATCTACTACGGCGGCGACCAGGAGCAGCGCGACCGGTTCCTGCCCGCCATGGCCACGATGGAGAAGATCGGCGCGTTCGCGCTGACCGAGCCGCTCGGCGGCTCCGACGTCTCCGGCGGCATGCGCACCACCGCCAGCCGCGAGGGCGACACCTGGGTCATCAACGGGGCCAAGAAGTGGATCGGCAACGCCACCTTCGCCGACTACACCGTGGTCTTCGCCCGTGACGTCGACGACAACAAGGTCAAGGCCTTCGTCGTCGAGAAGGGCACCCCCGGCTTCTCGCCGGCGAAGATCGAGGGCAAGATCGCGCTGCGGATCGTGCAGAACGCGGAGATCACCCTGACCGACTGCCGGGTGCCGGAGGCGAACCGGCTGCACAACATGAAGGGCTTCCGGGACGTCGGCGAGGTCCTGCGCCGGACCCGCGGCGGCGTCGCCTGGCAGTCGCTGGGCGTCATGATCGGCGCCTATGAGCTCGCACTCGAGTACGCCAAGCAGCGCGTCGCCTTCGGCCGCCCGATCGCCGGGTTCCAGCTGATGCAGGACCTCCTGGTCAAGAGCCTGGGCAACATCACCGCCTGCTGGGGCATGCTGGTGCAGCTCGCCCGGCTCCAGGACGGGGGCGTGTACCGCGACGAGCAGTCCGCACTCGCCAAGGAGTACGTCGCGGCCCGTATGCGTGAGGTCGTCTCCTGGTGCCGCGAGCTCTTCGGCGGCAACGGCATCCTCCTCGACTACGACATCGCCCGGTTCTTCACCGACGCCGAGGCCCTCTACTCCTACGAGGGCACCCACCAGATGCAGACCCTCATCGTCGGCAAGTCCATCACCGGCCACAGCGCCTTCGTGGGGTGACCGACATGACCACCGAATCCGTCTTCACCGGCCTGAAGGTCCTCGACGTGGCGACCTACATCGCGGGACCGGCAGCGGCCACCATGCTCTCCGACTTCGGAGCGGACGTCATCAAGATCGAACCCCCGGGAAGGGGCGACCCGCAGCGGCTGCTGAGTTCCGTGCCGCCCAGCCCCGTGGCGCAGGCCAACTACGGCTGGCACCTCGCCAACCGCAACAAGCGCGGCATGGTGGTCGACCTGAAGTCCCCCGCGACCGTGGAGGTGCTCAAGCGCCTCGTCCGGTGGGCCGACGTGGTGATCACCAACTTCCCGCACGGCACACGCGAGAAACTGCACCTCGGTTACGACGAGGTGGCGGGCTGGAACCCGAGGGTCGTCTACGCCGACCTCACCGGCTTCGGGGACGCCGGCCCCGACGCCAGGCAGCCGGGCTTCGACCTGACCGCCTTCTGGTCGCGCAGCGGACTGCTGGCCTCCACCCGGGACGCGGGAGCCCCGCCGACGGTGCCGGTCTGGGGCAGCGGCGACTACACGTCGGCGACGGCGGTCTACGCGGCGATCGCGACCGCCCTGTACCGCCGCGAGCGGACGGGGCAAGGGGCCGACGTCGGGACGTCGCTGCTCGCCACGGGCGTCTGGGCCACCGGAACACTCGTGGCCGGGGCCCTCGCCGCGGGCACGCCGTTCGAGCTGCACGACCGCACCATGCCGGCGAACGCGCTGACCAACCCCTATCGGACGGCCGACGGCCGCTGGTTCATGCTGGCGACCTCGTCCGTGCACTGGCCGGCACTCGCGCGGGCCATCGACCGCCCCGAACTGGCAGAGGACCCCCGTTTCACCGACCTCGAGGGCTTCGCCAAGAACGCCGCCGCGCTGGCCGAACTGCTCGACGACGCGTTCCGCGCACGGCCCTTCGCCGACTGGAAGGAGGCTCTGGCCCGCGAACGCGTCAACTACAGCCTCATCCAGACTCCGGAAGAGGCCGCGCAGGACCCGCAACTGCGCGCGAACGACATCGTCGTGCCGATCGAAGGTGTCACCGGGCTGGACCACACCGTCAACAGCCCCGTCACCCTCCGAGGGGTGCCGAAGGTGCCGGCGAAGCGGGCGCCCGACCTGGGCGAGCACAACGACGAGATCCTCGCGGAGCTGGGCTTCGACACCGCCGAGATCGACGAACTGCGGGCGCGGGGAGCGATCCCCGCCACGGCCGAGGCGCAGCGGGTGCGCTGAGCACGGCGCCGCGGAACACGGCGGCCCCGGGGGGCCGCCGCGCAGCGTTTCCCCGGCTCAGACGTGCAGCGGTTCGGCGAAGACCTTCCGGGCCATGGCGACGAGTTCGTCCAGGTCCCCGTCGCGGGCCCGGTCGCGGCGCCAGACCAGGACGGTCTCCAGGCGGCGCTCGAAGTCCGTGAACGGCAGGACCCGTGTGTTCTTCCTGGCGTAGCCGTGCAGGGGGCTGTCCGGATCGAGCAGGGAGAAGGAGAAGGCCATCCCGCTGGACACTATTTCGGCGATACCGGAATAGTCGGTGTCGGTCAGGTCGATGCGTTTCCTGATCCCCCGCTCGAAGATTTCCCGGTCGAGTTCGTCGAAGTACGCGGGTCTGCCTTCCTTGGGGGCGACGACGAAGCTGAGGTCGGCCAGCTCGGCCAGCGCCACGCGGTCCCGCCCCGCGAACCGGTCGGCGGGCACCACCGCTCCCAGCCTCTCCGTCATGACGGGCAGCAGGTCGAGTGCCGGATCGCCCACCGGCAGCCGCACCAGCGCGAGGGCGAGCCTGCCCTCGCTCACGCCGCCGATCAGGGCCCTGGACGTGCCCGGCCAGCACATCAGCTCGTACCTCTCGCCGACCCGCTCGCGGAGCGTCTCGGCGAGGTCGCGCACTCGGGGGTGCACCCCCAGAGGGATGCCCAGGAACAGGGTGCCGCGCCCTGACGAGGTGGCCTCGCGCAGCCGCCACGGAACGGAGTTGATCTGCTCCAGTACGTCGCGCGCGATCGGCAGCAGCGCCTCGCCGGCCCGGGTGAGCGTGACGCTGTGGGTGTCACGGTCGAACAACCGGTGGTCGAGCTCGTGCTCGAGGTCCTTGATCCGCTGGCTGAGCGGTGACGTGGCCATGTGCAGCCGCCGCGCCGCCGCCGAGAAGTTCAGCTCCTCCGCGACGGCGACGAAATAGCGCAGATGGAATATCTCCACGCACTCACGTTAACCCCCGCCGGGCCGGCCGGGCCGGGTCCCGGCCGGCGGCCGGTCCTGCGGCGCGGGGGTGGGGGCGACCGGTGCGGGGCAGGCACAGGGTGTAGGACTCCTGCAAACGGCTCCGGCGCGAAGGGCTGCCGCAAGGCCCCGCCCTCGGCCATGGGAGGTGCCCCGCGTGCACTCGGTCCGGGACGACAGAAGCTTCGCCGTTCTCCTTCTGAGCGTTGTGCTGATCTCAGGCGTGAGAGTGGGATTCGCCGCTGCCGGCCTGCAGATCATGGGCGTAGCGGAGTACGCCGTGCTGATCCCCGTGGTGGCGAGCGCACTGCTGTCGGTGCGCCGGACGCTGATCGTGGGGCTGTTCAACATGGCCGCCGCCGTCGCCGTCTACGGGATGGTCCTCCACGACGTCATGGGGCTCATCAGCCAGGTCACCACCATCACGGCGCTGGCCGTCGCACTGGGCGTCAGCCTGGTCGTCTGCCGCATCCGTGTGGCGGGGGAGAGGCGCTTCGGACGCCTGATGATCGCCCGCGAGCGCCTCGCGCTGCTCAGCGAGGCCAGCGCGTACGTCGGCAGCACCCTCGACGCGGCGCGGACCGCCGAGGAACTGGCCGACGTCGCGGTGCGCGGCTTCGCGGACCACGCCGCGGTGGACCTCTTCGACTGCGTGCTCAAGGGCGAGGAGCCGGTTCTCGGACCCGGCACGGACAGGATCACCCTGCGCCGCACCGCGCAGTCGGGCTCGGCCCTGCCCCTGGGGGGTGTACGGACCGGCGGCGTCGTCGCCCAGTGCCAGGGATCGGCGCCGGCCCCCGACGTGATGACCGCCGGCCCCGTGATGACGGAGATCGCCGACGCGGCCGACACCAACGCGCCGCACTCCGCGCTGGTGGTACCCCTTCGCGCACGGGGGGTCACCCTCGGCGCCGCGCTGTTCACCCGCTCCCGCAGCCGCGCCCCCTTCGACGCCGACGACCTGCTCCTGGCGGCGGAGATCGGGGCGCGGGCCGCGGTGTGCGTGGACAACGCCCGGCGCTACACCCGCGAGCGCAACACGTCCCTCGCCCTCCAGCGGAGCCTCCTGCCACAGGTGGTGGCCGAGCAGCCGGCGGTGGAGGCGGCGACACGCTACGTGCCCGCGGGAGTGCGCGCGGGCGTGGGCGGCGACTGGTACGACGTCATCCCGCTCTCGGGGGCCCGGGTCGCCCTGGTGGTGGGGGACGTGGTCGGGCACGGCGTACAGGCCTCGGCGACGATGGGGCGGCTGCGTGCCGCGGTCCGCACGCTCGCCGACGTGGACCTGCCGCCCGACGAACTGCTCACCCACCTCGACGACGTCGTCACACGGTTCCGCGAGGAGATGGGAGGGACCCCGGACGGGAGCCGCGATCCCCGGTCGGACACCGGAGGCATCGTCGCGACCTGCCTGTACATGATCTACGACCCGGTCTCGCGCCACTGCGTGGCCGCTCGCGCCGGCCACCCGCCACCGGCCGTGGTCGGTCCGGGATCGAACGCCGAGTACCTCGACATCCCCGCGGGACCCCCGCTGGGCGTCGGCGGACTCCCCTTCGAGACCGCCGAGCTCGACCTGCCGGCGGGCACTCTGCTCGCCCTCTACACCGACGGACTCATCGAGTCCCCCGGACGCAGCCTCGACGAGGGACTGGGGCGCCTGAGGAAAGCCCTGTCCGAGCCGATGTCCTCCCTGGAGGACATGTGCGACCACGTCCTGAACACGCAGATCGGCGGGGGCTCGCGGGACGATGTCGCCCTCGTCATCGCCCGTACCCGGGAGTTCGACACGACGCACGCCGCCGCGTGGGACCTGACGGACGACCTCGCCGAGGTCGCCCGCGCCCGCGACCTCGCCTCGTCCCGGCTGGCCGGCTGGGACCTCGAAGAGCTCGCGTTCACCACGGAGATGGTCGTCAGCGAGCTGGTCACCAACGCCATCCGCTACGGCACGGGTCCCGTGCAGCTGCGCCTCATCCGCCAGTCCACGTTGATCTGCGAGGTGTCCGACAGCAGCAACACCGCCCCCCACCTGCGCCGGGCCCGGATGCTCGACGAGGGCGGGCGCGGGCTGTTCATCGTGTCGCAGCTCGCCGAGCGCTGGGGCACCAGGCAGCGGCCCGACGGAAAGACCATCTGGGCCGAGGTGGCCCTCCCGCCTGTGGTCACGGCCGGTACCTGAGCGGATGGTCCTCCGGCACCTCCACGACGCAGACGCGCACCCCGTCGGGATCCTCGATCCACATCTCCAGGAGCCCCCACGGCTCCTGCCGCGGCTCCCGCACCACGCGCACGCCGCGCTCCGCCAGCTCGGCATGGGCCGCGCTCACGTCCGGTACCTGGAGCCAGAGTTGCAGACCCGGCGCCGGTGGGCCTCCGGCGTGCCCGGAGACCTCCAGGAACCCTCCGCCCAGGAAGAAGACCGTGCCGCGCGTCTCGCGGGGCCCGAACTCCCGGTAGACCGCGAGCCCGAGGTCGTCCCGGTAGAAGGCCCGCGAGCGCTCCGGATCGGTGGGCCGCAGCAGGATCCTGCTGCTCAGTACGTTCACCATGCGCGCGAAGCTACCCACGAGCCCCCGGGAAAACCGCCTGACACGTCGGGCCGCCGTCCGGCACCCTGACCGCATGGCTCACGGACCGGGCGCGATCGCCCCGCTGTACAGGACGTGTCCGGGGTGCGGTGCGGAAGCCCGCTGCGAGAGCGGGGCGATCGTCATCGACGGGGATCTGCACTGGAGCGTGGAGGGCACGTGCGCGGCGTGCGGGAAGCACGCGGGGTTGGAGTGCGGTCGCGGTGAGATCCCCTGGTACGTGCGGGACGCGCTGATCGCCGGGCACGGCGAGGCGGTGCTGCGCGCGGAGCCGCGGCCCGGCGGCTCGGTGGCCGCCGCGCTCAAGACCGTCCGTGAGCTGTTCGGCGTGCCGCTCTCCGAGGCCCGCGCCCGCCTGCGCGCCCTCGCCGAGGACGGCGTGCGGGGCGCCGAGGTGGAGCTGGGACTGCCGGCCGCCCGTCTGGAGGAGGCCGGTTTCAGCGTCTCCGTGCGGGTGGCGGAACCGCTCGCCAGGAAGCGCCGCGACGCGCCGGACGAGCACCGGCGCTTCGACGCCCGCCGGCCCGCCAACCCTGCCGCGCAGGGCAGGCCGGCATTCGCCCGTGCCCCGTTCCGGGCGGGCGGGGCCGAGGTGGAGGAGGCCGGTGAGATACCGGACGCGCCAGAGGTCGAGCTGGTGCCGGGGAGCCTCGCCGAGGAACTGCGCGCCCCCCTGGCCGTCCACCTCGCCGGGGGCAGCGTCGTCGTCATCGCGACGGGCGTGGCACCGGACCCGCTGGCGCAGGACCCGAACGACCACGTCCCGGTCGGCCTGGCCACCGACGGTACGTGGACCTGGGACCTGGCGTGGCGGCACTGGGTGCACGAGCACGGCTGCGCGCCGCCCGCGGAGTTCGTCGCGCACGCACGGGCCAGGGGTTTCGCGCCGCCGCCCGCCGTGACCGGCTAGCCTCGGGACGACCCGCCGCACCCGAGAGGACCCCCGTCATGGAGAGCGCACAGCCCCTCGTCACCCCCGACTTCCGCACCGCGACCACCGCCGACGTGCCCGCGCTCGTCGCGCTCGTCGAGTCGGCGTACCGCGGCGACGCGAGCCGGGCCGGATGGACCACCGAGGCGGATCTCCTGGAGGGGCAGCGGACCGACCCCGCGGGCGTCGCGGCCGTCGTCGACGGGGAGCGGAGCCGGATGATCGTGGTCGAGTCGGACGGTGAGATCGTGGCCTGCTGCCAGCTGGAGAACCGGGACGGGCACGCCTACTTCGGCATGTTCGCCGTCCGCCCGGGCCGGCAGGGCGGCGGCCTCGGCAGGATCGTGCTGGCCGAGGCGGAGCGTTTCGCGCGTGAGGAGTGGGGCGCCGACGCGATGCACATGACCGTGATCACCCAGCGCGAGGAGCTGATCGCCTGGTACGTGCGCCGTGGCTACGAGCGCACCGGCACGATCAGCCCCTTCCCGTACGGCGACGCCCGCTTCGGCCTGCCCACCCGTGACGACCTGGCCTTCGAGCTGCTGGTGAAGAAGCTCGGCTGAGCCGGCCCGCGGACGCTCAGAGCCGCCCGGCCTCGACGATCCGCGACAGGAAGCGCCGGGTCCGCTCCTGCTCGGGGGCGCCGAAGACCTGCTCGGGCGTGCCGCGCTCCAGGACGACGCCGCCGTCCAGGAAGCACACCTGGTCGGCGACGTCGCGGGCGAAGCCCATTTCGTGCGTGGCGATCACCATGGTCATCCCCTCCTCCTTCAGGTCGCGGACGACGCCGAGCACCTCGCCGACGAGTTCGGGGTCGAGCGCGGCGGTGATCTCGTCGAGGAGCAGCAGCCGGGGCCTGCCCGCCAGGGCCCTGACGATCGCCACGCGCTGCTGCTGTCCGCCGCTGAGCCGGTCCGGGTACTCGCGCGCCTTCCCGTCCAGCCCGAGGCGGCCGAGCAGTTCGTGCGCCCGCGCCTCCGCCTCCGCGCGGGCCACGCCGTGCACCCGGCGCGGTGCGAGGGTGACGTTGTCCAGCACGGTCATGTGCGGGAAGAGGTTGTATGCCTGGAAGACCACGCCGACGCGACGCCGCACCGTGTCCGGGTTCACGCGGGGGTGGGTGATCTCCTCGCCGTCCAGGAAGATCGCCCCGTCATCGATCTCCTCCAGGAGGTTGGCGCAGCGCAGCAGCGTGGACTTGCCGGAGCCGGACGCGCCGATGAGGACGGTGACGCTGTGCGGCGCCACCTCCAGGTCGACGTCCCGCAGCACGGGTGCGCCGCCGAAGGTCTTGCGTACGGACTCCAGCCGCAGCACGGGTGCGTCGGTCATACGGTCCCTCCTTGCGACTCACGGCGATTCATCCGCGCGGTGACCCAGTCGGTGAAGCGGGTCATCGGGATGGTGAGGGCGACGAACACGAGCCCCGCGACGATGTAGGGGGTGTAGTTGAAGCTCTGGCCGGCGATGATCTGCGCCGCGTAGACGGCGTCGACGGCCCCGGCGATGGAGACCAGGCCGGTGTCCTTCTGCAGCGACACGAGGTCGTTCAGGAGTGCGGGCACGACGCGCCGTACGGCCTGTGGGAGCACGACGAACCGGAGGGTCTGCGCGCCGCTCAGCCCGAGCGAGCGCGCCGCCGCCCGCTGGCTGGGGTGGACGCTCTCGATACCGGCCCGGAACACCTCGGCCACGTACGCGGAGTAGGTGAGCACCAGCCCGGTGCCGCCGAGCACCACCGGGTCGGTGGGCACACCTTGGAGGCGGAGGGCCGGGACGCCGTAGATCACCGTCAGCAGGCAGATGATCAGCGGCAGGCCCCGGAAGAAGTCGACGTACACGACGGCCAGCGCCCGCAGCGGGAAGAGCACCGGTCCGCGCAGGGTGCGCGCGATCGCCAGCAGCAGGCCCACGACGAGCACGACGGCCCCGCACACGACCAGCAGCCGCAGGTTGAGCAGCAGCCCTTCGAGGACCTTGGGCAGCGCCTCGCGCGCGTAGTGGCCGCTGAGAAACGTCTCCCGCACGCGGGGCCAGCCGGGGGAGCGGGTGATGCCGAGGTACAGCAGCACGGCCGTGAGGAGGGTGCTGGCCGCGGCGATGCCCGCGGAACGGCGGGTCCGGACACGGCGGTGGCGCTCGCGGGCGATCCGCCGCTCCGACGGCGTGTACGGGTGCGGGTCCTTGCGGACGTCCTCGCCGAGGGTCACTTGAGCACCGGCGCGTCGACGGCGTCGGACAGCCACTGCTGTTCGAGCTTCGCCAGGGTGCCGTCGGAGCGCAGGGCGTCGACGGCCCGGGTGACGCAGGCGGTGAGCGGGCTGCCCTTGTCCAGGACGAGGCCGAACTGTTCCTGCGCGCCGCCGCCGGTAGCGAACTGGCCGACGATCCGGGCGTCCTCCAGCTCGGCGGAGGTGATGTAGAAGGCGGTGGGCAGGTCGAGCACGATGGCGTCGACCTGGCCGTTCTTGAGCGCGGCGACCGCGAGGTCGTTCTTCTGGTAGACGGCCGCGGTCGCGGTGGGCCTGATCTCGTCGTTGATCACGTCGAGGCTCGTGGTGCCGATCTGGGCACCCAGCTTCACCTTCTTCAGCGCCGCGACGCTCGTGGCGGAGGCGGCCTTGGAGCCCTTGAGGGCGATGACCGCCTGACGGACGTCGTAGTAGCCGGAGGAGAAGTCCACGGCCTTGCGGCGCTCGTCGGTGATCGAGATCTGGTTGATGTCGAAGTCGAAGGTCTTGGCGCCGGGTGCGAAGGCGTTGTTGAAGGGGACCGACTGCCAGTCGATCGCGGCCCGGTCGTAGCCGAGTCGCCGGGCCACCGCGTAGGCGACCGCCGACTCGTAGCCCTTGCCGTTGGCCGGTTCGTTGTCCTCGAACCAGGGTGCGTAGGCCGGGTTGTCGGTGCCGATCGTCAGCTTGCCCGAGGTGCGTGTGCGCAGTGCGGAAGGCGGGCACGAGGCGGCGGACGCGGATCCCGAGGGCCCGGGCGTGACGGCCTTGGTGTCGCCCGAGGCGGAGTCCTCCTGCGGCGCGCACGCCGCCGCGGTGAGGACGAGGACGGAGAGGGCCGCCGCGGCGGCGAGGCGCGAGGACGCCCGGGAGGCGGGAGCGTGAGACATGGCGGGACCTTGGCACCGCCGGGCGGGCACTGTCCACGCCAAAACGCGGCGATCCCGTATGCCGGACGTTTGTGTCCGGCGTGTTGCCGGCTACCAGTCCGTGAGGCCGGTCTCGACCGCGCGCTTGACCTCGGGGACGTCGGTGACCGCGCCGTCCAGGCCCAGGGCGTGGGCGAGGGCGAGTTCGCGCGGGGTGTTGACCGTCCAGGCGATCACCGAGATGCCGGCGCGGTGGCACTCCTGCACCAGGGCGAGGCTGATGCGCCGCAGGCTGAGGCTGACGAGGCGGGCGCCGACGGCCTGGGCGCGCGGGATGATCTCGGAGCCCATCGGGCCCTCGGCGACCAGCACGGTGCGGGCCTCCGGCAGGCAGGCGCGGATCTCGGCGAGGGCCGCGTCGTGGAAGGACAGCACGTCCACCCGCTCGACCAGGTCGCGCTCGCGCAGCACGTCCGCGAGGACACGGGCGGCGGCGACGTCCTTGATCTCCGCCTGGATGGGCGCCGCGACCGCGTCGACGACCTCCTCGAAGACCGGCACCCGCTCGCCGCGGCCCGCGTCGAGGCCGCGCAGCTCCTCCAGGGTGAGATCGGAGACGAAGCCGGAGCCGTCGGTGGTGCGGTCGACCTTCTCGTCGTGCATGACGATCAGGGCGCCGTCCTTGCTGAGGTGCAGGTCGAGCTCGATCTGGTCCAGTCCCTCCCGCTCGGCGCGGACGAAGGAGCGGAGGGTGTTCTCGGGCTCGACGCCCATGACACCGCGGTGACCGACGGTGAAGAAGCTCAAGACGGTTCGTTCGCTTCCGGTGCTGGTGCTTGCGTTTGGTCCACGGACACCGCGCAGCCTAGCGGGCCCCTGAGGCGGCGGGCCGAACGCCGGGTGAACGGCGCGCCCGCCCGCAGGAAGAATCGCGGCGAGGGCCGCCCTGAGCGGAAGATTTTCCTCCGCCTGCACTTGAACGGAAGAAGCAGGCCTATATACGGTGGCCATACAAGAGGTTCTTCTGTGAAGGAGGGGTCATGACGGAAATCCTGTCGCCGGCGACGGCGTCGAACGACAGCGCGGGCACCAGCGGGACCGGTATATCCGGCGGCGGTGTTGTCCGGCACCCGGCCTGGGCGGTCCTGAAGCAGGCGGTGGAGGAGATCCGCCCCTGGCAGCTCAAGGACGGCTCCATCGACTTCTCCGCGCAGGACGCGCCGCAGCGCGCCGTCGTCGACAACGCGCTGGACCGCGTGGTCCGCGCCGTGGAGGAACTCTCCCCGCTGCTCCCGCACGACTCCGCCTACCACGAGGCCCTGGTCAAGGATCTGCGGCGCTGGTCGGACGGCGGCTACGCGGTGCCGGACTTCCTGGACTCCCTGCTCTCCTTCCACCCCGCCGCCGAGCGCACCGACGGCCTGGAGCACCTCGTGGTGTTCCCGATGTACACCCAGAACGGCAACCCCGACCGCAACCTGGAGGCCGTCGCGCTGCGCGTGGTGTGGCCGCAGTGGCTGTCCGAGCTGGAGCGCACCCGCTACGACAACCCGCTCTTCGTGCCGATCACCTTCGAGGACTTCACGCCCGGGTACGACACGAACTCCGCGGTGCTCTTCCCCGAGACCGTCGCCGTGCGCGAGGCCCCCGAGCGCTTCACCTGGGGCGGCATCTTCTGCGACCGCGAGGCCGCCCGCTTCCGCGCCGTGAGCCGCGCCGCCGTGGACACCCTCGGCGTGGCGCTGCCCGAGGACGCCGAGGAGCTGCTGGCGGACCAGGAGCTCAGCCAGCAGACCTTCGTGCTGTGGGACATGATCCACGACCGCACCCACAGCCACGGCGACCTGCCCTTCGACCCCTTCATGATCAAGCAGCGCCAGCCGTTCTGGATGTACGGCCTGGAGGAGCTGCGCTGCGACCTCACGACCTTCAAGGAGGCCGTGAACCTGGAGGCCGAGGGCCACGGCATGGGCCGCTACCTCCAGTACGCGATCCTCTTCGACCGCCTCTTCCGCTTCCCGGTCACCGGCGACCGCGTCCGCAACTACGACGGGCTCGGCGGCCAGCTGCTCTTCGCGTACCTGCACAAGCACGACGCCGTGCGCTGGACCGACAACAAGCTCCGCATCGACTGGGAGCGCGCCCCGCAGGTGACCAACCAGCTCTGCGGCGAGATCGAGAAGCTGTACCGGGACGGCATCGACCGCCCCAAGCTCGTCCACTGGTTCGCCGCCTACGACCTCGTCTCCGCATACCTCTCCCCGCACCCCGGCTCGGTGTGGGCCAAGGGACCGGACGCCCTGGACCTCGGCCTGCCGCCGCGCAAGCTCGTCGACGAGGTGCTGCCGGACGAGTTTCCGCTGAGCATGTTCTACGAGGCCCTGGCCAAGAAGCTCCGTGATGTGATCGCCTCGACCAAGGGCATCACGGCCCACGGCACGGGTCAGGTGGCCGCGTGACCGACGCAGCGGAGGAGGCGGCGCAGATGACGGAAGCAGGCGGTACGGCCGGAGGATCCCTGGCCGGGGCCGTGATCGCGGTGGCGGGGGCCGGCGGTCCCGCCGGACGCGCGACCCTGCAGCGGCTCGCCCGCGCGGGGGCCCGTGTGGTCGGCGCGGACGCCAATCCGGAGCGGCTCGCCGAGGCCGTCGACCTGGCGCGCTTCGACGCGGGCGGCGCGGTCATCACCGGCGACGTGGTCGACCTGCTGGACCTGTCCGCGACCAAGGAGTGGGCCGGCCGGATCGAGAAGGAGCACGGGCGCGTCGACGGGATGGTCCACCTGGTGGGCGGCTGGCGCGGTTCCGCGTCCTTCCCCGAGACCGACCTCGCGGACTGGGACTTCCTGGAGAAGCTGCTGATCCGCACCGTCCAGCACACCTCGCTCGCCTTCCATGACGCCCTGCTGGCCGCGCCCGCCGGGCGGTACGTACTGATCAGCGCGGCCGGCGCCAGCCGGCCCACCGCGGGCAACGCGGCGTACGCCGCCGCCAAGGCCGCCGCCGAGGCGTGGACGCTGGCGCTCGGCGACTCCTTCCGCAAGGCGGCGGGGGAGCAGGCGCCGACCGCGGCCGCCACCGTCCTGGTGATCAAGGCCCTCGTGCATGATGGGATGCGCAAGGAGCGCCCGAACGCCAAGTTCGCGGGCTTCACCGATGTGACCGACCTGGCCGACGCCGTCGCCGACGTCTGGAGCCGGCCCGCCGAGGAAGTGAACGGAACCCGCCAGTGGCTCACACCCCGCCCGTGACCGATACCCGTACGGACGCCGTCCGCCACCACGACCCGCGGACCCGCGGCTTCGCGAGCGACAACTACGCGGGCGTCCACCCCGAGGTGCTGGCGGCGATCGCCCTCGCCAACGGCGGCCACCAGGTCGCCTACGGCGAGGACGAGTACACCCTGCACCTGCAGGACGTCTTCCGCGCCCACTTCGGCCCGCGCGCCCAGGCCTTCCCGGTCTTCAACGGCACCGGCGCCAACGTGGTCGGTCTGCAGGCGCTCACCGAGCGCTGGGGCGCGGTGATCTGTGCGGCCTCCGCCCACATCCACGTGGACGAGGGCGGCGCCCCGGAGCGCATGGGCGGTCTGAAGCTGCTCACCGTGGCCACCCCGGACGGCAAGCTGACCCCCGAGCTGATCGACCAGGAGGCCTGGGGCTTCGACGACGAGCACCGCGCCCAGCCGCAGGTCGTCTCGATCACCCAGACCACCGAGCTGGGCACCTGCTACACCCCCGAGGAGATCCGGGCGATCTGCGAGCACGCGCACGAGCGCGGTCTCGCCGTCCACCTGGACGGCTCGCGGATCGCGAACGCGGCCGCCACCCTCGGCGTGCCCCTGCGCGAGTTCACCACCGACGCGGGCGTGGACGTGCTGTCCTTCGGCGGCACCAAGAACGGGCTGCTGTTCGGCGAGTGCGTCGTGGTGCTGAACCCGGAACGGGTCCGGGCGATGAAGCATCTGCGCAAACTGTCCATGCAGCTCGCCTCGAAGATGCGCTTCGTCTCGGTGCAGTTCGAGGCGCTGCTCACGGGCGACCTCTGGCTGCGCAGCGCCCGCCACGCCAACGCGATGGCCCGCCGCCTGGAGGCGGCCGTGCGAGAGGTGGACGGGGTGACGGTCGTCCGCCCGGTCCAGGCGAACGCCGTCTTCGCGCTGCTCCCGCGCGAGGTCGGCGAGCGGCTGCAGAAGCGCTACCGCTTCTACTTCTGGGACGAGGCCACCGGCGAGGTGCGCTGGATGTGCTCCTTCGACACCACCGAGGAGGACGTGGACTCCTTCGCGGCTGCGCTGGCCGAGGAAATGGCCGCGCAATCCGTGTGAGCGGTTCCCCGGGGGAGAATTTCCCGGGGAACGAATTCCCCGGGAAAGGCCGCCGCGGAACTGCTGGAGAACGCCGAGGGGCGTACCGGACGATCCCGGTACGCCCCTCGCGCCGTTCTCGCGGTGTCAGCGGTTGACGCAGACGTTGCCGGCCACCGGGTTGAGCAGCGCGACGGCGTTGATGCCGTTGCCGCAGACGTTGATCGGGATGTTGACGGGCACCTGGACGATGTTGCCGCTCAGAATGCCGGGCGAGCCGATGGCGGCGGCCCGCGCGTTGGCACCGCCACCGCCGTGGCCGCCGAAACCGCCGCCGTGGCCGCCGGCGACGGCGCCGGTGGCGGCACCGAGCACGGTCACACCGGCGACGGCGGACAGGGCCGCGGCCTTCGCGATGCGCTTCATGGCGTTCTCCTTCGAAATTCGTTGGTGACCCCGTCCGACGACGTGCGGCGCCACCCGAATGTGTGCGCCCGCCGGTCCGGTCACGTGGTGAACCGGGTGAAGGTCAGGGTCTCGTACGGAGAAGTGGTTCCCGTCTCGTAGAGCAGCCCCACCGTGCCACCCCCCAAGTCCACCAGGTCGGAGTACGCGGCCGGGTGACTACTCGTCAGCAGGGCCGGTTCCCAGTAGATGCCGCCGTCGGCGCTGGCCCGGACCTCCATGGCGGCGCGCGCCCCCGGATCGGACGGTCCGGAGTACAGCAGCAGCCCGCCCGGCAGCTGCAGGACGCTGCCCTGCACCTCCGGCCCCTCGATGGCCTCCTGGGGCTCGAAGCTGCCCTCCACGCTCTCTCCGCCGTCGGTGCTGTAGGCGTTGGCGCGCGAGGCGTTGGAGAAGCCGCCGTCGTCACGGCTGTTGATGTAGATCCGGCCGTCCGGCAGCTCGGCCATGGTGGTCTCGTTGAGATTGATCCAGCCGCCCGGGACCTCCTCGACGAACCCGATGTGCCAGGTCTTGCCGTGGTCGTCGCTGTAGAGGGAGTGGGCGCCGTGCACCACCTCGCCGTCGACGACGGCGGTGTGGTTGGCCGGCACGAGCAGGCGTCCTGCGTGCGGGCCGTTGCGCAGCGCGATGGCGTGGCCGGGCCCGGTGGCGTACCAGCGCCAGTTGTCGGGTTTGACGCTGCTGGTGATCTGCCGGGGCGCGGACCACTTGGCCCCGCCGGAGTCGCTGTGCAGTTCCCAGACCTGCCGGGCGTCGTAGACCGCCTTGGAGCTGCCGCCGAGTTGAGCCTTCGTCAGATTGCCGACGGTGCGGCAGATCAGCAGCACGATGCGGCCGGTCTTCGGGTCGGCCACCGGGGTGGGGTTGCCGAACGTCTCACCGGCGCCGCGGGCGACGACGCGCATGGCCTGCCAGGTGCAGCCGCCGTCCAGGGAGCGGCGCAGCACCACGTCGATGTCCCCCTCGTCGTCCGCCGACGTACGGCGGCCCTCGGCGAACGCCAGCACGGTGCTCTTGCCGATCCGCAGCACGGCCGGGATACGGAAGGTGTGGTAGCCGCCGGTGCCGGAGCGGAACGGCACGGACGTGGCGCATTGGGCGGTGGGTGCCACGGCCGCCTCTCCGGCCGGCGCCTGCCAGCCCGCCGCCCCGGTGAACAGGACGGCCAGACCGGCCAGTGTGCGCTTGCTTCTGACGGCACCGAGTGTCATCAGGCTTCCTCCGGACGGCGTCGACATGGCCAGAAGCGCAAGATTCTCATCCGCCATGCGGGGTGCGTGGATGACACTCCGTTCGCGTTTTTTCCGGTAAGTCAATATGAGTAATGCGCGCGAAACGGTGCGGATATCCTTGACACTTTTTTGGCGTGTCCCTTGGCTGCATTCCATGGTATCCACCACGGACCGTGCTCCAATGTGCCGGGAAGTGATGGTCGAGAGGCGCGCGCGGGACGACAGTTGAGAAACCGGCGTCCGTGCTCATGACAGGGGGACCGTTCATGACACGACCCGCCCCACGCCGTACGATGCTGGTCGGCGCCCTCGTGGCCGCGACCGCCGCGGCCACTCCGCGGGCCCTCGCAGCGACCGGCGGGGACCGCCGCCCCTGCGAGCCCGGCCCGTCCGGCGGCCGACCCGGCCGGCACCCGTACGGCGATCACGACGAGGCCTCCGTGGACCACCACGCATGGACCCGCTGGTCCGACTGGCACAGCGGTGACGGCAGCGGCACCTGCGTCGAGCCCGGTCCCCGCCCCGGGATCGCCATCGGCAGGCCCTCGGGCGTCCTGGAGTACGCCGACCCGCACACCGGGATCACCGAGACGTGGGAGACCGCCACGTGGACGTCACCGGTCCACACCCCGCGCAGTCCCGCGACCGAGATCGTCGCCTCCTGGAACGCCCGGACCCCCGCGGACACCTGGATCCAGGTCGAGCTGTGCGCCACCTACACCGACGGCAGCATGACCCCCTGGTACGTCATGGGCCGCTGGGCGTCCGGCGACGCCGACATCCGGCGCACCTCGGTGGACGGCCAGACCGACGCCAAGAGCAGCGTCTCGACCGACACCCTCGCGATCGACGACCCCGCCTCCGGCGTGCGCCTGGCCTGGTACCGCCTGCGCCTCACCCTCCTGCGCCGCCCCGGCAGCGACGCCACCCCCACCGTCTGGCGGGTCGGCGCGATGGCCTCCGACATCCCCGACCGCTTCACCGTGCCCCCCTCCGGGCCCGGTGTCGCCCGCGGCATCGAACTGCCCGTGCCGCGCTACTCCCAGGAGATCCACAAGGGCCAGTACCCCGAGTACGACAACGGCGGCGAGGCCTGGTGCAGCCCCACCTCCTCGCAGATGGTCATCGAGTACTGGGGCCGGGGACCGGACGAGGACGACCTCGCCTGGGTCGACCCCTCCTACGAGGACCCGCAGGTCGACCACGCCGCCCGCTTCACCTACGACTACCAGTACGAGGGCTGCGGCAACTGGCCCTTCAACACCGCCTACACCGCCACCTACCGGGATCTCGTCGCGACCGTGACGCGTCTGCACGGCCTGCACGACGTGGAGCGGCTGATCCGGGCCGGCATCCCGGTGATGACGTCCCAGTCCTTCCTCGCCACCGAGCTGGACGGGGCCGGCTACGGCACCTCCGGCCATCTGATGTGCGTCATCGGATTCACCCCTGAGGGCGATGTGGTCGTCAACGACCCCGCGAGCCGGGACGACGAGGCGGTGCGCCGGGTCTACCGGCGGGAGCAGTTCGAGACCAACTGGCTGAGGACGAAGCGCTACGCCGCCGACGGCCAGGTCCGCAGCGGCACCGGCGGCGTCTGCTACCTGTCCTGGCCGCTGTGGCCGTCCCCGGCCCAGAGCCGGGTGCTGCACCGGATCGGGGTGCTCTGAGCCCGGCCCGGGCCCGGCACTGTTGCGGCCGTGTGAAATCACCGCCGCGGGCCCTGGAAAGCAGCGGAAGCGGGAATTCCGGTGCGGGTCCGGCCCGCTGAGCGGATGGGGCACCACGATGCCCCGGCCGGCTCTCTGCCGACAGGAGTCCACACATGCCGCACCGCGCCCTCACCTCGGTCCCCGTGCACCCGCTGCTCGCCGAGCGCTGGAGCCCCCGGTCCTTCGACCCCGCGCACACACTCGGCGGCGGACAGCTCGCCTCCCTGCTGGAGGCCGCCCGCTGGGCGGCGTCCGCGTTCAACGTCCAGCCCTGGCGGTTCCTCGTCGGCCGGCGCGGCGACGCCACCTTCAAGGCGGTGCACGGTGCCCTCGTCGGCTTCAACCAGCGGTGGGCCGGCGACGCGTCCGTCCTGATCGTCGCCGTCGCCGCCGAGTCCGGGGCGGACGGCGCACCGGTCCCCACGGCCGCCTACGACACGGGGCTGGCCGCCGCCCAACTCACCACCCAGGCGCACGCGGAGGGCCTCCACGCCCACCAGATGAGCGGCTTCGACGCCGGCCGCCTCGCCACCGCCTTCGGCATCCCCGACGGATTCCGTCCGCTCGCCGTCATCGCCGTCGGCGCGGTCGCCGACCCGGAACGCCTGGACGACTCCCTGCGGGCCCGCGAGACCGCCCCGCGCCACCGGCGGCCCCTGGAGGAGAGCTTCTTCTCCGGCGCCTGGGGCGAGCCGGTCGACCTGCGCCCGGCGTGACGGGCCGCGTCATCCGCGCAGGGGCAGCCGTACCAGCGGAGCGAGTTCGGCGTCGGTCGCGGGCCGGAGGGTCGACAGCACGCGGCGGGCGGCCGGGAGTCCGGACCCGGGTCGGGGGCCGGGGCCGTACAGGGTCACGGTGCAGACCAGGCCGCCGCGCCGCAGCCGCAGTTCCTGTCGTTCGTAGGCGCCCTCGTACGTGACGAGCCGTCGGCCCCCGCCGTCGTCGGTGCAGCGGATCGTCCCGCCGAAAGGGACCGGGCAGCCGCGCGCGTCCACGCGCCGGGTGTCGTGGCCGGCGCGTTCGACGGCCAGGTGCATGGCCGTCGTTCCCGGGCGTTCGTAGTCGGCGCCGAAGCCGTCCTCGCCCGCGCCGAGGACCCGCAGCGTGTAGCCCGGCGGCGGGTCGCCCACGCGCAGCAGGCCGCGGTCCACACCGTTCGCGCGGATCCACGCGTCGAGGGTGGGCAGCCGCCCGGCATCCCACGCGGTCCAGGCCCCGGCGGCCGCGAACACCGCGGCCGCCGTGACGGCGGCGATCCGGGTCCGGGCGCCGGGCAGGAGAAGCGCGGCGGCGAGGGCGTAGCAGACCCCTCCGGAGACGCAGAGCACGAAGCCGTTCCGCAGCCCGTCGACATGCAGACGCACCGCCACGGCGATCAGCACTCCGGCCGTGCCCGCACCGAACACCCCGACCGCCCATGCCCACACCCCGCCGCGCCGGCCCGTCACCGGGCTCAGCCGGCGCGCCGCGAACCCCGGCGCCGCGAGCAGCGCCACCGCGAACGGCGCCCAGCAGGCGGCGGCGGCCACCCCCGCCGCGGCGCCACCGCTGAACAACCCGAACAGCACCGCCTCGAACCCGATCGCGGTGAGCGCACAGCCCACGAACCACACCGCGGTGAGGTGCACGAGTGCCGGCGCTGCCACGTTCTTCGGGATCACGTCCTGTGATCACGCACGCCCGGCCGGCGTGGTTCCCCCGGTGCGAGGGATCTTCCACCTCTGATCCTGACCAGTGCTCCGTCCTTTGGGGCGGGGGTGAAGGCCGTCCTTGGCCCGGAGCCGCGAGGCGGCGGATGCCGCTACGGCTCCGGCGTGACGGTCAGGCAGGCCGCTTCTGGCTCTCGATGTACCGGCGTACGACGGTCGTCGTCGCGAAGGCGGCCGGACCGGCCGTATCGGCCTGCGGAGCGCGGGTAGGACCGGTACTCGTACCGGCGCAGCGCGAAGAAACAGGGACCCACCCGAGGCCCCAGCCGGTGTCCACCGGCCGGCAGGCGGGAATCTCCTTCCTTCAGGACGGAGAGGATGTCAAGGTGACGCCGTGGACCAGGGGGTGCGGCGCTACCGCTACGTGGGACCGGCGGACCTGCGGGCCGCCGTCCGGCCCGGGGGCACCGGGCGGCCGATCCGCGACGCGGCCGACCTCGCCGCCTGGGCCGAGGAACAGACGGCGGCGGACCTGGCCGAGCCCTTCACCTACGTCGTCGACGTCGCCGGTGTGCTGCGCCTGGCGCCGCGCCGCAGCGAGCACGTCGCGTGCGCGGACGGCGGGGAGGTCCTGGGCGCCGGGGAGATCGCCTTGCGCGAGACCTCCGGGACATGGGCGGCCGCCGAGGTGAGCAACCTCTCGACCGGCTACTGCCCCGACACCCCCTCGTGGTCCTCCGTCGCCCGCGCCCTGGACCGCGCGGGTCTCGGCCGCCCGTCAGGTTTCACGCACGCGGTGGTCTTCCGCCGCTGCACCGGCTGCGGGGAGCGCGGCATCGTGCGCGAGGACGACTTCGTGTGCGTCTTCTGCGGGAGCGCCCTGCCCGGCGAGTGGAACGTGGATCCGTCCCACGGGGACGGCGCACCCTCGCCCCCGTCGTGAGGCGGCCGGTCACGAGACGGCGACGCGGGCGTAGCGGCCCACCACGCGCAGATCCTCCTCGATGCGGGAGGCGGCCGCCCGGAGCGGGGGGAGGAGGTCGGCGCGGGACTGCTCGACGGTGCGGCGGCTGGCGTGCATCGAGACGTTGACGGCGGCGACGACGCGACCGGTGCCGTCCCGGACGGGGACCGCGATGGACCGCAGGCCCTCCTCCAGTTCCTCGCTCACCAGCGCGTGGCCGTCGGCGGCGACCACGTCGAGGACGTCGTTCAGGGCCCGCGCGTCCGTGACGGTGTGCGGGGTGAGCGCGGCACGATCGGTGTGCGCGAGGAGCCCGGCGCGCTCGTGGGCGGGCAGGCCCGCGAGCAGGACCCGGCCCATGGCGGTGGCGTAGGCGGGGAAGCGGGTGCCGACGGTGATGTTGACGCTCATGATGCGGACGGTGGGGACCCTGGCCACGTACTGGATGTCCGCGCCCGACAGCACGGCCATGGAGGCGGAGTCGTGCACGCGCTCCACGAGGCCGACCAGGTGCGGCCCGGCGATCTGGGACAGGGTCAGCCGGGACAGGTGGGCGCAGCCGAGCTCCAGCACGTGCGGGGTGAGCCGGAAGAGCCGGTCCTCGGAGGCGACGTAGCCCAGGTGCTCCAGGGTGATCAGGGAGCGGCGCGCGGTGGCCCTGGCCAGGCCGGTCGCCTCGGCGACGGCGGTCAGGGACAGTGCGGCGCGGCCCTCGCCGAAGGCGGTGAGCACGGTGAGCCCGCGCGCCAGGGACTCCACGAACTCCGGTCCGAGTTCCTGCTTGGAGGCCCGCGTCCATGCCGCCGGGGTGGGGCCGGCCGGCACGGCGGCGGGCCGGCCGGCGGGGGCCGCGAGGGAGCGTTCCATCGCGGCGACGGTCTCGCGCAGCCGGGGCAGCACCGCTTCCCGCAGCGACGCGGCGCTGTGCCGGCTGGTGTGGCTGACCACGCTCACCGCGCACACCGCGGCGCCGGCCGGGTCGCGCACCGGTACCGCGACGGCGATCAGACCGGGCTCGATGAGCTGGTCGTCCGCCGACCAGCCGTGCTCGCGGGCGGCCCGGACGCGTTCCTCGAAGGAGTCGGCGCCCTCGCCGTGCCCGTCGGGCAGCGCGGGGAAGCCCGCGCCGTGCGGGTCGGACGCCCGGCGCAGCCGCCAGCCGTCCCACTCCGCCTCGCCCCACCCGGAGGCGAACAGCGCACCGGGGGCGCCCCGTTCGGCGGGCAGCAGATCCCCCAGCCGGAAGGTCAGCGACATGGCGCGGCGCCGGGTGACCTGGTGGACGAAGCGCACCCCGTCCCCGTCGGGCACCGCGATGGACACCGACTCGTCCAGGCCGTCCGCCAGCGCGTCGGCGAGCGGTCCCAGGACCTCGGGCAGCCGGCTGGCGGCCAGGTAGGCGTTGCCCAGTTCCATCAGCCGGGGCGCGAGGACCGCGTCCCGGCCCTCCAGGCGCAGGTAACCGGTGCGGGTGAGCGTGCTGACCACCCGGTCCACGGTGGAGCGGGCGAGCCCGGTGTCGCGTACCAGGTCGCCCACCGAGCGCCGTCCGTCGGCCGCCGCGAGCCCGCGCAGCACGGCGAGCCCCCGGATGAGGGGGCCCACGGCCTCCTGCGGCGGGGGAGCGGTCACGAGTGCGGGGGATGTCATCGGCGCTCCAGCATGGAGATATGTCGTCGAAACCGTACCGCCCCGAAACGTTGACAGAGCGGGCACCGAGGATCAGACTCGGCCACGGAAGATTGTGAACTTAAGTTCACTGGACGAACAAGAGGTGGCACAGGATGGACAAGGTGGTCGCCTCGGCCGCCGAGGCCGTGGCGGACGTCCATGACGGGGCGTCGCTGGCCGTCGGCGGTTTCGGGCTGAGCGGTGTGCCCGACACGCTCATCCAGGCCGTCCACGATGCCGGGACCGGCGGCCTCGCCGTGGTCTCCAACAACTGCGGCGCCCTGGAGTCCGGCCTCGCCGTCCTGCTCGCCGCCGGGCGCATCGCCCGGGTCACCGGCAGCTACATCGGCGCCAACAAGGAGTTCGCCCGCCAGTACCTGGCCGGCGAGCTGGAGCTCGAACTCATCCCGCAGGGCACCCTCGCCGAGCGGCTGCGCGCCGGAGGCTGCGGCATCCCCGCCTTCTACACGCCCGCCGGGGTCGGCACGCAGGTCGCCGACGGCGGACTGCCCTGGCGCTACGACGGCGACGGCGGGGTGGTGCTGGCCTCCCCGCCCAAGGAGGTCCGCGAGTTCGACGGCGTCGAGTACGTCCTGGAGCGCGGCATCACCACCGACTTCGCCCTGGTCAGGGCCGCCAGGGGCGACCGGCACGGCAACCTGGTCTTCGCCAAGTCCTCCCGCAACTTCAACCCGCTGGCGGCCATGGCCGGCCGGATCACGATCGCCGAGGTGGAGGAACTGGTCGAGCCCGGTGAACTCGACCCCGACCAGGTGCACCTGCCGGGCATCTTCGTCCAGCGGGTGGTGGCCCTCACCGCCGAGCAGGCCGCCGACAAGAAGATCGAGTTCCGCACGGTCACCGCGAGGGAGGCGTCGGCCTGATGGCCTGGACACGCGACGAGATGGCCGCCCGCGCGGCGCTGGAACTGCGCGACGGCGAGTACGTCAACCTCGGCATCGGCCTGCCGACGCTGATCCCCAACCACCTGCCCGCCGGTGTCGAGGTCGTCCTGGAGTCGGAGAACGGCATCCTGGGCACCGGCCCCTTCCCGTTCGAGGACGAGGTCGACCCCGATCTGATCAACGCCGGCAAGGAGACCGTCACCGTCCTGCCCGGCGCCTCGTTCTTCGACTCCGCGCTGTCCTTCGGCATGATCCGCGGCGGCCACATCGACACCGCCGTGCTGGGCGCCATGCAGGTCTCCGCCCGCGGCGACCTGGCCAACTGGGCCATCCCCGGCAAGCTGGTCACCGGCATCGGCGGTGCGATGGACCTGGTGCACGGCGCCCGGCGCGTGATCGTCACCATGACCCACACGGCCAAGGACGGCAGCCCCAAGATCCTCCAGGAGTGCGCCCTGCCGCTCACCGGCAAGGCGTGCGTCGACCGGATCATCACCGACCTCGGCGTCCTCGACGTCACCGACGACGGACTCGTCCTCGTCGAGACGGCCCCCGGCGTCGCCGTGGAGGAGATCCTGGAGAAGACCGCCGCCCCGGTCCGCACCACCCGAGGCGCCGGCAACGCCGCCGTCGCCGCCACCGGCCAAGGAGCCCAGTCATGAGCCAGCAGCTGCGCGAGGTCTACATCGTCGACGCCGTCCGCACCCCGGTCGGCAAGTACGGCGGCGCCCTGTCGGGCGTGCGTCCGGACGACCTCGCCGCGCACGTCGTCGGCTCGCTCATGGCCCGCACCCCCGACCTGGACCCGGCCCGCGTCGACGACGTGTTCTTCGGCGACGCCAACGGCGCCGGCGAGGACAACCGCGACGTCGCGCGCATGGCCGTCCTGCTGGCCGGACTGCCCGTCACCGTCCCCGGCACCACCGTCAACCGGCTCTGCGGCTCCGGCCTCGAAGCCGTCATCCAGGCCGCCCGCGCGGTCGCCGTCGGCGACGTCTCCGTCGCCATAGCCGGCGGCGTGGAGTCCATGAGCCGCGCCCCGTGGGTGCTGCCCAAGCCCGAACGGGCCTTCCCCGCCGGGCACCAGGAGATGTACTCCACCACCCTCGGCTGGCGCATGGTCAATCCGCGGATGAACCCGCAGTGGACGATCCCGCTGGGCGAGAGCGCCGAGCTGATCGCCGACCGGCACGGCATCACCCGCGAGCAGCAGGACGCCTGGTCCGTCGCCAGCCACGAGAAGGCCGCCCGGGCGTGGAAGGACGGCCTGTACGAGGCCGAGGTCGTGCCGCTCGACGGCGTGGACCTCGCCCGTGACGAGACCATCCGCGACAACACCTCCATGGAGGCGCTCGCCCGCCTGAAGCCCGCCTTCCGCAAGGACGGCGGCACGGTCACCGCGGGCAACTCCTCGCCGCTCAACGACGGCGCGGCCGCCCTGCTGATCGTCGACGAGGAGGGCCTGCGGGCCACCGGCCGCGAGCCGCTCGCCCGCATCCGCTCCTCCGCGGTCACCGGCATCGAGCCCGACTACTTCGGCCTGGCGCCCGTGGAGGCCGTGCGCAAAGCGCTGGCCAAGTCCGGCAAGGGCTTCGGCGACCTCAGCACCGTCGAGCTCAACGAGGCCTTCGCCGCCCAGGTGCTGGGCTGCCTGGCCGGCTGGCCGGAACTCGACCCGGCGCTCGTCAACCCGCGCGGCGGCGCCATCGCGGTCGGCCACCCGCTCGGCGCGTCCGGCGCCCGCATCGCCGGCGCCGTCGCCCACCAGCTCGCCGCCCGGGGCTCCGGCACCGGCCTGGCGGCCCTGTGCATCGGCGTCGGGCAGGGCCTGGCCCTGGTCCTGGAGAGGTAGGAGCCCCCGCATGGCCACCCCGCTCACGCAGGACGAGATCTCCCGCGAGATCGCGGAGGCGCACGCGGCGTACGCCAAGCGCCTCGCGGACGGCGCGGCCGCCGAGCACCACCCCAGGCGTGGCTACGCCCCCTACCGCAGCAGCGCGCTGCGGCACCCCAAGCGCCCGCTGGTCGCCGCCGGTCCGGCGGGCGGCGACCCCGAGGCCGTCGAGCTGTCCGGGCCGGTCTTCGGCGTCACCGACATCACCGCCCTCGACCACGACCTCACCCGGCAGCACCAGGGCGAGCCGCTCGGCGAGCGGATCCGGGTCACCGGGCGCGTGCTGGACCGGCGGGGCCGGCCCGTACGCGGCCAGCTCGTCGAGATCTGGCAGGCCAACGCCTCGGGCCGCTACGCCCACCAGCGCGACGACCACCCCGCCCCGCTCGACCCCGGCTTCACAGGGGTCGGGCGCACCCTGACCGGCGACGACGGATCGTACGAGTTCGTCACGATCAAGCCCGGCGCCTACCCCTGGCGCAACCACGTCAACGCCTGGCGCCCGGCGCACATCCACTTCTCGCTCTTCGGTACCGCGTTCACCCAGCGCCTGGTCACGCAGATGTACTTCCCCGGCGACCCGCTCTTCGCCCGGGACCCGATCCTGCAGTCGGTGACCGACGACTCGGCACGGCAGCGGCTGGTCGCGGCCTACGACCACGGGCTGTCCACCCCGGAACGGTCGCTCGGCTACCGCTGGGACATCGTCCTGGACGGCCCTGCCGCCACCTGGACCGAGGAGGGCCGATGAGCTCACCCCTGGCTCCCACCCCCTCCCAGACCGTCGGCCCCTTCTACGGCTACGCGCTGCCCTTCGCCAAGGGCGGCGAGCTGGCGCCAGCCGGGCATCCCGGCACGATCACCGTGCACGGGTACGTGTACGACGGCGCCGGGCGGCCCGTGCCCGACGCGCTGATCGAGATCTGGCAGCCGGCCCCCGACGGTTCCCGGCAGGGCGCACCCGGATCACTGCGCCGCGACCCGGTGAACGGCGCGGTCCTCGGCCGCGACGGACTGGTCTTCACCGGCTTCGGCCGCGTGCCCACCGACGCCGACGGGCACTACGCCTTCCGTACGCTGCCGCCCGGCGGCGTCCCGTACCTGTCGGTGATCGTCTTCGCCCGCGGCCTGCTGCACCATCTGCACACCCGCGTCTATCTGGACGACGCGGCAGACGACGCGCTGCTCGGCTCGCTGGAACCCGGGCGGCGTGCCACGCTGGTCGCCACTCCGGACGGTGAGGGCGTCCACCGCTTCGACGTCCGACTGCAGTACGACGGAGCGCACGAGGAGACGGTCTTCCTTGCCTTCGACTGAACCCTTCGCGGACACCGGCCTGCTCTCCCCGGGCCGGGCCGGCACGCCCGTGGAGGAGGCGACCGGCGACGCGGCGTTCGTCCGCGGCATGCTCGACGCCGAGGCCGCGCTGACCCGCGCGCAGGCCACGCTCGGCCTCGCGCCCGCTTCGGCGGCGGCCGCGGTCACCGCCGCCGCGGCCGAGACCGGCAGGTACGACGCGCGCGACCTCGCACTGCGCGCCCGCTCCGGCGGCAACCCCGTCATCCCGCTGGCCGCCGACCTGACGGCTGCCGTGGGGGAGCGGGACGAGGCCGCCGCTCCCTATGTGCACCGCGGCGCCACCAGCCAGGACATCGTCGACACCGCCGCCATGCTGGTGGCCTTCCGCGCGCTGGAGCCCGTGCTCGACGACCTCGCCCGCGCCGCCCGCGCGCTCGGAGCGCTCGCCCGCGAGCACCGGACCACGCCCATGGCCGGGCGCACGCTCACCCAGCACGCCGTCCCCACCACCTTCGGGCTCAAGGCGGCCGGCTGGCGCGCCCTCGTCCTGGACGCCCACGACCGACTGACGGCCGTTCGCCGCACGCTGCCCGCACAACTGGGAGGCGCCGCGGGCACGCTCGCGGCGTTCCACGCCTTCGCCGAGGCGGACGCAGCGGGCGGGGGTGGCGGCGCCGAGGGGGTGCCCGACCTGGGGGAGCGGCTGACGGCCGCGTACGCCGCCGAGACCGGGCTCGCCGAACCCATGCTGCCCTGGCACACCCTGCGCACGCCGGTCGCGGACCTCGGCGGAGCGCTCGCCCTCACGGCGGGCGCGCTCGGAAAGATCGCGGCTGACGTCCTGGTGCTGAGCCGCACCGAGATCGGGGAGGTCACCGAAGGCGCCGGCGGGGACTCCTCCGCCATGCCCCACAAGGCCAACCCCGTGCGCGCCGCCCTGATCGCCGCCGCGGCCCGCCAGGTGCCGGCGCTCGCCTCCGTCCTGTACGGCTCCCTGGCCGCCGAGGACGAACGGCCGGCCGGCGCCTGGCACGCCGAGTGGCAGCCGCTGCGCGAGGCCCTGCGCCTGGCCGGCGGCGCGGCGCGGGGAGCGGCGGAACTCGCCGAGGGACTGCGCGTCCACCCGCACCGCATGCGCGACAACCTCGACGCGACCGGCGGCCTGGTCGTCAGCGAGCGCCTGGCCGCCGCCCTCGCCGCCCTGATCGGCCGCGGCGAGGCGAAGGCCGCGCTCTCCCGGGCCTCGCTCCGGGCCGTCGAGGAGGGCATCGACCTCGACGACGTCCTCGCCGAGGACCCCGGCCTCGCGGCCCTCCTCCCCAAGGAGCGCCTGCGCGACCTCACCGACCCGACCCGCTACACCGGCTCCGCGGCCGCTCTCGTCGACCGGGCCCTGCGCCGCCCCGACCCGCCGGGCACCGCTTCGTGACCCTCCGGCCGCCGGAGCCCACCCGTACGCCCGCGCAGAGCCCGCACGAAGCCCGCACAGAGGAGGACGCATGAGCGGCAGCACATCGGCCGGCGGCGCGGAGCCGCGGCTGCTGCATCACCGGGTGGACGGGGCGGCCGGGCGGCCCGCGTTGCTGCTGGGGCCGAGCCTGGGGACGTCGCTGGCGGTGTGGGACGCCCAGGTGCCCGCGCTCGCCCGCGACCACCGGGTGATCCGCTGGGACCTGCCGGGACACGGCGGCACGCCGGCCGGGCTGCTGCCATCGGACCCGACGACGGCGGACCTGGGACGGCTGGTGCTCGAACTCGCCGACGCGCTCGGCGTCGAGCGCTTCGCGTACGCGGGCATCTCGCTGGGCGGCGCGGTCGGGACCTGGCTGGCGGTCCACCACCCGCGGCGGGTGACCTCGCTGGCGGTCCTGTGCGCCGCGGCCCGTGTCGGGACGCCCGGGCGCTGGCGGGACCGGGCCGCGCTGGTACG
This sequence comes from Streptomyces sp. NPDC088354, assembly GCF_044753585.1. NCBI lineage: Bacteria > Bacillati > Actinomycetota > Actinomycetes > Kitasatosporales > Streptomycetaceae > Streptomyces > Streptomyces sp. NPDC088354. The sequence goes on along the minus strand of NZ_JBIVNJ010000003.1, from coordinate 119,956 downwards.
GGCGAAGGGCACCGGGCCGGTCGCCGACACCACGGCGGCACGCTGGTTCACGTCCGGCTCCGTACCGGGCCCCGCGGCCGAGGCGCTCGTGGACGATCTGCGGGCCGCCGACCCGGAGGCGTACGCGCGGCTGTGCGACGTGCTCGCCACGCACGACGCGCGGGCCGGACTGGCCGCGATCAGCACACCGACGCTCGTCGTCGCGGGCCGGGAGGACCCCGTCGTACCGGTGGCCGACGCCCGGGCACTCGCGGACGGCATCCGCGGCGCGAGCCTCACCGAGGTCGGGCACGCCGCGCACCTGGCCAACGTCGAGCGGCCGGCACCCGTACTGGCCGCGCTGCTCGGGCACTTGACACCCGGCCCCGCCGCCGACGACGGCTCCCGGCACGCCGCGGGCACGGCCGTCCGGCGCGCGGTGCTCGGTGACGCCCACGTGGACCGGGCGGTCGCGCGGACCACGGCCTTCACGGCGCCGTTCCAGGACTTCATCACCCGCTACGCGTGGGGCGAGATCTGGACCCGTCCCGGGCTCGACCTCAGGACCCGCAGCTGCGTCACGCTCACCGCGCTCGTGGCGCACGGCCACCACGAGGAACTGGCGCTGCACGTCCGGGCCGCCCGGCGCAACGGACTGACCCGGGAGGAGATCCAGGAGGTCCTGCTCCAGTCGGCGGTCTACTGCGGCGTGCCCGCCGCGAACACGGCGTTCGCCATCGCGAACCGCGTCCTCGAAGAGGAAGAACCAGAAGAACCAGAAGAGCCCGAAGTACCGGAAGAAGCACGGGAACACGTACGGGAACGAGTACGGGAAGAAACACCGGTAGCAGTACCTGAAGAGGGGGAGTAGCCCACCCATGCAGCCCCACACCACCGTCGGCATCGTCGGCGGCGGCCCCGCCGGCCTGCTGCTGGCCCGGCTCCTGCACCGCTCCGGCGTCGACTGCGTGGTACTGGAGAGCCGGGAACGCGCCTACGTCGAGCACCGTCAGCGGGCCGGCATCCTCGAACAGTCCACGGTCGACGTGCTGCGGTCCTCCGGTGCGGCCGGCCGGCTGGATCGCGAGGCCATGGTCCACGACGGCATCGAACTGCGCTGGAACCGGCGCACGCACCGACTGGACTTCCCCGCGCTCACCGGCGGCCGCCGTGTGTGGGTGTACGCGCAGACCGAGGTGGTCAAGGACCTCATCGCGCTGCAGATCGAGGACGGCGCCCCGCTGGTGTTCGGCGCCCAGGTGCGTGCGGTCGAGGGGGCCGACACGGACCGTCCGGTGATCCACTACACCCACGAGGACCGCGACAAGACCCTGACCTGCGACTACGTCGTGGGCTGCGACGGCTTCCACGGTGTGACCCGCCGCGCGGTCCCGCGGGGCGCGATCCGGACGTACGAGCGGGTCTACCCGTACTCCTGGTTCGGCATCCTCGCCGACGTCCCGCCGTCCTGCGACGAGTTGATCTACGCGCACTCGCCGCGCGGCTTCGCCCTGCACAGCATGCGCTCGCCCGAGGTCAGCCGGCTGTATCTGCAGGTGCCGAACGGCACCGACACGGACGACTGGCCCGACGAGCGGATCTGGGACGAGCTGGACGCCCGCTTCGCGATCGACGGCGACTGGAAGCTGGAGCGGGGGCCCATCACGGCCAGGGCAGTGCTGCCGATGCGCAGTTTCGTCACCGAGCCGATGCGCTGGGGCCGGGTGCTGCTCGCCGGGGACGCCGCGCACATCGTGCCGCCCACCGGCGCCAAGGGGCTCAACCTGGCCGCCGCCGATGTGGTCGTCCTGGCAAGGGCGTTCGCCCACCTGAGGGCGACCGGGTCGGAGGAACTCCTGGAGGCGTACTCCGCCACCTGCCTGCGCCGGGTGTGGCGGGCGGAGCACTTCTCCTGGTTCATGACCACGACCCTGCACACCGACCCCGCGCACAGCGACTTCGACGCCCGGCTGCAGATCAGCCAGCTCGACCGCATCGCTGCCTCCCGGCACGCGGCGGCGGAGCTGGCGGAGAACTACGCGGGCCTGGAGATCGGCTGACCGACCTATTACGCGTTGCTTACGGGGGGACCAGGCACTCTGTGGGCAGCGTCCACGGGATTACGGTGAGGACATGGAAAGCAAGGGCACGCCGGTCGGGCGGCGCGTGGTGCTCGGCATGCTCGGGCTGGGTGCCCTCGGCGTGGCGGTGGGCAGCCGGGTGCAGGACGGCCTGGACTCGGCGCTGTCGCAGGTGACGAGCAAGGACCCCACCGGTCTGACGGGACTGCTGCCAGGCGGCGGGGGGTTCCGCTTCTACAACGTGACGGGCTCGGTCCCGCACCGCGACGCCACGGACTACCGGCTGACCGTCTCCGGACTCGTCGAGCGCCAGGCCGGTTACACCCTTGCCGACCTGCGGGCCATGCCGCAGACGCACATGGTGCGCGATGTGCAGTGCGTGACCGGGTGGCGGGTGGACGACACCGCCTTCGAAGGGGTGCGGCTGTCCCATCTGCTCGACCTCGCGGGCGTACGGGACGGGGCCGGCGCCATCCGCTTCACGTGCTTCGACGGCGCGTACACCGAGAGCCTGACTCTCGAACAGGCCCGCAGGGACGACGTGCTGGTCGCGCTGAAGATGCAGGGCAAGCCGGTGACCCCGGCCCACGGCGGTCCGGTGCGGCTGTACGTCGCGCCGATGTACTTCTACAAGTCCGCCAAGTGGCTCTCGGGCATCGAGGTCACCGAGGCGGTGCAGCCCGGCTACTGGGAGCACTACGGCTACGACGTCGACGCCTGGGTCGGCCGCTCGAACGGACGCGACGATGCCCCGACTTCCTGAGTCCGTACGCCGTTTCACCCGGGCCGAGCGCTGGGTGCACCGCAGTACGGCGACGCTGATGATGATCTGCCTCTTCACCGCGGCGTGCCTCTACCTGCCCCCGCTCGCCGAGATCGTGGGCCGCAGGCGCCTGGTCGTCACCGTCCACGAGTGGTCCGGCATCGCGCTGCCGGTTCCGGTGCTCGCCGGCCTGGCCTCCCGGGCGTTCCGGCACGACCTGCGGCGGCTCAACCGCTTCGTTCCGTACGACAGGAGCTGGCTGCGCGCCGCGTTGCGCGGCCGGCTCTACCAGGGGCGCCCGGCGGGCAAGTTCAACGCGGGGCAGAAGCTCTACGCGGCCTTCGCGGCCGGAGCGGTGCTGGTGATGCTGGGCACCGGGCTGATGATGATGTTCCCGCGGCTGACGGCGGTCGTGTGGCGTACGGGGGCCACCTTCGTCCACGACTGGCTCGCGCTGGCCGTCGCGGTCGCGGTCGCGGGCCACTGGTGGATGGCGGCCCACGACGCCGAGGCGCGGCTGGGGATGCGCACGGGCTTCGTCACGCCGAACTGGGCGCGGCTGCACCATCCGCACTGGGACCACGCCGAGGACGCCGCGGACGGGGACACGGCGGTCGCCGGGCGGACGGCGTCCGCCGCCGTCCCCTCCGCCGGTTCCTCGGATGCCTCCGGTTCATCGGGTTCCTCGGGTTCCTCGGGTTCCGGTGGCCCGGCGGGCGGCCAGGACTCCTGATCCGCGGGCCGCGGGGCCGTTCCCCGCGCTCCTGAACCGTTCGTGATGCGCCGTCGACGATTGACGCCGACGGCGCTTAGGCATGTTCATGCAAATTTTGCCGTCCCAGGTCTACTCGCATAGACCCTCCCGGCGCGATTCTGATCCGGCACGTCCGCACCACCCGTGAGATTCCGCATCCGGTGCCACCCCCGTACCCGCGCGCCGCCCGCGCGCCCGTCTCAGGAGACCCCATGCGCCGAATCACCACCGGCTTCGCCGCCGCCGCGGTCGCCACCGTCGCCCTGACCACGCCCGCCAACGCCGTCCCCGCCGACAAGGCCCAGGTGCTGTCGAGCTGGACCCAGACCAGCGCCTCCAGCTACAACGCCTGGTCGGCCGCGCGCCAGAACCAGGCCGCCTGGTCGGCCTACGCCTTCGACTGGTCCACGGACTACTGCAGCACCTCCCCGGACAACCCCTTCGGCTTCCCGTTCGCGACCTCCTGCGCCCGGCACGACTTCGGCTACCGCAACTACAAGGCCGCCGGCACCTTCTCGGCCAACAAGAGCCGGCTGGACAGCGCCCTCTACGAGGACCTGAAGCGCGTCTGCGCGGGCTACAGCGGTGCCACCGCGACCGCGTGCAACGGCACCGCGTGGACCTACTACCAGGCGGTCAAGGCCTTCGGCTGACCGGCGCCCCCCGCCGCAACCCGCTCCGGCGCGCGCCCGGCCCTCCGTCGACACGGAGGGCCGGGCGCGTTGTCGTCGCCCCGCGCCCCCGTCAACTCTGGTTGACGTGCGGCGTCTGTCAACGTAGATTGACAGGCATGACCGAGGCAACCGATCTCGCCGAGCGTGCGGGAGACCGTGATCCGCGGATCGGGCTGCGGGCCGTCGCCGCACTGCGGCGGCTGCTGGAGCAGCTCGAGGCCGTGCAAGTCAGGAGCGCGCGGGCCAAGGGGTGGTCCTGGCAGGAGATCGCCCACGAACTGGGCGTCAGCAGGCAGGCCGTGCACAAGAAGTACGGGAGGAATTGACGATGTTCGAGAGGTTCACCAAGAGCGCTCGCGACGTGGTGGAGGGCGCGCTCGCGCGCGCCGACAAGGTGCGGGACGAGGCGGTCGCCGAGGAGCACCTGCTGTTCTCGATCCTGGACGCGGACGGTACCCGGGCCTCCGGCGTGCTCGCCGCGCTGGGCGTGGACCGGCGTCGCGAGGAACTGGCGCAGGCACTCGCGCAGACCCGGCGCCGCGGCGGGGTCTCACGGGCGGACGCCGAGGCGCTTGCCGGGCTCGGCATCGACGTCGCCGAGATCGTCGCCCGCGTCGAGGACGCCCACGGGGCCGGAGCGCTGGCCGTCGGCCGCAAGCCCCGGCGGTGGCGCCCGGCCGGGCGCCCGCCCCTCACCCGCGGCGCGAAGACCGTGCTGGAGCGCTCGCTGCGGGCCGCGCTCGCCCGCGGCGACCGCCACATCGGTGACGAGCACCTGCTGCTGGCGCTCGCCACCGGTCCCGGCGTGGTGGCCGACGTGCTCGCGGAGTTCGGGGCCTCGTGGGCCGACATCGAGCGGGTGCTCGGGGAGGGCGACGAGGGCCGGGCCCGGGCGAGCTGACGGGCCGCGGGCGTGGCCGCGGTGCCGTCCGCGACCGCGTACGACCGCGTACGACTGCGTTGACGTGCCGAACGCACCCCGGGCGCGCCCAGGACGCCCTGATCCGCGGGGTGCGCACGTTCGGCCGAAGGCCCGGGGGAGGGCGGTCTTCGGGGGCGCCTCCCAGCGGGGGCCGGGCAGGCGCCTCCCTCGGACGGCGCCGCCTGCGGGCAGCAGGTCGCGCGGGGCGAGCCGATGCCACGGCCCTGAGCACCGCCACGGTATGACGGTGCTTCGGACGAGCTGGGCGGAGGTGGCCTCGGTGCGGGGCCTGGAGATCGTCGTCGTGGTCCTCACGGCGGTACTGGTACTGACCTGGGTGGCGCGGCGGCTGCGGCTGAGCGAGCCGCTGCTCCTCGTCGCGGGCGGCTGCGCCATCGGGTTCGTCCCGGCCCTCGGATCGGTGGAACTCCCCTCGGACGTCGTGCTGCTGCTGTTCCTCCCGGCGCTGCTGTACTGGGAGTCGCTGTCGACGTCGCTGCGGGAGATCCGGACCAACATCCGCACGATCTTCATGCTGTCGACCGTCCTGGTGCTGGCCACCGCCGCCGCGGTCGCCTCCGTCGGCAACGCGCTGGGGCTGTCCTGGGCGATGGCGCTCGTCCTGGGCGCGGTCGTGGCCCCCACCGACGCCACGGCGGTCGCCGCGGTCGCCAAGGGCCTGCCGCGCCGCACGGTGACCATCCTGCGTGCGGAGAGCCTGGTCAACGACGGCACGGCACTCGCCCTGTTCGCGGTCGCGGTCGGCATCGCCACCGGCGCGCACCCCTTCGGCTGGGGCAGCGCCCTCCTGCGATTCGCCGTGGGATACGTGGGCGGCGTGGCGGTGGGACTGGCGGTCGCCGCCCTGGTCGTCGTCGTGCGCGGGCGCGTACGGGACCGGCAGGTGGAGACCGCGCTGAGCCTGCTGACCCCTTTCGCGGCCTACCTGCCGGCCGAGGCGCTGAACCTCTCCGGTGTGCTGGCCGTGGTCGCCTGCGGGCTGGTCCTCAGCCAGGCGGGCCCCCGGCTGATCCCGGCCGGGACGCGGATTCGGACCGAGGCGTTCTGGGAGACGACGACCTTCGTGCTCAACGGGGCGCTCTTCGTGCTGGTGGGCATGCAGGTGCCCGGCGCCGTCCGGGGGATCGCCTCGGTGCGTCCCGTCGAGGCGCTGCTCGGGGCGCTGGCCACCGGCGGGGTCGTGATGGCGACCCGCCTGGTGTGGACGTACACCGTGCCCTATCTCATCCGGCTGATCGACCGGCGGGCCGTGCAGCGCACCCTGCGCATGGGCGCCCGCGAGCGGATGCCGCACGCCTGGGGCGGCATGCGCGGCGCGGTGTCGCTGGCGGCGGCTCTGGCCGTACCGATGACGGCCGTCGACGGCAGCCCGCTGCGCGGCCGTGACGCGGTGGTCTTCGCCACGGTCGTCGTGATCATCGTGACGCTGCTCGTGCAGGGCCAGACCCTGCCGCACGTGATCCGATGGGCGCGCCTCGCCCCCGACACCTCGGTGGCGGACGAGGAACTGCTGGCCCGCCGGGAGATGACCGACGCCGCCCTGCACGCCCTGGAGGGCGCCACGGACCGGCCCAGTGCCCACGCCGAGGTCGCCGAGTCCCTGCGGCAGGAACTGCTCGCGCAGCGCGACGCGTTGTGCGACGACAGCGTCGGCCGCTCCTCACCCCGCGCGGTGCTGCGCGCCGACCGCGAGCTGCGCCGCCTGGTGGTCGGCGTCAAGCGGACCACCGTCGTGCGCCTGCGCGACAGCGGCCGCATCGACGACATCGTCCTGCGCCGTGTGCAGGCCGCCCTGGACGCCGAGGAGATGCGCCTCGACATCGCCGAGGCGGCCTCGACGCGGGAGCCCTGACGCCAGGGCACGCCGACCGTGTACGTTCGGCACGTGAACGATCACGAGGGTGACAGCACGTCCGGCGCGGCCGGTGTGCGTGAACTGCTGCGGAGCATCGAGGTCTTCGCGGGGGACCTGCCGGGCTTCGACCCCGCGGCCGCTCCGGAGGACCCGGTGGCCCTGTTCACCGAATGGCTGCTGGCGGCGGTACGGGCCGGGGTGCGGGAACCGCACGCCATGACGCTGGCGACGGTGGACGCGGACGGGAATCCGGCCGCCCGGGTGCTCATCCTCAAGGACGTGGGCGAGCGGGGCTGGCAGTTCGCCTCCGACGCCGGCAGCGCCAAGGGCCGCGACCTGGCCGCCCGCCCCAGCGCGGCGCTCACGTTCTACTGGCCCGCGCTCGCCCGGCAGGTCCGGGTCCGCGGTCCCGTCGTGGCCGAGGACCCGGAGCGCAGCGCGGCGGACTTCCTGGCCCGCGGTCCGGGCGCGCGCGCCGAGGCCCTGCTCGGCCGGCAGTCGCAGCCGCTGGCCGACCTGGCCGAACGGGACGCGGCCGTGCGGGAGTCCTCGGCACGGCTGGCCCGCACGCCGGGCCTCGTGGCGCCGGGCTGGACGCTGTACGCGCTGCGCGCGGTCTCCGTCGAGTTCTGGCAGGGCGACAAGGAACGACGGCACACCCGTCTCGTCTACCGCGCGTCCGCCCAGGGGTGGACGAAGCAGCTGCTCTGGCCCTAGGTGTCCTGTCCGGGGAGGTCGTGGACGGTGAAGCGGACCCCGGTCGAGGGATCTCGACACGGGTGAGGGCCTTCGGGCCGGTGGTGGATCGCGACTCCGCACCGCGACCGGAAAGGCCTTCGTGCCCCACCGGAACGCACCCCTGACCGAGACCGGGCGGCCGCGCCCGGCCCGTTGTGCCGCGGACGACGGCCGGCTGCGCACCCGCGGCCACGACCGCGGACACACCGCCCCGAACGGCACACCACCAGCGGGCCGTAGCGGCATGCGCGCCGCGGCCGCGGGACGTGTGCGTCGACGTGGCCGGGCGTGCGGGCGGGCTCGAGCGGGCGTGCATCCCGTCGGCGCCGGCCGGCCCGGAGGCGCTTCGCGGTGGGACGCCGCGGCCTTCCGGCGGCCGGTGGGGGATGTGGGCATCGCCCCCGGACCGCCGGGAGGCCCACGGCACGTGTCCCACCGACGTCCCGGGACGGCACACCTCAGCCCGGCGGCCCCGGCCGGGCCGCCTGCCGGTCAGCGGCCGGGGAAGAACTCCCGCAGGTAGTCGTTGCGGAAGGTGCCGTTGGGGTCCCGGCGCGCGGCGAGCGCGCGGAAGTCGTCGTAGCGCGGGTAGAGCGCCGGGAGGTCGGCGGCCGGGGTGGTGAAGAGCTTGCCCCAGTGCGGGCGGGCGGAGAACGGGCGCAGCGCCTGCTCGATCGCCTTGAGGGCGGGCAGGACCGCCGCGGTGTCGGGGATCCAGGTGAAGTGGAAGGCGACGCTGTCGCGCCCGAACGCGGGGCTCAGCCACAGCTCGTCGGCCGCGATGGCGCGGATCTCGCCGATCTGCACGGCGGGCGCGAAGTGCTCGCGCACCTCCCACAGGGCGTCGAACGCCGCCGGGGCGTCCGCGCGGTCCACGAAGTACTCCGACTGGATCTCCTCGCCGCTGCTGGGCGTGAACTCCATCCGGAAGTGCGGCAGCCGCTCGTACCAGGAGCCGACGTCGCCGTTCTGCGGAGTGCAGTGCGCGGCGGGCATGCCCGGGACGGGATGGCGGGGGCCGTCGGCCAGGACGGCGCCGTACCACTCGCGTGGCGCCGGGGCGGGGGGCGCCGAGGGGTCCTCGACGCGCTCCTTGAGCCACACCTGCTCCAGCACGGGGTCCTGCCAGCGCGTGAAGGCGGACACGCTGTACCCGGCGGACATCACCTCGGCGAAGTTCCGCCCCAGCTCCTCGCGCGGCATGTCGTCGTACACCCACTGCCGCACGGAGAAGGCGGGCAGCAGGTCCAGCGTCAGGTGCGTGACGATGCCGAGCGCGCCGAGGGAGACGACGGAGCCCTCGAAGTCCGGGTCGCCGCGGCGGACCTCGACCTGCTCGCCGTCGGCGGTGACCATGTTGAGCGCGCGGACGGCCCCCGCCAGGCACGCGTTCGCGGTCCCCGAGCCGTGGGTGCCGGTGGCGCACGCGCCGGCCACGGAGATGTGCGGCAGCGAGCCGAGGTTGTGCAGCGCGAAACCCGCCCGGTCGATGGTCCCGGCGATCTCGCCGAAACGCAGGCCCGAGCTCACGGTCGCGGTGCGCGCGGCGCTGTCGACGTCGACCACGGGCGGCAGCGCCGCGGTGGAGACGTGGTCGCCGTCCGTGTCCGCGACGGTGCTGAAGGAGTGCCGGGTGCCCAGCGGCCGGATGCGCTCGGAGCGGGCCACGATCTCCTGCAGTGCGCCGACGGACTCCGGGCTGTGGAGCCGCCGCGCGTGGAAGGCGATGTTGCCGCCCCAGTTCCTCTCCGCGGACATCGTGGTCGTTCCTTTCCGTCGTACGGCGCCCGGCGTGCCGCCAGGCGCCCGGACTGGTCGGCGCGCGCACCAGCGGTGAGCAGCGCCGATGGGGATCGTACGCCGCCCGCGGTTCGGCCGGGACGGGGGCCGGTCGCGGACCGGGACCGGGAAAGCCGGGCGCCCGGCACCGGAGGCCGCGCGGGGCGGCCCGGGTGCCGGGCGGCGGGACGTGGGTCAGGCGACGGTGCCGGACTTCGCGATCTCGATGCGGGCACTGGTGGTGCCGCTGCGCGAGCCGAGCGACTCGATCTTCTTGACCACGTCCATGCCCTCGACGACCTCGCCGAAGACGACGTGCTTGTTGTCCAGCCAGTCGGTGACGATGGTCGTGATGAAGAACTGCGAGCCGTTGGTGTTCGGGCCCGCGTTGGCCATCGACAGCTGGCCCGGCTTGGTGTGCTTGAGCTGGAAGTTCTCGTCGGCGAACTTGGCGCCGTAGATGCTCTTGCCGCCGGTGCCGTTGCCGGCGGTGAAGTCACCGCCCTGGAGCATGAAGTCCGGGATGACGCGGTGGAAGTGCGAGCCCTCGTAGCCGAAGCCGTTCTCGCCGGTGGCGAGCTCGCGGAAGTTCCGCGCGGTCTTGGGCACCACGTCGTCGAAGAGGGTGAAGACGATCCGTCCGGCGGGCTCGCCGTCGATCGTGATGTCGAAGTACACGTCGTTGTTGCTCATGCCGACATTTTCACATCCCCGCTCGCCACTCCCGACCGCGCCCCGCGCGGGACACGCAGTTGACCAGCCGCGCGGCGGTGCGCATAGCATCCGGGGCATGCCGGAAACCGTGACCTTGCGAGGCGGGTACGTCCGCCTGGAGCCGCTCACCGCGGACCACGCGGACGGGCTGCTGCGCGCCGCCCAGGAGTCCCGCGACACCTATGGATTCACCTTGGTGCCGGACGACCTGCCCGCGATGGAGCGGTACATCCAGGGGGCACTGGCGGACCAGGCCACCGGCGCCGCTCTCCCGTTCGCCGTGGTCGACATCGCGGGCGACACCCTGATCGGCTCGACGCGCTTCCTGGACCTCGACTACTGGACCGCCACGCCGGCCTGGCCCGCGGGGCGCACCGCACCGCGCCCGGACGGGGTGCCCACGGTCGCCGAGATCGGCAGCACCTGGCTGTCCGCCTCCGCCCAGCGCACCCCCAGCAACACCGAGGCCAAGCTCCTGCTGCTCACGCACGCCTTCGAGACCTGGGGCGTGCTGCGCGTCACGCTCAAGACCGATGCCCGCAACGCCCGCTCGCGCGCCGCGATCGAGCGCATCGGCGGACGCTTCGAGGGCGTCCGCCGCGCGCACGTTCCCGCGACCGACGGCACCGTGCGCGACAGCGCGTACTACTCCGTCCTCCAGGACGAGTGGCCTGGCGTCAGGGCGGCTCTGGAGGAGCGTCTCCGGAGGTCCTGACGGCGGCCAGGACCTCCGGGGCGCCGAGGCCCGGGGGACCTACGGGATCTCGACGCCGGCCTGCGCCGACAGGCGGTCGATCTCGGTGAGTTCGGCCTCGGTGAGGGGCGCGGCGTCGAGGGCGGCGAGGTTCTGGTCGAGCTGGGCCACGCTGCTCGCGCCGATGAGGACGGAGACGACGCGCGGGTCGCGCAGGACCCAGGTGAGGGCCAGCTGCGCGAGGGTCTGGCCGCGTTCGCCGGCAAGCTTGTTGAGGGCGTGGAGCAGCGTGAGCTTCTCGTCGGTGAGGGCGTCGCGCTTGAGGAAGTGGCCGAGGGCCATACGGGAGTCCGCGGGGACGCCGTCGAGGTAACGGTCGGTCAGCTGGCCCTGGGCGAGGGGTGAGTAGGCGATCAGGGCGGTCTCGGTCTCGCCGACGGCGTCGAGGACGCCGGCCTCGGGGCTTCGCTGCAGGAGGCTGTAGGCGGCCTGGTGGATCAGCAGCGGGGTGCCGAGCTCGCGCAGGATCTCGGTGGCCCGGCGGTGGGCGTCCGCGGGGTAGTTGGAGATGCCGGCGTACAGCGCCTTGCCCTGGCGGACCGCGGTGTCCAGGGCGCCCATGGTCTCCTCCAGGGGCGTGTCGGGGTCGAAGCGGTGGGAGTAGAAGACGTCGACGTAGTCCAGGCCCATGCGGCCGAGGGACTGGTCGAGCGAGGCCAGCATGTACTTGCGGCTGCCCCACTCGCCGTACGGGCCGGGCCACATGTCGTAGCCCGCCTTGCTGGCGATGAACAGCTCGTCGCGGTACGGGCGCAGGTCCTGGGCGAAGAGGGTGCCGAAGTTGGCCTCGGCCGAGCCGGCGGGCGGCCCGTAGTTGTTGGCGAGGTCGAGGTGGACGACCCCGCGGTCGACGGCACGGCGCAGCACGGCGCGCTGGGTCTCCAGCGGCGAGGTGTCGCCGAAGTTGTGCCACAGGCCCAGGGAGACGGCGGGGAGCAGGACCCCGCTGCGGCCGGTGCGGCGGTACTGCATCGAGGCGTAGCGGTCTTCGGCGGCGAGGTAGGGCACGCGGGGGCTCCCGGTCGAGGTGTCGATGTAAGAAAATGTTCGGGATTGGGAGGCTACCCCTGGGGCTTGGCCGTGTCACCCGGGTTCCGGACCGTCCCCTGCCCCTGCCCGCGGGGCAGGTCGGACCGCCCGGGAGGTGCCGCCGGACGCGGGGTCGGCCCGTGCCTTCGCGGTGCGGCCGAGCGCGGAGCGAGAGCCGCGGTCACCGGTCCCGGAGGGCGGCGACGCCGTCGGGAATCGACGCGGGCCGGTCGTCGGTTGTCCTGCTGGACACGACGACGTGTGCGGGCGCCACGACGCCTTCCTGGAAGGCGGGTTGGAACGCCCCATGTCATGCCTTATCCGGCATCGAAGGTCGTAAGCGGACATATGTATCCACAGTGCATGCGTAGGCAATAGGCACGTGATGGGTGTCACGCGGCGAACACGCTCCGGCAGGTTTGAACCACCGAGCGTCGATTTATCTTCCCCGTATTCACCGCCTGTGCAATGCCGTTCGCCCGGGGTCATTATTTCGCCTACGCAGAGCGGACACTTCTCACGTAACGTCACGGAATTCATTGATCGACTTGCCGGTCCGGGATTGCTGTGATTCGGGACCTTGCCGGGGCGCGATTGCGTCGTCTAGCTTCCAAGTCCCGCAGGCCGGATGCCGGCGGGAATTCTTCCGAGTGGAACGCCTAATCCTGCCGCCACTCGTAAGCCGGATGACAAGACCGCACGGCAGGAGCGGGGGACCCAGGTAAGTGCCGTTCCGTGTCACGGGACGGCTTGGGGTGAAGTCGCAGCGACGTGCCTTTAGTCGGCATGCCTCGAAGCGGCCGGGCATCTCCAGCCCGAACCCGACAGCTCACCTCGTAGGCGTCGGAGAGGAATTCCCCATGCCCGCAAAGGGAAAGCACCGTCGTCAGCGGACCAATCGATTCGTCCGTCTCGGCGCATTCGCCGGCACCACGAGTGCCGCGATCGCCCTCCCGGTCGTCGGCGCCACCGGCGCCCATGCCGCACCGGTGAGCGTCTGGGACAAGGTCGCCAGCTGCGAGAGCACCAACAACTGGGCCATCAACACCGGTAACGGTTTCTACGGCGGGCTGCAGTTCACCCAGAGCACCTGGGCCGGTTTCGGCGGGACCAAGTACGCCGCGCGTGCGGACCTCGCCACCAAGTCCGAGCAGATCGCCGTCGCCGAGAAGGTGCTGGCCGTCCAGGGCCCGCAGGCCTGGCCGGTGTGCGGCCCCAGGGCCGGTCTGACCAAGGCGATGGCCGACACGTCGGCCACCCCGGAGAGCGTCGCCGGTACCGGTACCACCACCCCCAAGCCCGCCACCCCCGCCACCCCGGCGAAGGACACGCAGGCCTCCAAGCCCGCCACCGGCGACACCTACAAGGTCGTCGTCGGCGACACCCTCTCCAGGATCGCCGACGCCCAGGACGTGACCGGCGGCTGGCACGAGCTCTACGCGGCCAACCGGTCCGTCATCGGCGCCGACCCCAACCTGATCCGCCCCGGACAGGTCCTGGCGCTGAGCGGCAAGGCCACGGTCGCGCTCCCGGACAAGCCCGCCGCGAGCACGCCCGCCCCGGCCAAGCCCTCCTCCTCGTCCGCCTCCGGCTACACGGCCCCGCTGGACCACGTCACCCTGGGCACCCCGTACCACCAGGCGGGTTCCATGTGGTCGAAGGGCTACCACACCGGTGTCGACTTCATCGCCTCCACCGGTACCAAGGTGAAGGCGATCGCGTCCGGCACCGTGGTCTCCGCGGGCTGGGGCGGCTCCTACGGCAACCAGGTCGTCATCAAGCACGCCGACGGCAAGTACTCGCAGTACGCCCACATGTCCTCGCTGTCGGTCTCGGCCGGCCAGACCGTCTCCGAGGGCCAGCAGCTGGGCCTGTCGGGCGCCACCGGCAACGTCACCGGCCCGCACCTGCACTTCGAGGTGCGCACCACCGCGTCGTTCGGTTCCGACATCGACCCGCTGGCCTACCTGCGCGCGCACGGCGTCAGCATCTGAGCCCACTGGTCACCCGTCATCCGGCGGTAGCATGTGCCCTGTTCCCCGCATTCCGGGGGCAGGGCACTTGCCGTTGGCGAGTGACCGAAACGGATCGAATATTTCCATTTCTGGTTTCCTCTCGAACGAACGATCAGTAGCCTCTGAGCCACGCGGCCGTCCGCACGGCCCGCTGTCCTGATCCCGACGAGCTGGAGTCGTTGATGGAGCGTCCTGCCTGGGCCCCCCACGGAATCGACCTGTCCGTGCCGAGCGTGTCCCGCATCTACGACTACTACCTGGGCGGCTCGCACAACTTCGAGGTCGACCGGGAGGCGGGGCGACGGGCGATCGAGGCCTTCCCGGGCCTGCCCAAGATCATGCAGGCCAATCGCGCCTTCATGCGCAGGGCCGTGCGCTTCGCGGTGAACGAGGGCGTCACCCAGTTCCTCGACATCGGCTCCGGCATCCCCACCTTCGGCAACGTCCACGAGGTCGCCCAGGCCGCGAGCCCCGGCGCCCGCGTGCTCTACGTCGACAACGATCCGGTCGCGGTCGCGCACAGCCGCGCCGTGCTGGACGGCAAAGAGGACGCCGTGGTCGTCGCCGCCGACCTGCGGTCCCCGCGCGACATCCTGGACAGCGAGGAGGCCGGCCGGATGCTGGACCTGGACCGTCCGGTGGCGCTGCTGCTGGTGGCCGTCCTGCACTTCCTCGAGGACGCCGACGATCCGGCCAAGGCCGTCGCCGAACTGCGCGACGCCCTCGCTCCGGGCAGCCTGCTGGTCCTCACCCACGCCTCCATGGAGGGCGGCCCGCGCCGGCCCGAGGAGGGCGAGGGGGTGCAGAACGTCTACCGCAGCGCCAGTTCACCCTTGATCATGCGGTCACGGGACGAGGTGGAGACGTTCTTCGACGGCTTCGACCTCGTCGAACCCGGTCTGGTCCCGGCACCGCTGTGGCGGCCGGACGGCGCGGACGACGACGAGCCCGACCCGGTCGTCTTCAGCGGGTTCGCGGGCGTCGGCCGCAAGGCGTGACCGTGGCCACGGAACCCGACCCGGAACCGGACCCGGAGTCCGCCGACAGCCTGCGGCGCTTCGCGATCATCTGGAGCCGGGCGATCTATCCGGCCACCGCCACCTCCATGACCCGCGGCGAGTTCGAGGAGTACCTGCTCCCGCTCGCCGCGCGGCTGGAGGCGGCCCTGCACGCCCAGCCCTTCGACCCGCGCGCCGGTGCGGAGATCGGCGCGGCGCTGGTGGCCGCGCACTGCACGGACCCCGAGTCGCTGCCCCGCATCCTCGGCGTCGTGGACGCCTACCTGCTGCTGTACTCGCCGCTGGACCCGTCGCTGCCGGCCGACGAGGGCCGCACCCGCTCCGCCCGGCTGCAGCACTGGATGGCCTCCGGCTACGCGCGCGCCCTGCAGGAGCGGACCAGGACCGAGCAGGAGGCACTGTCCCGGGCCGCGCTGGCCGCCCGCATCGCCGTCGAACAGGCCCTCCACGAGAGCGAGGTGCGGTTCCGCGCCGTCTTCCAGGGCGCCTCCATAGGCATCGGCATCGCCGACATGGAAGGCCGCATCCTCGACGTCAACGACGCCCTCACCGCCATGTTCGGCGGCATGGAACGCCGCATCCTCAGCAGGAACGTCTACGACTGGGTGCACCCGGAGGACGCCCCCGAGGTCTGGGAGATGCAGCGCCAGCTCAACCGGGGCGAACGCGACCGCTACAGCGTGGAGAAGGCGTACTACCGCCCCGACGGCACCGCCCTGTGGACCAATCTGACGGTCTCGCTGCTCCGCGACCACGCCGGCGTCCCGCAGTACATGCTCGCGCTCACCGAGGACATCACCGAGGAACGCCTGCTCAACGAGCGCCTGCGGTACGAGGCGACACACGACGCGCTCACCGGGCTGGCCAACCGGAACCTGTTCTTCGAGCGCCTGGAGCAGGTGCTCGGAGGCCCGGACGGCTCGCGCGTCGGGGTCTGCTACCTCGACCTCGACGGGTTCAAGGACGTCAACGACAGCCTCGGCCACGCGGTCGGCGACCGGCTGCTGGTGGCCGTGGCCGAGCGGCTGAAGGCCTGCGTCACCTCGTCCGACCAGCTCGTCGCCCGGATCGGCGGCGACGAGTTCGCCGCGCTCGTGGTCAACCCGGCGAGCCGCGCGGACGTCACCGGCCTCGCCGACCTCGTGCTCGCCGCGCTCGCCGACCCCATCCGCGTCGACGACCGCGAACTGTCCGTGCGGTGCAGCATCGGCATCGTCGAGGGCCAGGCCGGCAGCCTCGGCCCGGCCGAGGTGCTGCGCAGCGCCGACATCACCATGTACCGCGCCAAGGCCGCGGGCGGGAACCGCTTCGAGCTCGCCGACCCCGACTCCGACGCCCGCGCCATCACCCGGCACGGACTCACCAACCGGCTGCCCATCGCCCTGGAGCGCGGTGAGTTCTTCATCGAGTACCAGCCGCTGGTCCGGCTCGCGGACGGCAGCGTGCGCGGCGCGGAGGCGCTGGTGCGCTGGTGCCACCCGGTGCACGGGGTGCTCGGTCCCGACCGGTTCATCCCGCTGGCGGAGAGCACCGGGCTGATCGTGCCGCTCGGCCACTGGGTGCTGGAACAGGCCGCCTGGCAGGCCCGCGACTGGCAGTTCCCGCGCAGCGATGGCCACCCGCTGCGGATCAACGTCAACCTGTCCCCGGCGCAGTTGAGCCACCGCGGGCTGGTCCCGGAGACCCTCGCCGTCATCAAGGACGCGGGGCTGGAGCCGACCGCCCTGTGCCTGGAGGTCACCGAGAGCGCCTTCATCGGCGCCGACGAGGAACTGCTCCGACCGCTGCGGGAGTTCGCCGACCTGGGCATGGCCATCGCGCTGGACGACTTCGGCACCGGCTACTCCAACCTGGCCGCGCTGCGCCGGCTGCCGATCACCACGCTCAAGCTGGACCGCTCCTTCACCCGCGGCATGCAGCAGCACCCGGCCGACCCGGTCGACGTGAAGATCGTCGAGGTCGTCGTCGACCTCGCCCACACGCTCGGCCTGTCGGTGACCGTCGAGGGCGTCGAGACCGGCACCCAGGCCGAGTACCTGCGGGCCCTCGGCTGCGACACCGCCCAGGGCTGGTACTACGCCAGACCCGGCCCGCCCGACCGCCTCCACTCGCTGTCGCTGGTCGACGCGACGGCCTGAGCCCGGGCGCTGCCGCGGGCCGTGAGGTCGCGCGGGGGTGCCGCGCGATCGCCGCCCTTCGCTGCCGCTGGACGACGCGACGGCCTGGGCGCGGGAGGTGGGGCGGGGGGCACGCGCCGGCGGAGTCCCTGTCGGGGAGCGTGCGGTTCGCGGTGCGGTGGGTTGTGCCGTGGTGGGGCCTCTGGATGTGATGGCCCGGACGAGGGTGGGACGGCCGCTGGGGGCCCCTGTGGTGGTGCTGCGGGCTGTGAGGGGGTGCGCGGGGCCGCCCGATCGCCTTCCCCTCGCTGTGCCCGGTGGACGCGAACGGGGTCGTGAGCGGCGGTGCGGTGGCGGCCGTGCGTGGTGCCGTGGCGTGTGACGCCGTGCAGGCCCGTGCCCGTGCGGCAGCGGCCGGGTCTGGCGGCGAGGGTGCCGTTCCCGTCGCAACCCGGCCCGGGACGTGGCGGATGCGCTCCTATTCGTCCAACTCGCCGAGAAAATCGCGCAGTACGCCCTCGAAGGCCTCGGGACGTTCCAGGTTGGGCAGATGCCCGGCCTCCTCCACCACCGCCAGCCGCGAACCGGCCACGGCACGGTGCATCGCCTCGGCCTCGGCGACGGGGGTGAACACGTCGTCCCGGCCGACCACGATCAGGGTGGGCACGCGGACGGCGGCGAGCACGTCGCCGTAGTCCGGACGGATGGCGCGCCCGCGCAGCGCGGCGGCGGCGCCCCCGGGCGGGGTGCCGCGCATCATGCGCAGCACATGGGCGGCCACTTCGGGCCGCCCGCTGACGTTGTACGGCGCGAGCATCCGGTCCAGCACCTCGTCGGCGTACCCCGCCATGCCCTCGCCGAGCAGGCGCTCGGCCATCGCCTCGCGGGCCTTCCTGCCGTCCTCGGTGTCGGCGCTGGGGAAGGTGTCCGCGAGGACGAGCGCGGCGACCCGTTCCGGGAAGCGCCGCTGGAACTCCATCACGATCTGGCCGCCCATCGACAGCCCGCCGAGCACGACCCGGGCGACTCCCAGGTGGTCCAGCAGGGCGGCGAGGTCCTGCGCGAAGGTCCCCAGCGGCGTGATGCCGGGGACCACTTCGCTGGCCCCGTAGCCGCGCAGGTCGGGGGCGATCACCCGGCGCCCGGACGCGGCGGCCGCGGCCAGTTGGGGGGCCCACATGGTGCGGTCGAAGGGGTGCCCGTGCACGAGCAGCAGCGGGAGCGCGGCGCCGTCCCCGTGCCCGCCCTCGTCCTCGTAGGCGACGGTGATGCCGTTGACGTGCGCGGTCGCCACAACCGTGCCCCTTTCCCGCCGGAGGATTCCCCGATCGCCCGACGGTGCCGGGCCGTTGGCCGTGATGCTAGGCGCCCCCTCTCGCTCCGAGCAATAAGCTCTTTGCTCTCGGTGCAATACGGGCTTCGCTCTGGAGGGGACATGCCGACGGAGGACTACCGCACGGTCGCCGACGCCGTGGCGGCCGACATCGCCGCGGGCCGGCTGCGTCCGGGTGACCGGCTCGCGCCGCAGCGCGCCTTCGCGCGGCGGCACGGCATCGCCAACTCGACGGCCGTCCGCGTCTACGCCGAACTCGCCCGCCGCGGGCTGGTCGTCGGCGAGGTGGGCCGCGGCACCTTCGTCCGCGCCACCGCACCGGCGGCGGGCCCCGCGCTCGCCGAACCCGCGCGGCAGCGCGTCGACCTGGAGCTCAACTACCCCGTCGCCGAAGGCCAGTCGGAACTGCTGGCCGCAGGCCTCGCCCCACTCCTGCGGCCGGACGTCCTCGGCGCGGCCCTGCGGCCGCTCACCGCCGACGGCACGCCGGCCGCCCGGGAGGCGGTCGCCGCGCTGCTGTCCGGCCCGGCGTGGCGGCCGGACCCGCGGCGGCTGCTGTTCGCGGGCAACGGGCGCCAGGCCATCGCCGCGGCCGTCGCCGCCCTGGTCCCGCCGGGCGGCCGGCTCGGCGTCGAGCCGTTGACGTACCCCGCGATCGCCTCCGTCGCGGCACGGCTCGGAGTGAGCCTCGTCCCCGTTCCGTGCGACGAGGAAGGCGTGCGGCCCGACGCGCTCGCCGCACTCCACGCCGCCGCTCCGCTGCACGCCCTCTACCTGCAGCCCACGCTCCACAACCCGCTCGGCGTCACCATGTCCGGCGACCGCCGCGCCGAACTCGCCGCTACCCTCGGCCGGCTGGGCCTGCACGCGGTCGAGGACGCCGTCTGGGCCTTTCTGCGGCCCGACGCACCGCCCCCGCTCGCCGCGTACGCGCCCGGGCACGTGATCCTCACCGACAGTCTCTCCAAGCGGCTGGCCCCCGGCCTCACCGCGGGCTTCGCCCTCGTCCCCGGGGCACTGACCGCCCCGGTCGCCGCCGCCCTGCGCTCCGCGGGCGGTCTCGCCACCGGCTTCGCCCTGGAGGCGGCCACGCGGTGGATCGGCGACGGGACGCTCGACACCGTGATGAGGGCCAAGCGGCACGACGCGGCCGCCCGCGCGCGCCTGGCCGCCGAGCGGCTGGCCGGCTTCGCGGTGTCCGCCGACCCGCACGCCTACTTCTGCTGGTGGCGGCTGCCCGGCCGGTGGCGGGCCGACACCTTCGTCGCCGCGGCCGCCCGGCACGGCATCGCCGTCACCCCCGCCGCCGCCTTCGCCGCCGGGAAGGGCGGTGCCCCGCACGCCGTGCGGATCGGCCTCGCCTCACCGTCCCCGCAGGTCCTCGGGCGTGCGCTGGACACGCTCGCGGTGATCGCCAAGGGGGCACCGGAGGACAATTCCGCCGAGTGAGCGCAAGCGGTTCGGAATCCTAGCGAGTCCGTCGCACGTGCCAATGGAAAATGCCGTAACTCACCTGATTCGCGTACGGCTTGAGTAACGTTCCGTGCTGTTCCGTATACCAGACGTGGCGGCGAAGGGGTGCGCGTGCCCGGCATCGACGAATGCCTTTCCGAGGCGTTGGCCATACCCGGTGTGCTCGGGGCGAGCGTGGTCGACTGGAGCAGCGGCCTGATCCTCGGGGCGGTCGGGCAGGAACCGGGCCACGGCCACGAGGCCGCGGCCGCGGACACCACCGAGGCGGCCCGGGCGGTCGTGGAGGGCGCCACCTTCACGGCGAAGGAGCCGGGGCGCATACCGGTGGAGGACATCATCATCACCGCGCCGGGGAGCTATCACCTGATCCGCTTCCTGGACACGTCCTTCGACAGCGACGTCATCCTGTACATCTGGCTGGACCGGGCGATCGCCAACCTGGCCGTCGCCCGGATCGGGCTCCAGTCCATCGCCGACCGGCTGGTGCTCGTATGACCGGGGCCGAGGCCGCGCGGCCTCCGCTTGCGCTGCGTTCGCTGCCCCGCCGGACGCCGTCCCGCGGAGGCGTCCCGGCTCCGGACCCGGTCGCCGGCGGCCCCGGCCGGTTCGGGGCGTACGCCTTCGGCGCCGCGCTCGCCCGGCTCGCCGACGCGGGGGCCAGCGGCGCGCTGTACGGGTCCGCGGGCGCGGTCTACCTGCGCGACGGCGCCGTCGTGCACGCCGAGAGCCCGTGCGCCCCCGACCTGGGGGTGCGGCTGATGGCCTGCGGCCGTCTGACTCCCGACCAGTGGCGTGAGGCGGTCACCACCGCGGACGTCGGCCGCGGCGTGGGCCCGCACCTGGTGGACACCGGCCGGGTGGCCCGCGGCGAACTCGAACTGTGCCACCTGCTCGCGCTGTTCGACGCCGCGTACTTCACCCTGCTGCCCGATTCGGAGCCCGACCGGTTCCAGCCGGGCGCCACCTCCCGGCTCGGCCCGATCTCCCGGCCGGTCCCGGCACAGCGGATCGCCAGGGAAGCCCAGCGCAGGCGCACCCAGCTGGAACGCGCCTGGCCGTGGGACGACACCGACGCGGGCCCCGTCGTCCCGCGCCCCGGGGAGGAGTTCCGCGGCGGGCGGGCCCGCGCCCCCACCCGGGGTCAACTGGCCGTGCTCGCGGCGGCGGACGGCTGCCGCACCCCCGTCCAGATCGCGTGGCACCTGGGCCGCTCCGCCTTCGCCACGCTGCTGGACGTCCGGCGGCTGGCCGCCGGGGGCCGGATCGCCACCGCGGCCCGGGCCGAACCGTCCACCCTCGCCCCACCCCCGGCGGCCGCCGGACCGCAGCCCGCGGCGTCGGCGTCCACCGATCCCTCCGTCGCCCTCTTGCTCCGACTACGTGCCGCCCTGGAGGCCCGCCTGTGAGCGCCCTGCCGACCCGCCCGGCGCCTGCCGACCGACCGTGGAGGAAGGCTCTGCGGCAGCTCGCCGGAAGGAGACAGCTCGTGGCACTCGAAGCCGATGTGCTGGCCGAACTCCGGAGTCTGCGGACGAGGGTGCCGCACCTGACGGGCGGGCTCGTCGCCAGTGCCGACGGCCTGGTCGTGGCGCACGACCTCAGCGGGCCGGAACCGGAGGGCGTCGCCGCGCTCACCGCCGCCGCGCTGGGCGTGGCGGCGAGGATCACCGAGGCGACCGAACGGGGTGCCTTCCGGGAGCTGATCGTCCGGGGGGACAGCGGATACGTCGCGGCGTACGCGGCGGGCAGCGCGATGGCCCTCGCCCTGGTCGCGGGTCCAGGTTCGAACGTGGGCCGGCTGCACCTGGAGGCCCGCCGATCCAGTCGACGGATCGAGGATCTCGTCGACCTCGCGCTCCAACGTCAGGAGCGGAAGTGACCGTACGACCACCTTCACCAGCCGACAAGCCGTCGGGCACCGGACGCGGCCGCGCCGCCACGGGTCCCAGGCATTCATCACGCAACAGAACTCAACGACAAGGAAGCGAGACCGTCATGGCCAACACCGAGACCGCGCTGAAGGATGTAATGACGTCGATCGAGGGCGTCCTGGGCGTCGCTCTCGTGGACTACGGCAGTGGCATGGCCCTGGGCACCCTCGGTGGTTCCAAGGACCTCGACCTGACCGTCGCGGCCGCGGGCAACACCGACGTCGTCCGCGCCAAGATGCGCACGATGGAGATGCTCAACCTCAAGGAGCACATCGAGGACATCCTGATCACGCTCAACACCCAGATCCACATGATCCGGCTGCTGACCGGTCGCTCGGGCAAGGGCCTCTTCCTCTACGTCGCGCTGGACAAGGACCGCGCGAACCTGGCGATGGCCCGCCACCAGCTCAAGCGCATCGAGGCCGACCTGGAGATCTGACCCCGTCCGACCCGACCACCCCGCGGCCGGTGACGGCCCGGCACACGGCGGCGACGCCACGTGTGCCGGGCCGGTCCCGTGGGGGGAGATCAGCCCTTCGGCGAGTCCGGGGACGCCGAGGAGGAAGAGGGGGCGGAGGGAGCCGAGGCGCCGGGGTGGGAGGCGTGCCCCCCGTGGTGCTGCCCCTCCTCGACCGTGCCGCCGAGCTCCTTGCGGACCGGCTCCAGGGCGTCGGGCTCGGCCTCGACCACCCAGCGCTCGCCGACCAGGTACGAGCCTCCGTACGGCTGCGCCTCGTCCAGCCAGGACTGCTGCCCCGCGGCGCTGGTGAAGGTCACCATCACGTACGCCCCGCGCTCCGTCGTGCACGCCCCCTGGCGCAGCTCGTCGACATCGGTCTGCACCTGCGGGGTGCAGCCGATCGCCCGGCCGATCCGTTCCAGCGCCACCGGGCCGTCCGGCGTCCCGGAGCCCTGGCCGCCACAGGCCGTCACCAGCAGCGCCACCGCCGCGGCGGCGGCCGCCCGCGGACCCCACGTACGGATCACGGACACCCGCATCACCCTTCCCCAGCGTCTGTGCCGGCCGCACGGATCGCACGGCCCTCGACGCGCACCGCGCGCCCGCAGACGGTATCCCGGACCCCGCGCAACCCGTGCGGCCTTGCGAAAGCCGTGCCTGGGCGGCGCGCGATATGACAAAATCCGCCGCTCCCGCTCAGCCGACCGGCAACCCGTGACGCCGGCACCTCCGATCGGGCATACTCCATCGCGCCGAAGCCGCAGGTCGGACCATGCCGTGACCCGGCGGGAGACCATGGGCGGAGGGTACGTATACCGGTAGCGCCGCCACATCCTGGGCGGACGCCACCGCCGCGCCCGACAGGGAGGAGAGCGCCGCCATGACCCACGACGGCCCCCAGCCGGTGGAACGCCAGCTACCCACCGAGGAGGCCCGCGACCTGCTCGCGCTCGTGCGTGAGCTGGCCCAGCGGGAGATCAAGCCCAAGGCGGCCGAGGAGGAGGACGCGGGGATCTTCCCGCGCGACACCTTCCGCCTGATCGGAGAGGCCGGACTGCTCGGCCTGCCCTACCCCGAGGAGTACGGCGGCGGAGGCCAGCCGTACGAGGTGTACCTGCAGGTGCTGGAGGAACTGGCCGCCGCCCGGCTCACGGTGGGGCTCGGCGTCAGTGTGCACACCCTGGCCAGCCACGCGGTCGCCCACTACGGCGCCAAGGAGCAGCGCACCGAGTACCTGCCCGCGATGCTGGAGGGCTCGCTGCTCGGGGCCTACTGCCTGTCCGAGCCGGCCGCCGGTTCCGACGCCGCCGCGCTGCGCACCCGGGCCACCCGGGTGGGCGAGGGCTGGCGTATCGAGGGCACCAAGGCGTGGATCACGCACGGCGGCGTCGCCGACTTCTACACCGTGCTCGCCCGCAGCGGCGTCGAGGGTGCGCGCGGCATCACCGCCTACCTGGTCCCGGGCGACGCCGAGGGGCTGTCGGCGGCGGCCCCGGAGAAGAAGATGGGCATGAAGGGCTCGCCCACCGCACAGGTGCACTTCGACGGGGTCACCGTTCCCGACGCCCGCCGGATCGGCGAGGAGGGGCAGGGCTTCACGATCGCGCTGTCCGCCCTGGACTCCGGGCGCCTCGGCATCGCCGCGTGCGCGATCGGCATCGCACAGGCGGCCCTCGACGAGGCGCTGGCGTACGGCATGAACCGGCAGCAGTTCGGCCGGCCCGTGGTGGACTTCCAGGGCCTGCGCTTCATGCTCGCCGACATGGCGACCCGGATCGAGGCGGGCCGGGCCCTGTACCTCGCGGCGGCCCGGCTGCGCGACGCCGGCCGGCCGTTCTCCCGGCAGGCCGCCATGGCGAAGCTGTTCTGCACCGACGCCGCGATGCAGGTGACCACGGACGCGGTCCAACTGCTCGGCGGCTACGGCTACACCGCCGACTTCCCGGTCGAGCGGTACATGCGCGAGGCCAAGGTCCTGCAGATCGTCGAGGGCACCAACCAGATCCAGCGGATGGTCATCGCCCGCAGCCTCGCCGGGCCGGAGAGCAAGGCCCCCTGAGCGGCACCCGGTGGTGCTCCGGTGCCGCGCCGCTCCTCACGGGTGGCGCGGCACCGCGGCCGGCGGGGCGCGGTCAGGCGGCGCGCTGGAACGGCAGCCGGATCGGCTGCGAGCCCGGGCCGCCGACGTGCGAGAAGGGCTGCGTGCGCCAGTCGAGGCTGTCCGGCAGCGTGAGCAGCTGCCCCCAGTCCTGGTCCTCGGCCGCGTCGTCCCCGTCGGCGGACGTCGCGTCCGCGGCGGGCCGGCCCGAGCCGGGGCAGACCGTCAGCCCGAAGGGATTCCAGGGCGAGGAGCACAGCGCGTGCTCCGGCAGCAGGTCCTCGTCGGCGAGCAGCGCGATCGGGCGGGCACAGTCGGGGCAGTGCACGCGGAAGATCTCGTAGCCCTCTTCGTCGAAGGCGTCGAGGCCGTCGGCGGCGTCATCGGTGGAGTCCGGAGCGGCGTCGGAGTCGTCCGCCGCCAGGAGCGCGAGCACCTGAGTGCGTTCGTGCTCCTCCCCGAGCGCGGCTGTCGTGCGCTCGCCGCGACTGTGTCGTGCGTGGGTACGCATGGGTGCATCTCCCCCTCAGAAGAACGCCCATCAGTGGGGCCGGCCAGGGCTCTCGGCCGCGGCCATAGCGAGCATTTCCCGCCACCCGCCCGTGGTAATCGCCGCCGCTCCGAAGACCGTTGACATTGGGTGTGGCCTTCGTCACACCTCCCCGCCGGAGGGTCCTCCGTGCTCACGCCGACGCTGCCGTGCGCCCGCCGTGCGCCCTGCCAGCGGCCGCCGCCGGCTCAGCCGGCGCCCGGACCTGTGGAGTCGCGGGGCGGGGCGGTGCTCTTCCTGACGACCAGTCGGACCCCGAGCTCCACGCGCATGGTGCCCGCGTCCGCGGTGTCCCCGGAGTGGGCCATGCGCAGCAGCATCTGGGTCGCCTCCTCGGCCATTTCGAGCAGCGGCTGATTGACGGTGGTGAGGGCCGGGCTCGCCCACTGCGCCAGCGGGATGTC
Organism: Streptomyces sp. NPDC088354; assembly: GCF_044753585.1. NCBI lineage: Bacteria > Bacillati > Actinomycetota > Actinomycetes > Kitasatosporales > Streptomycetaceae > Streptomyces > Streptomyces sp. NPDC088354. The sequence continues at coordinate 94,493 of NZ_JBIVNJ010000003.1, read as the reverse complement.
GTCGTACCCGACGACGGACAGGTCCCGGGGCACCTGCAGCCCCTTCACCCGGGCCGCCTCCAGGACGCCGAGCGCCTGCAGGTCGCTGCCCGCGAAGATCGCGGTCGGCGGGTCGGGCCGCTCCAGCAGGTCGAGCGCGCCGTCGTGGCCACCCTGGACGTGGAAGTCCCCGTACCGGATGAGATCGGGGTCGACCGCGAGCCCGGCCATGCCCATGGCCGAGCGGAAGCCGTCCAGGCGGGCGAGGGAGCAGAGCATGTCGTCCGGGCCGGTGATGATCCCTATGCGGCGGTGGCCGAGCTCGATCAGGTGCCGGGTGGCGGCGACCCCGCCGGCCCAGTTCGCCGAGCCCACGGAGGGCACATCGGGTTCCGGGTCGCCCGCGGGGTCGATGATCACGAAGTTGATGGCCCGTGACCGCAGTTTCCGCTTCAGGTCGTCCGGGAGCGTGGAGAACACCAGGACGACGCCCAGCGGGCGGCGGCGCAGCACCCCCTCGATCCACTCCGGGCCGGGGGCGTGCCGGGTGCCGCTCTCGGTGAGCACCACGCTCATGTTGCGGCTCTTGGCGACGTTCTCCACACCGCGGATCAGCTCCATCGCCCAGATGCTCTCGAGCTCGTGGAAGACGATCTCGATCAGCCGGGACTCGGGCTGGGTGGGCGCCGGGCGCTGGTAGCCGTTGGCCTCCAGCAGCCGTTCGACCTTGCTCCGGGTCGGGGCGGCGACATCGGGACGGCCGTTGAGGACTTTCGAAACTGTCGAAAGTGACACGCCGGCTTTCGAAGCCACGTCGGCCAGCGTGATCCGGCCGCCCGCGATCTCATCTTCATGCATGGCGCACAGGATAGGGCACCGGGAGCGCCGCCGTTCGATAACGGTTTGGTCCCGGCGATTCCACCCTGTTGACCCCGGGCTGAGGGAAGCCTACGGTCCGTCGTCAGGCGAATTTCGGCAAAGTGGCCGAAACTTTCGAGAGGTCGAAGATGAAGAAGCGTGCGTGGTTTCCCCGTGCCGTCGCCGGCGGTGCGGCACTGGCACTGGGCCTGACCCTGAGTGCCTGCGGCGGCAGTGACTCCTCCGCGGGCGGCGGTTCCGGGACGATTCACGTCCTGGTGTACGGCGACTCCGCCAACAAGGTGGAGAAGGCGCTCGTCGCCGAGTTCAACAAGACCTCGAAGGTCAAGGCGGTCCTCGACACCATCCCCGGCGCGGACTACCAGCAGAAGCTGCAGACCGTCATCAACACCAAGCAGGCCCCCGACGTCTTCTTCAACTGGGGTGGTGGCAGCATCCAGCCGTTCGTCAAGGCCGGTCTGCTGCTCCCGCTCGACGACTTCATCCAGAAGGACCCGGGCCTGAAGGACAACTTCCTGCCCTCGGTCTTCAACACCGCGGTGATCGACGGGAAGGCCTACGGCGTGCCGATGCGCGGCACCCAGCCGGTGCTGATGTTCAACAACAAGAAGGTCCTCGCCGACGCCGGCATCCAGCCCCCGCAGACCTGGGACGAGCTCGTCGACGCGGTCAAGAAGCTCAAGGCCAAGGGCGTCACCCCGATCGCGCTCGGCGGCGGCGACAGGTGGCCGACCCTGATGTGGTTCGAGTACCTCTACGACCGCGTCGCGGGCCCGGAGCTGTTCTCGAAGGCGCTCAGCGGCGACAAGAGCGCCTGGGAGAGCGAGGACAGCAAGAAGGCGCTCGACATGCTCAAGCAGCTCATCGACGCCGGCGCCTTCGGCACCAACTACGACTCGGTGAAGTTCACCGACGGCGGCTCGCCCGCCCTGCTGGCCGCCGGCAAGGCAGGCTTCGAGCTCATGGGCTCGTGGGAGTACTCCACGCAGCAGGACGCCAACCCGGACTTCGTCAAGAACGACTTCGGCTACACCAGCTTCCCGACGATCCCCGGCGGCAAGGGCGACCCGGCGAACGTCGTCGGCAACACCAACAACTTCTACTCGGTGCTGAAGAAGACCGAGCACCCGGACGCGGTCGCGGACTTCCTCAAGCTCATGTACTCCGACAGCTTCGTGAAGCAGCAGCTGGCCATCGGCAACCTGCCGACCACCACGAACACCACCAAGTTCCTCGACACGACCGACCACCCCGAGTACCTGAAGTACCAGTTCGATCTGGTCCAGAAGGCCCCCTCGTTCCAGCTGTCGTGGGACCAGGCCTACCCGCCGGCGGCCGGCACGCCGATCCAGCAGGCCGTGCAGCAGTTCTTCAACGGCCAGCTCGACGCCGACGGTTTCATCAAGGCCATGCAGGCCCTGCCCGCCTCCTGAAAGCGACGTCCCCCGCATGGCTTCCCTCGCCGCCACCGTGACGGGCAAGCGACAGACCCAGCGCCCGGCCGGCCGCACCGTCGGCCGGCCGGGCCTGGCCTGGGCGCTCCCCGCCACCGTGTTCTTCGCGCTGTTCGCCCTCGTTCCGCTGGTGATGGTCGCGGTCCTGTCCTTCACCGCCTGGAACGGCCTCGGCTCGCCCGAGTACGCCGGCTTCGACAACTGGGTCCGCCTCTTCCAGGACCCGGTGATGATCAAGAGCCTGTGGCTGAGCGTCCTGCTCACCGTGCTCGGCGTCGTCGTCCAGACCCCGCTGAGCATCCTGCTCGGCGTCTGGGCGGCGGGTCCCGAGCGCAACCGGGCCGTGCTGTCCGCGATCTTCTTTGTACCGCTGCTGCTGTCGGCCACCGCCGTGTCGGTGCTCTGGCGGGCCCTGCTCGACCCGAACTTCGGCGTGCCTTCGCAGGCGCGCTGGCTGTTCGGCGACGGCAACCTCTTCGGCACGCAGACCGCCGCCATCGGGGTGCTGGTGTTCGTCAGCACCTGGCAGTTCACGCCGTTCCACGCCTTGATCTACCAGGGCGCCACCCGGGCCATCCCGCAGGTGCTCTACCAGGCGGCGGAGATCGACGGGGCGGGCACCGTACGGAAGTTCTTCCACATCACACTGCCGCAGCTGCGCAACTCGATCATCACCTCGGTGATCCTCATGGTCGTCGGCGGCCTCACGACCTTCGACACCGTGCTGATCCTCACCCAGGGCGGGCCCGGCACCGACACCACCATCAGCGCCTACTACATGTACGACAAGGCCTTCAAGGGCTTCGACTTCGGCGCGGGCGCCGCCATCGCGCTGATGCTCGTCGTCGTCGCCACCGTGATCTCGCTCGTCGTGGTCAAGGTCTCCGGTTACGACAAGATGGCCGGCACCAAGGAAGGGCTCTGATGAGGCGCCGCCCCAATTACCTCGCGGGCCTCGGCGCCCTGGTGTGGCTCGCACTGGTCGGCCTGCCGCTGTACGTGATGCTGGGCGCGACCGTGCAGTCCCGCTCGGCGTACAGCGCCAACGGCCCGCTGTCCTTCCCCAAGTCCTTCACCCTGGACAACTACGTCCAGGACTTCAGCAACGGCTTCGGGCAGTACTTCCTCAACACCGTGGTCGTCACCGTCAGTGTCGTCGCCATCGTCGTGCTGCTCGTGCCGCCGCTGGCGTTCACGATCGTCCGCAACCGGGGACGCGGCACCTCCGGGGTGTTCCGGCTCTTCCTGCTCGGACTCGCCATCCCCGCCCAGGCGGTGATCGTCCCGATGTTCTACGTGATCAGCAAGGCCGGGCTCTACGACAACCTTGTCGGCGTCATCCTGCCCACGGCCGCGTTCTGCCTGCCGGTCTGCACGCTGATCCTCACCGGCACCATGCGCGACATCACCACCGAACTGTTCGAGGCGATGGCCGTCGACGGCGCCTCGGTGCGCCGCACCTTCTTCCAGCTGGTGGTGCCGCTGTCCAAGAGCGGGCTGTCGACGATCGTCGTCTTCTCCGCGCTCCAGGCGTGGAACGGATTCCTCTTCCCCCTGGTGCTCACCCAGTCCGACGAGACCAAGGTGATCACGCTGGGCCTGTACAACTACCGGACCCAGTACGGCATCAACATCCCCGGCCTGCTGGCCGCCGTGGTCCTGTCGACCATCCCCGTCCTGCTCGTCTACCTGTTCGCCCGCCGTGCCCTCGTCCAAGGGCTGATGGGTGTCGGAGGAAAGTGAACGACAACGTGACCGCCGACTCCCGCGTCGAGGCGCTGATCCGCGACATGACCCCGGACGAGAAGATCGCGCAGCTGTACGGCCTCTGGGTCGGCGCGTCCAACGAGGGCGCCGAAGTCGCCCCGCACCAGCACGACATGGACCAGCCCCCCAGCCTCGACGACCTTCTTCCGTCCGGCCTCGGCCAGCTCACCCGGCCCTTCGGCACCGCCCCCGTCGACCCCGCCCTCGGCGCGCTGTCCCTGATGCGCACCCAGGAGCGGATCGCCGCCGCCAACCGCTTCGGCATCCCCGCCATGGCGCACGAGGAGTGCCTCGCCGGCTTCGCCGCCTGGGGCGCCACCACCTACCCCGTACCCCTGTCGTGGGGCGCCTCCTTCGACCCGGACCTGGTCCGGGTCATGGCCGCCGCCATCGGCCGCGACATGCGCGCCGTCGGCATCCACCAGGGCCTGGCCCCCGTCCTCGACGTCGTGCGCGACGCGCGGTGGGGCCGTGTGGAGGAGACGATCGGCGAGGACCCGTACCTGGTGGGCACCATCGCCACCGCGTACATCCAGGGACTGGAGTCGGCCGGCATCGTCGCCACCCTGAAGCACTTCGCCGGCTACTCGGCCTCCCGCGCCGGGCGCAACCTGGCGCCCGTCAGCATGGGACCGCGCGAGCGCGCCGACGTCGTCCTGCCGCCGTTCGAGATGGCGGTCCGCGAGAGCGGCGTCCGGTCGGTGATGCACGCCTACACCGACACCGACGGCGTGCCGTCGGCCGCCGACGAGGAACTGCTGACCGGACTGCTCCGCGACACCTGGGGCTTCGACGGCACCGTGGTGGCCGACTACTTCGGCATCGCCTTCCTCAAGACCCTGCACGGCGTCGCCGCCGACTGGGCCGATGCCGCCGGCACCGCGCTCACCGCCGGTGTCGACATCGAACTGCCGACCGTCAAGACCTTCGGGCAGCCGCTGCGCGACGCCGTCGCCGCCGGCCGGATCGACGAGAAGCTGATCGACCGGGCCCTGCGCCGGGTCCTGACGCAGAAGGCGCAACTCGGGCTGCTCGACCCCGAGTGGAGCCCGGTGCCGCCCGCCCTCGCCGGTTCCGACCTCACCGACCCCGAGAGCCTGCGCGGCACCGTCGACCTGGACTCCGCGGCCCACCGCGAGCTGTCCCGGCAGCTCGCCGAGCGGTCGGTGATCCTGCTGAGCAACGACGGCACCCTGCCGCTCCACCGGCCCGCCAGGATCGCGCTCGTCGGCCCCCAGGCCGAGACCCCGGCCGCCGTCCTGGGGTGCTACTCCTTCCCCGTCCACGTCGGGTCGCAGCACCCGGGCACCCCGCCCGGCATCGACCTGCCCACGCTCCGCCAGGCGCTGGTCGCGGAGTTCCCCGGCGCCGAGATCGTCACCGTCGCGGGCTGCGGCATCGACGACCCCGACACCAAGGGCTTCGCGGCGGCCGTGCGCGCCGCGCGGGACGCGGACGTCGTCATCGCCGCGCTCGGCGACCGGGCCGGCCTGTTCGGGCGCGGCACCAGCGGCGAGGGCTGCGACGCCGAGTCGCTCACCCTCCCCGGCGTGCAGCAGCAACTCCTCGACGCGCTGCTCGACTCGGGCACCCCCGTGGTGCTCACCCTGCTCGCCGGACGGCCCTACGCCCTGGGCCGGGCCGTCACCGAGGCCGCCGCGATCGTGCAGTCCTTCTTCCCCGGCCAGGAGGGGACTCCGGCGCTCGCCGGCGTCCTGGGCGGCCGCATCGCCCCCTCCGGGCGCCTGCCGGTCAGCGTGCCCGCACACCCGGCCGTGCAGCCGTCCACGTATCTGGCCGCACCGCTCGCGCGGGCCAGCGAGGTCTCCAACATCGACCCGGCCGCCGCGTTCGCGTTCGGCCACGGGCTGACCTACACGGCCTTCGAGTGGGGCGATCTCGACGTCGCGGGAGCGGGCGCCGCGCAGGACGGCCGGGCCGTCACCGGCACCGACGGCGAGGTCGAGCTGTCCTTCACCGTCCGCAACACCGGTGCCCGCGCGGGCAGCGAGGTCGTCCAGGTCTATCTGCACGACCCGGTCGCCTCGGTCGTGCAGCCCGTGCAGCGGCTGGTGGGGTACCTGCGGCTCCCGCTGGAGGCGGGCGAGGCGACCCGCGTCCGGGTGACCGTCCCCGCCGACGTCGCGGCGTTCACCGGCCGGGACGGCCGGCGCGTCGTGGAGCCCGGCGCGCTGGAACTGCGACTGGGTGCCTCCAGTGCCGATGTCCGGCTCACGGCACGGGCCGAACTCACCGGCCCGGCACGGCAGGTGGATCACACCCGCAGGCTGCACGCGCGGGTCACGGCCGCCTCCGGGGCGACCGGGTGAAGCCGTCCGACGGTACGGGGGAGGTGGCGGGCGGCTGTGACCAGGCTGCCGCCCCCGCCGCCCCCGTACTGCCGGGCTGCCACCCCGACCCGAGCGTCTGCCGGGTCGGCGACGACCACTACCTGATCACCTCGACCTTCGAGTACTTCCCCGGCATCCCCGTCTTCCACAGCCGCGACCTGGTGCACTGGCGGCCGATCGGCCACGTCCTGGACCGCCCCGCGCAGGTGGACCTCGGCGGCGTCGCCTCCTCCGAGGGGATCTTCGCCGCCACCATCCGGCACCACGACGGGCTCTTCTGGGTCATCACCACCCTGGTCGGCGGCACGGGCAGGAACGGCACCTTCGTCGTGACCGCCACCGACCCCGCCGGGCCGTGGAGCGACCCGGTGTGGCTCGACGACGCCCCCGGCATCGACCCCTCCCTCTTCTTCGACGACGACGGCCGCGCCTGGTGCACGGGCACCCGGCTCGCCGAACCGGGGGAGTGGGACGGCCAGACCGACGTCTGGCTGCGGGAGTTCGACCCCGTCGCGGTCGCCCTCACCGGGCCCGAGCACCTGCTGTGGCGCGGAGCGCTGCACGGCGCGGTGTGGGCGGAGGGGCCGCACCTGTACAAGGTCGACGGCCGCTACTACCTGCTCGCCGCCGAGGGCGGCACCGAGCACCGGCACGCCGTCAGCGTCGCCCGCGCCGACCACGTCACCGGGCCCTGGACCGGCAACCCGGCCAACCCGGTGTTCACCCACCGGCACCTGGGCCGCGACTTCCCCGTCGTCGGCGTCGGCCACGCCGACCTCGTGCACACCGCGGCGGGGGAGTGGTGGGCGGTGCTCCTCGGCAGCCGCCCCTACGGCGGCTACCACCCCAACCTCGGGCGGGAGACCTTCCTCGTCCCCGTGACGTGGGAGGACGGCTGGCCCCTCTTCGCGCCCGGCGTCGGCACGACCCTCGGGCCGTTCGCCCCGCCCGCGGTCGCGGGCCCGCCGGCCGAGCCGTACCGGGAACCGGCCCGCGACGACTTCGACGGCCCCGCGCTGCGCCCGTCCTGGAACCAGGTCCGCACCGGCCCGCCGTTCTGGTCGCTGACCGCACGGCCCGGCCACCTGCGGCTGCCGCTCGGTGCGGCGTCGCTCGCCGACACCGCCACGCCCTGCTTCCTCGGACGGCGGCAGCAGCACCAGCGCGTCAGCGTCTCCGCGCTGTTCGACGTGGCGCCGCGGTCGCCCGGCGAGTGGGCGGGCCTGGCCGTCCGCCAGTCCGAGGCCGACCACCTCGTGCTGGCGGTCGCGGGCGACGGCCGCGGCGGGCGCCGCGTGCTCGCCGCCGTCCGCGAGCACGGTGTGCAACGCGTCGTCGCCGAGGCACCGCTGCCCGCGGGCGGTCCTGTGGTGCTGCGCATCCACGCCGAGGGCCAGCGCCTCGGGCTGCGGTACGCCCCGGTGGACGGCCCCGAGCCGGTGGAGACCGAACTGGCCGCGGTGGACGGGGGATTCCTCAGCTCCCCGCGCGCCGGGGGCTTCCTCGGCGTGTGGTTCGGCCCCTACGCCACCGCGCACGAGGCCGCCTCCGCCGGCGTCGCCGACGTCGACTGGTTCGACTACCGGCCCCTCACCCCCTGACCACCCTGGAGCCACAGCCGTGTTCACCGATCTGCCCGAGCCGGAACTGCGGGCCCACCGCAGCACCCAGACCGCGCCGGACGACTTCGACGACTTCTGGGACGGCACGCTCGCCGCGGCGCGCGCCGCCGCGCCGCCCGGCGCCGTCACGGTCGAACCGGTCGACACCGGCCTGCGCACCGTGCACGTCTTCGACGTCACCTTCCCCGGGTACGGCGGCGAGCCGGTACGCGCCTGGCTGCGGCTCCCGCGCGGCGCGGAGGGCCCGCTGCCCGCCGTCGTGTCCTACGTCGGTTACGGCGGCGGCCGCGGGCACGCCCTGGAGTCGCTGCTGTGGGCGTCCGCGGGCTTCGCCCACCTCCACATGGACACCCGCGGCCAGGGCTCCGGCTGGAGCCGCGGCGACACCCCCGACTCCGGGTCCGCCGGCCCGCAGGCACCCGGCATGATGACCCGCGGCATCGAGGACCCCCACCGGTACTACTATCGGCGGCTGTTCACGGACGCCGTGCGCGCCGTCGACGCGGTACGCACGCTGCCCTCCGTCGACCCCGACCGCGTGGCGGTGCTCGGCGCCAGCCAGGGCGGCGGCACGGCCCTCGCGGTCGCGGCCCTCGTCCCCGACGTCTCGGCCCTGGTCGCGCACGTGCCGTTCCTGTGCGACTTCCCCCGCGCCGTCGTCGTCACGGACGCCGACCCGTACCGCGAGATCGGCCGCTACCTCGCCGTGCACCGCGACCGCGCCGCCCGCGTCCACCGCACCCTGGCGTACTTCGACGGCGTCAACTTCGCCGCCCGCGCCCGCGTCCCCGCCCGCTTCTCGGCGGCCCTGATGGACGAGATCACCCCGCCCTCGACGGTCTTCGCCGCGTACAACGCCTACGCGGGTCCCAAGGACATCGCCGTCTGGCCCTACAACGGCCACGAGGGCGGCGCGATCGACGACGACGAGGCCGCCCTGGCGTTCCTGCGCACGCGGCTGGGAGCGTAGCCCCGCGCCCTGTGCCCCCGGTGTCGCCGGTCCACCTCGCGGCAGTCCAGCCGTCGGACCCGAACCCGTGCGCGGCGCCCTGAAAGCACGGTAGCTTCCAGCGGTCCGCAGCCGCGGGTCGCAGGTCACGTCTCGAGGAGAAGCCGGTGGAAAGACGACCCACGTCCGGTCCGTTCACGCCTGTCCTGCAGGTGCTGACAGGCCTCCTGGGTGCCCTGTCCTTCGGGACCGGGGTGTTCGCCGTCTTCGTGACGCAGAACGGCACGGGCACGGCTGTGCTGTTGACCTTCGGCGGTGTGCTGCTGGTGTTCGGGCTGCTCGGCAATCGCGTCGAGAGCTTCGAAGTCGGGGGATCAACCCTCAGGCTGCGCGCCGCGGCAGCGGAGAGATACGCGTTGGCGGAGGAGTCGGAGCAGCGCGGCGATACCGCGGAGGCGGCCCAACTGCGCCTGGAGGCAGAGGCGCTGCTCCAGGCGGCCGGTCCCATCGCGGCGGACTACCGGTCCGTCCGCGGTTCGATGCGCCCCGGCCGGGAGCGCACGCGCGCGATGGAAGCGGTGATGAGTCAGGCGCGGCGACTCGCCGCGGAGCAGGAGTTCGAGCCCGGCCAGGTGCTGCGCTGGCTCCAGGAGGGAAGTGACGAGGAGCGCATCACCGCGTTGGCCATGATGCAGGCCAGGCCGGAACTGCGGAACTTCGACGCGGCGCTCGGCACCGTCGCGGACTCGCACAGCGCCTTTGAGCAGTACCAGGCGATGTGCCTGGTCGAGGAGATGGTCGACGACCTTGACGCGGTGCAGCGGCAGCGGCTCGCCGGCGTCATCAGGGCCGGACAGCGGACGCGCCTCGTCCGCGACTCCGACAGGTGGCGGCTCGGCGAGGCCATCCTTCGCCGCGTGGACGCACACGCGGACGCCCGGTGATGCGTCGCGGACCCGGGACGGGGCGTCCCGTCCCACGGCGCGGCGACGCCTGACAGGCCCTGTCGTCACATTCCTGCCCGCCCTCCGGGCGGCCGGCGGCCATGTGACGACCGGGCCTAGCGCGGCTCGGGAAGGGTCTCGCCCGTCTCCAGGAGGGTCTTGAGGCCCGAGACGAGGGCGGGCCAGCCGTGCCGGACCATGTCGAGCGCGGTACTGCCGGGGTCGTGGGCCTCGTGGATCACGGTCAACTTGACCGTGTCGCCGAGCGGTTCGATCTCGAACGTCACGTGGGACCGCTGTTCGCGGGCCAGCCGGGCGAGCACGTCCGCGTCCACGCCGGCGTTCGCGGCCCACTGGGGGGTGAAGGCGTGCCAGGTGTACGACAGCCGCCGGTACGGTTCGGACTCCAGGACGACCTGGTCCGGGTCGGCGGTCCGGGCGCCCTTCTCCTCCCAGACCATGGCCGACCCCGGGCGCCAGTCGGTCTCGAAGGCCACGCCCCAGTAGCGGCGCGTGAAGGCCGGATCGGTCAGCGCCTGCCAGAGGCGTTCCGGCGTCGTGCGGATGTAGGTCGTGTAGACGAACGCGCTCTCGCTCATCGCCGGCAGCTCCCATGCCCTGTGCAGGTCCGCGAGCGCGCGGGCGCGTTCGCGGTCGTACTGGCCGATCCATCGCTCGGCGATGGCGTTGACGGGGGCGGCGTCGAGGAAGTGCAGCTTCTCGCGGCCGCGGCGGGCGGTCGTCACCAGGTGCGCCGCCTCCAGGACGGCGAGGTGCTTGCTGACCGACTGCCGGGCCATGTCCAGTCCGGCGCACAGCTCCCGCAGGGTCTGCCCGTTGCGGGCGTTGAGGCTGTCGAGCAGCGTGCGCCGGCTCGGGTCCGCCAGTGCCTTGAAGATCGCGTCGTCCATTCCCCGCCGTCCCGGACAGGCAGCCGGGCGGCTGCCTGTGCCATCGACGATAGGCAGCCGTCCGGCTGCCTGTCAACGCGGGATCCGGGCGTGCCCGCACAAGCGCAGGCCGTCCGGCCGGGCAGGACGCGCACGTCGCGCCGCACGCCCCGGGCACGGGCGGCTTCCGCCGGACCCGCGCTGCCGCGCCCGCGGCGCGCGAGCGGTTGGTAGGGTCGCCGGGGGCGGCGGAAGGTGGCAAGGTGCGGGACGAGGTGCGGAGCGAGGCTTCCGGCGCCGGGCCGTTCGTGCACCCGGCGCTGTTCTACCGGAGCATGCGCGAGTACATGGAGGGCACGGTCCCCTTCGTCCTGGAGGGGCTCTACAGCGGGGAGCCGGTCGCCGTCGCCGTGCCCGGGGCCCGACTGGAACTGCTGCGGGCCCAGTTGGGAGCGCGGGCCGACCAGGTCCAGTGGCACGACATGCAACGGGCCGGCCGCAACCCGGGCCGCATCATCCCCGGCGTGCTGCGGGCCTTCGCCGACGAGCACCCGGACCGCCGCGTCCGCATCATCGGCGAGCCCGTCTGGCCGGGACGCACGGCCACGGAGTACCCCGCCTGCGCCCAGCACGAGGCACTGATCAACCTGGCCTTCGCCGACCGCCCCATGACGATCCTGTGTCCCTACGACGCCGCCCGCCTGGACGCCACCGCGCTCGCCGACGCCCACGCCACGCACCCGGTCACCGTCGGCGGCGGACGCCTGTCGCGCAGCGCGGCGTACGCGCCGGACCGCGTGGTGGCCGCGTACAACACCCTGCCGCCCCCGCCGCCCGACACCGTCCCCGACCCCTTCGACGCCGAGCACCTCGCCGACGCCCGCCACCTCGCGACCGAGCGGGCCCGCCGGCTCGGCCTGAGCGGGGAGCGGCTCGGCGACTTCTCTCTGGCCGCCGGGGAGCTGATCACCAACAGCGTGGTGCACGCGGGCGGTTCCGGGAGCGTAGGGGTCTGGACCGAGGACGGCCATGTGGTGTGCGAGGTCGCCGACGCCGGTCGCCTGGACGACCCGCTCGCGGGGCGCCGCCCGGCGGTCCGCGGTATGCCGCACGGACGCGGATTGCTGATGGTGCACCACCTCGCCGACCTGGTCCGTACGCGGACCGGCGCCGACGGCACCCGGGTCCGCTTCTACCTGCGGCTGCCTTCCCCGGCATAGCCGTGGGGGGGGGGGGCGCCCCCCCCCCCCGGGCCCCCCCCCCCCCCCCCCCCCCCCCCCGCGGGGGGCGGCCGCGCAGGG